>JANNMM010000377.1:0-24512 GCA_031397915.1 Rhodoferax sp. | reverse complement strand
AATTGAATGGTGGTTCTCATAGTGCGTTCCTTCTTAAACCGCTTCGGCCACGGCAGCCTGGGCCTTGCCGGTGCTCACGCGGCTGGCGTTGGCCGCTGTCTTGAAAGGCTCCGGACCTACCCGGCGCAAGGTGTTGATGAAGGTCTCCGCGCCCTTGGCGGTGGACACGCGAAGCTGGCGGTAAGACTCCAGAATGGCTTCGATCACGTCAGCTACTTCTTCAGCCGCAAACGAGGGGCCTACGACCTTGCCAGCGACCGGCGCACCGCTCAAGGTGGAGCCATCTGAGCCGCCGAGCGACACCTGGTACCACTCCTTGCCGTCTTTATCCACACCCAAAATGCCGATGTGGCCGCTGTGGTGGTGGCCGCAGGAGTTGATGCAGCCACTGATGTGCAGGTCGATCTCGCCCAGGTCATGCAGCTCGTCCAGGTCCTGGTAACGCTCGGTGATGGCTTGCGCAATCGGCAAAGAGCGCGCATTGGCCAGTGAGCAGAAGTCGCCGCCGGGGCAGGCGATCATGTCGGTGAGCAAGCGAATATTGGGCCGCGCGAAGCCGAGTTTGCGAGCGGCGCGCCACAACTCGGGCAACTGGTCGCAACGCACCCAGGGCAGCACCAGGTTTTGGTCGTGGGTCACACGCACTTCACCGGCGGAGAATTCGTCAGCCAGGGCGGCTGCGCCTTCGAGTTGCGAGGCGGTCGCGTCGCCGGGTGCATAACCGATGCGTTTGAACGAGAGGGTGACCGCGCGTAGATCCGGATTCTTGTGCGGCTGCACGTTTTGCTGCAACCAACGGCCAAACTCCACGTCGTCTTCGGCGGCAGCGCGCAGGATGGCGGCGATCTTCTCTTCGCCATTTTTGCGGTTGCACACCAGCGTGGGCGGTACAAAGGAGGCAGACACACGGTCCAGCTCGGCCTGGGTGATGGTGTGCGGCGCGCCATCCTGTTCCAGAATTTGCCGGTACTCGGCTTCCACCTCGTCGGTGAAACGCTGGCCTTCGGCCTTCACCAGGATCTTGATGCGGGCCTTGTACATGTTGTCGCGCCGGCCCCAGCGGTTGTAAACACGCACCACGGCCTCCAAATAATTGAGCAGCTGGTCCCAGGGCAGGAACTCGCGGATCACCGTGCCCACGATGGGCGTGCGGCCCATGCCACCGCCCACCAGCACGCGAAAGCCGATGTCGCCACTCGCATTGCGCAACACATGCAGGCCCACGTCGTGCCAATACGTGGCGGCTCGGTCTTCCTTGGCGCCGGTGATGGCGATCTTGAACTTGCGCGGCAAAAACGCGAACTCGGGGTGCAGCGTGCTCCACTGGCGCATGATTTCGGCAAACGGGCGGGGGTCTGCCACTTCGTCAACCGCGATGCCGGCGCGTTCGTCGCTGGTAATGTTGCGAATGCAGTTGCCGCTGGTCTGGATGCCGTGCATGTCGACACTGGCGAGCAGGTCCATCACGTCGGCGCTTTTATCCAGCGGAATCCAGTTGTATTGCACGTTCTGGCGCGTGGTGAAGTGGCCCACGCCGCTGGGCAAGGAATTCAAATCCGACAAGCCGGGGTTGGCCTTGTCGATGTTGTTTTCTTCCTTTTTGTCGAAATCACGGGCGATTTTGGCCAACACACGCAATTGCTTTGCCGACAACTCGCCGTAAGGCACCGCCACCCGCAGCATGGGCGCAAAACGCTGCACATACCAGCCGTTTTGCAGACGCAGCGGGCGAAAGTCGTCATCGGGCAACCGGCCGGCCAGGTGGCGACCCAACTGCTCGCGGTATTGCGCGGCTCGTTGTTTGACAAAGGCGCGGTCGAAGTCGGTGTATTGGTACATGGTTTGGGGACGGTGAACTTAAATGGCGATCAGTTTCAAGCCCGCGTAGGCGAGCAACACGGAGAGCAGCGAGCGGATCACGCGGTCTGGCGTGCGGGTGAGCAAATGCGAGCCGATCCAGATGCCGGGGAGGGAGCCGATGAGCAGTTTCGCCAATAAGGGCCAATCGACCGAACCCAGTGAGGCATGACCCAAACCCGCCACCAGGGTGAGCGGCACGGCGTAAGCAATGTCTGCGCCCACAATGCGCGAGAGTGGCAGCTTGGGGTACAAAATCATCAAGACGGTGACGCCAATCGCGCCTGCGCCCACGGATGTGAGCGTGACCAGCACGCCAATCAACGCGCCAAAAAGCGGTGGCAACGCCCAGTGAATGGGCTGCGTGGCTTCGGTTTCCTGGCCAAGCGCCACCGAAGCCGGTGCCGATTTGCCCCGGATCGCCTTGAACAGTGTGGCGGCAGCCGTCAGCAGCAAGGCGCCGCCCAGCGTCGTGGTCATCACGTGTTGAACTTCCGAGCTGGCGGGGCCGAGTTTGTGCAGGATGTACAAAGTGCCCAGGGCGGCCGGAATGCTGCCCGCGCACAGTTGCCCCACCACGCGCCAGTCGACGTGCCGTGCCCGAGCCAGCTTGATCGTGCCGCCCATCTTGGTAAAAGCCGCGAACAGCAAATCGGTGCCAATCGCCATATAAGGCTTGACGCCGAAGAAAAAGATCAGGATTGGGGTCATCAGTGAGCCGCCGCCCACGCCGGTGAGGCCGACCACCAGGCCGACAAAAAACCCCGCAAAAACAAACGCCAGATCGTGCATACCCCTCCAAGGAAGACATGCAGTTTCAGGCCGCTCGCTTATATTGCAAACTACTTTTTTATGATTTTGTTATTCTTTATGGGAATATAAAACCACCGACGAGTGGCCGTTGCCGTCAGCTATGTGGTTTACCGCACAAAGGCAGTTTGGCTATCATGCCAACATCCCATCATGAACTTAGGCACATTTGCATCAAACGTGAGGTCTGCTCTGGCCGCAATGGCGCTGGCTGCATGCGCTTCAGGCGCAATGGCTGCCGAGGCAGAGGAACCCAAGCTGTTGCCAGCTTCCGGCGACTGGCAGATTTCGGTAAGTCCCTACACCGAGCATTTTCGCCGAAGCGTTGAACACAGGCAGGTGTGGGCTGTCGGCCTGGAGCGCGGGTTTGCAGACCAGAGCCTGTATGGTTTGATGGGCTTCTCCAACTCTTTCGGGCAACCCAGCGCCTATTTGTATTACGGCTGGGCTTTTCCCGGTTTGTTGCAAGCCGCCCCGGCTTTGTACCTGAAGGTAACGGTGGGCCTGCTTTACGGCTACGTTTCACCGCACGACGACAA
Organism: Rhodoferax sp.; assembly: GCA_031397915.1. GTDB lineage: Bacteria > Pseudomonadota > Gammaproteobacteria > Burkholderiales > Burkholderiaceae_C > JANYCG01. The sequence goes on along the minus strand of JANNMM010000377.1, from coordinate 21,306 downwards.
AGTCCCCCTCAACTACAACGGCTTGTCGCCCGCCATCATTCCCGCCCTGGGCTGGCAGTTCGACAAAAACTGGAGTGCGCAGGTGAACCTTTTGGGAACCGCCGCCGTGATGTTCATGGTGAACCGGAAGTTGTAGACAGTTCGATTCAGCGGTACCTGGGCGTGCGGCCGTCAGGCCTTGCCCTGTTTCCGATGACAATTCGAGGTCGAATCGGTTGCTATAAATAAAATAGCATACAATGCTTATATTGCGTGACTTCAGTCCCAATTTTTGCCATATTCTTTGAAAACTGCCCCGAATTTGAAAATAATTAACCCCCATGTTAACTTTTGTTGCTGATCGCGTTTTTTTCCGGGTGCACGATTGACGCCAAAGGTCTAGACTGACCGGGCGACGTACGACGACGTACGACGACGTACGACGCAGCACCGGATGCCGCCACGGAGGTGAAGCCATGGATGACGTGGAATTGGTCTAAAAGCTGTCGATAACCGGGAAAAACCGGGTCACGCTGTACCTGTCGGCACCCAAGGTGGAATCAATTTACCTGCAAACTGTGGCCGAAGAGGCCGGCCAACTGATTGACCTGACCCGGCAAGAGCCGCTTGAAGGGCGGCTCATGCGGTATATCGGACCGGCAAAGTTCACCACCATGACCGCAGCGCTGTCGCCCGGGCTTGCGGGTATCCCGCAGGCGACCTGCGAGGTGGTTTCGCAAAGGCGGCACATTCAGGAGGAGATCATTCGCTGGAAAAAAAAGGACGTCGGGACGGTTGTACTGCGCTTCACCCTGGGCCCAGCGGTCTGTGCGTCCATCGCTTCCACCGAATCGCTGGACGAGAACCTCCTCTCTTCCTATTTCCAGTAACCGCTGCTTGGCATCCTGTGTCGCATGGAGGGGAGTGCGAAAGACGGGGTCATTTTTCTTGACCCAATCTGGATATGGCACGAGGCAGCGTGAGGTGAGATCGTCCTGAAATCGCTGCGGCCGCAGACCGATCACTCCGGCTTGATTTCAGGCTTTGCGCACCCCGCGCAGCTCCTGCATGCGCTCCTGGAAATACCCTTCCACCGTGTAACGCGCCGACAACACCACATCGCGATTCGGGTGCAAAAACAGCGGCATGGAGATGCGCGACTTTTTGGCGCCGTCGCCGATGGGGTTGAGCACGCGGTGGATGGTGGATGGGTAATAGTGGCCCGAGGCCTCCTGCAACATGTCGCCGATGTTGACGATCAAGAGGCCGAAGTCACTCGGTGCGTCGATCCACTGGCCGTCTTTGCCCATCACTTGCAGGCCTGGCTCGGTGGCGGCGGGCAGGATGGTCAGGAGGTTGATGTCGCCATGGGCAGCAGCACGTACGGCGCCAGCTTCTTCGTCCCCGCGCAGCGGCGGGTAGTGCAACACGCGCAGCAAGGTCTGCTGGCAGCCTTCGATCATCCGGGGCAGGGGCATCGAATATTTGGCCTTGACTTCCGGCGGCGAGTTGTCTTCCACCCACTGCAAAAGTTCCTTGGCCAGGCTGCTGCCAGCCGCGTAATAGCGCCGCGCCGCGTCTGACACCTCGGCCGGGTAACGGCCCCAGGGGAAGATGTGGAAAAACTCCTTGAGGTCACGTTTGGTGTGGTCTTTGGCGGTTTCAGAAACAGCTGGTGAGAAATAACCGTCAAGTTTTTCCGGGTCTTGCGGGTATTTGTTTTTGGCGCTGCTTGCGAAAAACGCCAGCCATTCGGCGTAGATGCCTTCGACCAGGGTTTGGTCCAGCGGGTGGTTTTTCAAAACGCCAAAACCGGTGTCGTGCAGGTTTTTGCAGAAGTCTTGCGCAGCGGTCGGGCTTCGGTAGTCCACCACCGCCAGTTGTTTGGCACCTGCGCCCCCCGGGTGGTCGGCGCGTCGTTCAGTGGTTTGCATGCTTGTCTCCGTAAACGGGTTTCAGCGCAGCCAGTTGCCCAGCATCGCCGCTTCAAACACCTGGCTGGCGCCGGCCGCGTCGACCTGCATGCACACCTGGGTTTCGGGTTTCTCGGCGCCCCAGCCTTTTTGGGCATAACCGATGGTCGGACGCCGGTCCAGCATGGTTTGCCCCTGGCCGATACCTTCCGTGGCCACGCGCACGCGGCCGTGCAGCAGTGTGAACAGCTCGGGGCTGGTGAGGTAAATGAAGGCCAGCACATCGTGCCCGAAGCAGCCGTGGATTTTCGCCACGTGTGGATACAGGCCGCTGTAAAAATTGGCGTAGAAGCCGACCGCCGTATGCAGTGTGTCGGTGGCCACATGTTTGTGGTGATCGGCGATGCGTTTGAAGAGGCTCACCGGCATGATCACCTGGTGCGTGACGTCCAGCCCGACCATGGTCAGTTTCCAGCCCGCCGTGAACACCTGGTCTGCCGCGTGCGGGTCACCCCAGATATTGGCTTCGGCCACCGGTGAGACATTGCCCGGCTCGGTCACGGTGCCACCCATCAGTATGACTTCGCGCAAAAGGCGGGGCAGATTGGGCTCAAGCTTCAACGCCAGGGCAAGATTGCCCAACGGGCCTACAGCCACCAGCGTGATCTCTCCCGGCGACGCACGCGCCATGTCGACGATGAACTGCGCGCTGGGGCGCGGGTCCAGGGTGTTGCCGGTTTTTTCGCGGCTCGCAAGATTGCCCAGCCCATCGGCCCCGTGAATGTGCGCGGGCGGCGTCTCGCCGGGTTTGACCCACGGCGTCTTGACGCCCTTTGTCACCGGTATGGCCGGGTAGCCGGCGATGGCCGTCAGGTACAAGGCGTTGGTGGCTGCCTGCTCCACCGTGACATTGCCATACGTGGTGGTGATGCCGACGACCTCAATGGCGGGATGGGCCAGGGCGTAATACAGCGCCATGGCGTCGTCAACGCCCGGATCGGTGTCGTAAATGACTTTGGTTTTTGTGCTTGGGTTCATGTTTTTCAATTGTCGCTGTGCAGGGACAAAAACTTTTGCACCTGGTCCAGCGTGGGAATGCTCGATTGCGCGCCGGCCACGAGGCACGCCAGCGCGCTGGCTGCGCTGGCCTGGCGCAGGGCCTGTTGCACAGCCACACCCTGGCTGAGTGCTGCTACAAAACTGCCCACAAAGGTGTCGCCAGCGCCTGTGGTGTCGACCGGCGAGATCTTGAACGCGGTCTGGCGGATGGTTTGGCCGTCAAGTCGGGCCAGGCTGCCCTGGCTGCCCAAGGTCACCACCACAAGCGGCACGGCGAGGCGCGCCAGGCTGTCTTCAAGGCTTCCCTGATGCTGCGCCACCACCGCCAGTTCACCTTCGTTGACGATGAGGGAGTCGATGGCGGCCAGCACTTGCGCTGGCAGCAATTGGGCGGGCGCGGCGTTGAGCACCACCTTCACGCCCCGCGCGCGGGCCGCGCTGGCGTAGGCGCAAACGGTCGCCATTGGCGTCTCGAGCTGCATCACCAGGTGGCTGACGCCATTGAGATCCACGAGGTCATTTGGCAACAAGGCATGGTTGGCGCCGGGTGCGACGGTGATGGCGTTTTCGGCGTCGTCGCTGACACAGATAAAGGCCGTGCCAGTGGGCTCGTCTGCAGAACGTTTGATGTGCAACCGAACCCCTGCGTCCTTCAGGGAGGCTTCCAGCGGCTGGGCAAACGCGTCGTTGCCCAATCCGAGCAACATGGCCGTCGCAACGCCGCCGGCCCGGGCGCACGCAACCGCCTGGTTGGCACCTTTGCCGCCCGGGAAAGTCTTGAATTCCCGGCCCAGCACGGTTTCTCCCGGCGCCGGGATATGGTCGGCGCGCACGACAAAATCAAGGTTGGCAGAGCCTGCTACAAGTATCATCAGTTCATCAAAACCTGGGCCACCCAATGATCGGGTTATGTGCCATTGTGCCGCCTAAAACCGGGTTTGACGGCCCCCCGCACCCACCACCTCACACTCATTTCACGCCTTTTCCATGCTTGCCAACGCCCCTTCAGATCCCGCAGGTGCTATCGTTGTGGCAGGCGGTGCCAACATGGACGTTCTGGGCCGGTCTGACACCCCTTTGGTGCCAGGGGACTCAACGCCCGGCGGCGTGCAAGTCTCGCGCGGCGGCGTGGCGCGCAATATCGCGGAAAACCTGGCGCGGCTGGGTCATGGGGTTTGGCTCATCAGCGCCGTGGGAGACGACGACATGGGGCGCCGGCTGGTGCAGGAAACCGCGGCGGTTGGCGTGAACGTGGACGCGGTTGCCCATTTTCCTGCGCTGCGCACCGCCAGTTATGTCGCGCTGAGCGGGCCCGATGGCGCCCTGGCTGTGGCCGTCAATGACATGCAGGTGATGCAGATGCTGACACCGGCCCACCTTGAAGCTTATCGGGACTTGCTTGAAACTGCCGCGGTGCTGGTGCTGGACTGCAACTTGCCCGAAGCTGCGCTGGGCTGGTTGATGCAATGCGCGGCGCCTGCCAGGGTATTTGTCGACGCCGTTTCCGCAGCGAAGTGCGCCCGCCTGCAGCCCTGGCTGACGCGGATCCACACATTGAAAATCAACCGCCTGGAAGCAGAAGTGTTGACAGGACAACGCGTCGAAACCCCAGACGATGCCGCCGCCGCTGCCTTGTTTCTCCAGGATGCCGGGGTGCAAAACGTGGTGATCTCCCTGGGTGCCCAAGGCGTGTCCTGGCGCGGGGTTGCTGGCGGAGTCGGGCACCGGGCGGCGCGACCGCTTCGCGTGCTGAACACCAACGGCGCGGGTGACGCCCTGCTTGCGGGCCTTGTGTACGGCCATGTGCAGGCCCTGCCTTTGGCCCAAGCCGTTGCATGGGGCGCCGCTTGCGCTGAAATGACCCTGATGAGCCCGGGCGCCAATGCCACACACCTCGGCGTGCAGACGCTGGCGCAGCAGGTTGCGGGTGCCTTTGCGACAATCCAGCCATGAGCCCTTTGCGCCCGTCGCTGCTTTCGATGAACCCCCTGTTGCCCATGCAAACTTCGCCTGACCTGTCTGCCGAGGTCTACCACGCGCTGTCCCGCGGCCTGCCGGTGGTGGCACTGGAGTCGACCATCATCGCCCACGGCATGCCGTATCCGCAAAATGTGGCGACCGCCTTGAGGGTGGAGGCTGAGGTGCGCAGCAGCGGCGCAACGCCTGCCACGATTGCCATCATCAATGGCCGCCTCAAGGCCGGGCTGGCGCCTCGGGAAATTGAAACCCTTGGCAAACAGGGGCCTGCGGTGAGCAAGGTCAGCCGCCGTGATTTGCCGTTTGTCCTGGCGGCAGGCCAAACCGGTGCAACCACGGTGGCGGCCACTATGGTCATCGCCGCAATGGCTGGCATACGCGTCTTCGCCACGGGCGGCATTGGCGGTGTGCACCGCGGCGCCGCACAGACCCTGGATGTGTCGGCAGACCTGCAAGAGCTGGCACAAACCGGGGTAGCCGTGGTGTGCGCCGGAGCCAAGTCGATTCTGGACCTGGGCTTGACGCTTGAATACCTGGAAACCCATGGTGTGCCGGTGATCGGTTACCAAACTGAACAATTGCCCGCGTTTTATGTGCGGGAGAGCGCGTTCGCCGTCAATTACCGCCTTGACACGGCCGACGAGATTGCGCGCGTGTTGCACCTCAAATGGGCGCTACGCCTCAACGGAGGCGTGGTCGTGGCGAACCCGATCCCGGCCGAACACGCGATGCCGGCCGAAGTGATCAATGCGGCCATCGAGCAGGCGCTCCTGGAAGCCGCGCAACAGAAAATCATTGGCAAAGCTGTCACACCGTTCCTGCTGGCGCGGGTCAGTGCGCTCACCGGGGGTGACAGTCTGGCGGCCAATATAGAGTTGGTTCTCAATAACGCCCGACTGGCGTCAGCCGTCGCGGCCAGTTTGCAGTTGATGTTGGCGAAAACAGGGGAATAGGTAAACCCTGATTGCCGCTCGCTGGCTCAACCGTTAACGTTTTATCATCGGTCTTCTACTAACCTCTGGAGTCATCATGAAATTCGGGAAATCTGCAAGTTTGGGGCTGGTCGCTATTGCGTGCGCCATCAGCCTGTCGGCCAAGGCGGAACCCGCCATCGTGTTTGATATGGGCGGCAAATTTGACAAATCCTTCAACGAAGCCGCTTACAGGGGCATCGAGCAGTGGAAAAAGGAAACCGGCAAGCAGTACCTCGATTTCGAAATCTCCAATGAATCCCAGCGTGAGCAGGCGATCCGCCGCATGGCTGAGCGCGGCGCAAGCCCCATCATCGGCATCGGTTTTGGCCAGGCTTCGAGCATTGAAAAAGTCGCCAAAGACTTTCCCAAGCTGCAATTCGCCATCATCGACATGGTCGTGAACCTTCCCAACGTGCAGTCGGTGGTGTTCAAGGAACAAGAGGGCAGCTTTCTGGTCGGCGCCATGGCCGCAATGGCCAGCAAGACCGGCAAGGTCGGTTTTGTCGGCGGCATGGACATTCCGCTGATCCGCAAATTCCAGTGCGGCTACGAGCAAGGCGCGAAATTCGCCAACCCGAAAATCGAAACCTTCGGCAACATGACCGGCACCACGGGTGCAGCCTGGAACGACCCGGCGCGCGGCGGCGAGCTGGCCAAGGCCCAATTTGCAAAAGGTGCAGACGTGGTGTTTGCTGCCGCGGGTGGAACAGGCGTTGGTGTTTACCAGGCCGCCAAAGACGGCGGCAAACTCGCCATTGGTGTGGACAGCAACCAGAACCACCTGCAGCCCGGCACCATGCTCACCTCCATGCTCAAGCGGGTTGACGTAGCCGTGTTGAACGTCGCCAAAGGCCACAAACCCGGCATCACTGTGCTGGGCCTGAAGGAAGGCGGCATTGATTACGCCATGGACGCCAACAACGAAAAACTGGTTTCTGCCGACATGAAGAAAAAGGTGGACGCCGCCAAGGCCGACATCATCAGCGGCAAGATCAAGGTGGCCGACTACATGGCCGACAACGCCTGCAAGTATTGAACTGAACCCCTTTCCGGGCCAAACGCCCGCAGCGTCCACATGGCGCTGCGGGCTTTTTTGTATCATGGGCCGATGCCTGACCTGAAAACCACCGCCGCCGTCCACATGCGCGGCATCAACAAGCGTTTTGGCGCGGTGGCGGCCAACGTCGATGTTGACTTGCAGGTGGGTGCCGGCACGGTGCATGGCATCGTGGGGGAAAACGGCGCGGGCAAAAGCACCCTGATGTCGATCCTCTACGGCTTCTACAGCGCCGACAACGGCAGCATTGAAGTCCTGGGCAAGCCCGCCGCGATCCGCAATGCCGACGATGCCATCGCCCTCGGGATCGGCATGGTGCACCAGCACTTCATGCTGGTTGAAACCCTGACGGCGCTGGACAATGTGATGCTCGGCGCCGAGCCCCATTGGCTTTTGCAAAAAGCCGAAGCGCAAGTGCGGGGCAAGCTGGAAGCGCTGATGGCGTCAACGGGCCTCAAAGTGAACCTCGATGCCCTGGTGGCCGACCTCGCCGTTGGCGACCGGCAGCGCCTCGAGATACTCAAGACGCTCTACCGTGGCGCCAAAATCCTGATCCTTGACGAGCCCACTGCCGTGCTCACGCCGCAGGAGACCGACCAGCTTTTCGAGGTCCTCAAACTGCTGCGCAGCCAGGGCACCACCATTTTGCTCATCACCCACAAGCTGCGTGAGGTGATGGGCCTGTGTGACCAGGTCACCGTGATGCGGGCCGGCCGCGTGGTGGCCAACCTGCCGATTGCCCAGGCGTCTATCGGGGGCCTGGCCGAAGCCATGGTCGGGCGCAAGGTGAACATCGGGCGGGTCGATTCCGGTGCGCGCACCGGTGGTGAGGTGCTGTTGCAGGCGCACAAAGTCACCGTACGTGACAACATGAAAGTCGTGCGCCTGGACGGCATTGACCTGCAGTTGCGCGCGGGGGAAATCGTCGGCGTGGCCGGTGTGTCGGGCAATGGGCAGAGCGAATTGCTGGATGTGTTGTCGGGTCTGCTAGCGCCCCAGGAAGGGCGCATGACATTGGGCGCTCGTGAGTTTCAGTCGGGCGGCTGGCTGTCTCCCTCCCTGGCCCGGAAACTGGGGCTCGCGCACGTGCCTGAAGACCGCCACGCGCGCGCGCTGGTGATGCAGTTCGTTGCCTGGGAGTCCGCCGTGTTGGGTTATGACGGCCTGCCCGACTATTCCCGCCGCGGCTGGATGGCGCACCCGCGCATGAAAAGCGCTACCGCAGGCCTGATGGAGCGTTATGACGTGCGCCCGCGCAACCCGGAATTGATGAGCAATAAATTCTCGGGCGGCAACCAGCAAAAACTGGTGCTGGCCCGTGAATTGGGCCAGGTGCCCAGCGTGTTGCTGGTCGGCCAACCCACACGCGGTGTCGACATCGGCGCCATCGAATTTATCTACACGCAACTGCGCGCCATGCGCGACGCCGGTTGCGCCGTGCTGGTGGTCTCCAGCGAGCTCGATGAAATCCTCGCCCTGTCAGACCGCGTGATGGTGATGAACCAGGGGCGTGTAGCCGGCGAGGTGGCCATCCAGGACTGCACCGAAGCCGGCTTGGGCCTGCTGATGACGGGCGGCCACGCATGAAGGGAAACACACCATGAGTGCAGCTGCGCCCCTGCCGCGCTGGGCTGATCTGGTGCTGCTGCCCGTGGTGTGCCTGCTGGTGGCACTGCTGGTGGCTGGAGCGGTGGTGGCGTTGGTGGGACAAAGCCCGGCGGAGGTGATCACGGTGCTGGTGCGCGGGGCCTTTGGCACCCAGCGGGGCTTGAGTTACACCTTTTATTACGCGACGACTTTCATCTTCACCGGGCTCGCGGTGGCGGTGGCTTTTCACGGCGGGCTGTTCAACATTGGCGGCGAAGGCCAGGCCATCATGGGCGGCCTGGGCACCGGGCTGATCGCGCTGTGGCTCGCGCCATCTTTGCCGATCTGGCTGATGTTGCCGCTGATGCTGGTTTTCAGCGCCCTGTTTGGCATGGCATGGGCCGCCGTGCCGGCCTATTTGCAGGCCTACCGGGGCAGCCACGTGGTGATCACCACCATCATGTTCAACTTCATCGCCAGCACCTTGCTGGTGTATTTGCTGGTGAACCACCTGCGCCCCAAAGGCACGATGTCGGTAGAGAGTGTGCCCTTTGCCGATTCGGCCAAGTTGCCCGGCATGAAAGATGCGCTGGGCTGGCTGGGCATCAATTGGCCGAGCTCGCCGCTGAACATCAGTGTATTTCTGGCGCTTCTGGCGTGCCTGGCGGTTTACCTGTTTTTGTGGCGCACGCGCGGCGGTTACCACCTGCGTGCGGTGGGTTCGAGCCCCAGCGCGGCCGAATACGCGGGCATCCGCTCAAAGAAGCAGGTGATGGTGTCAATGGCGATTTCGGGCGCGCTGGCGGGCATGGTGGGCATGAATGAAATTGCCGGTGTAAACGGCAAACTGCTGCTGGAGTTTGTGAGTGGCGCGGGCTTCACGGGCATTGCCGTGGCGCTGATGGGGCGCAACCACCCGGTGGGCATCATTTTTGCCAGCTTGCTGTTTGGCGCGCTTTACCAGGGCGGTGCTGAAGTGGCCTTCGAGATCCGCGGTTTCAGCCGCGACATGGTGGTGGCGCTGCAAGGCTTCATCGTGCTGTTTTCAGGCGCGATGGCCTACGTGATCGCACGTCCCGTGAGCTGGCTGCTCGCGCTGTTCACACCCAAGGCAAAACCGGGAGCACAACATGGATGACGCCCTGTTTGGCGCCATGCTGGCCTCGACCCTGCGGGTTTCGACGCCGCTGATTTTCTGCGCTTTGGCAGGTTTGTTGTCAGAGCGCGCCGGAGTTGTAGATATCGGCCTGGAAGGCAAGATGCTGTTCGCCGCCTTTGGCTCAACCCTGCTGGCGGTATTTCTGGCGATGCTGGTCGCCGTGGCATTGGCCTGGATGCACGGCTTGGCCTGTGTGAGCCACAAGGGCGACCAGGTGGTCTCGGGCGTGGCGATCAACATCATCGCCTCGGGCATGACGATGGTGCTGGGCATTGCCTGGTTCGCGCAGGGTGGGCAAACGCCAGCGGTGTCAACGGCGGTGCGCATCCAGCCGCTGTTCCCGCAGTTTGCCGAATCCGCGAAGGGTATCCCGTTCATTGGCCAGGTGATCGGCGAAGGATTGCTCAGCCACAACCTGATGGTCTACATCGCGCTGGCGCTGGTGCCAGCGGTGTGGTGGCTGCTGTTTCGCACGCGTTTTGGCCTGCGCCTGCGGGCCGTGGGCGAGAACCCGCAGATGGTTGACGCGGCCGGGGTTTCCGTCACGCGCCTGCGGTACATGGCTTTGACGCTCAATGGCATGTTGTGTGGCCTGGCGGGCAGTTACCTGGTGCTGGCACAGGCGGCCAATTTCTCCCACAACATGACGGCGGGGCGCGGCTTCATGGCGCTGGCTGCTTTGATTTTTGGACGCTGGCACCCGGTGTTGGCGCTGTGGGCGTGTTTGTTGTTTGGGTTTCTGGATGCCGCCGCGATTCGTCTGCAGGGTGTGAAACTGCCCGTCAGCCTGGGCGGCGGCGAAGTGCCGGTGCAGGCCATTCAGGCCTTGCCGTATGTGTTGACGGTGATCCTTCTGGCGGGCTTCATAGGCTCAGCCGTGGCACCGCAGGCGCTGGGCAAGCCGTATTCGAAAGAGCGGTAGTGACGACGCGCGGCGTTGCTGCGGTTGTCGTTTCGCCTTTTTCACGTTTTCCATACCCAATTTGGGTATGATTGGCCAGGATTTCGGTTTTTTCCTGATTCTCAGCGTTAAATTGGAATTTAAGTCAGGAATTATATGCGTTTATAGCTATAATATTGATAGCGTTCAATAGTCGCCAAGGCCACCAAGACTGTTAAGAAACTGGACTGCCTGGCTCAGGCGGCCCGCATCAGGCCGTCCAACCGAGCATCCCAAGTGGCGCCAGGCAACAACGCCGCCAGGCGGCTGTCGGGCAGGGCAAATGTGCGGCGCAGTACCTGGGCCAATACGGCGCGGTAGTCGTGGTGGGCCGGCAGATCACGCGATTCATTCAGGTTGCCGCGTGCCAGGCCACTCCATCGCCCATGCCACTTGCCGCCATTGACCGGGTTGCCCAAAAGCCACAGGGCGTTGCCAAAACCGTGGTCGGTGCCTTTGGTGCCGTTTTCAGCGCTGGTGCGGCCAAACTCGCTCATCACAACAATCATGTCGCCGCGTTCGTTGAAGTCCTGGCGCAATTGCACGATGGCGCGCGCGAGGTTGCCCAGGTTGTTGGCCAGTTGTCCCACCGCGTTGCCCTGGTTGGCGTGGGTGTCCCAACCGCCGGCCGAGAGGAAACCAATCGCCAGGTTGCGGTCATTGCGCATCAAGGTGCCCAGGTGCTGGGCATCCAGTTGCAGGCCGACCGGGTCGGCGGCGCCATTGCTGGCAGCGAGCATCTGTGCGGTTTGCGCCTGGGGGTTGGCGGGCGTGCCGTCTTTGTCAAGGCTGCGGTCCATCTGGTTTCGCTCTGTCATGCGGCGGTTCTCCACCGCGGCTTTTTCGCTGCTGAGTTCTGTGGCGCTTTGTGTGCGGCTGTCTGCGCCTTTGCGAAAAGCCACGCTCAGGCGGTCATCGCCGGAATACAAATCCAGCAAGGCCAGACGGGTATTGCCATTGGCCAACACGCCGGTGCGCTCGGCGGATTGGCCCCGTGGAATCAGCTTGACGGTGGCGCTGCCCGCCAGGATCGCCGGGTTGGCTTCACCCACCCCCATCGCAACCGGTGTGGGCGGGGGCGCAATAATCGGTGCGGAGGTGTTATGGACGGCGGCCAGCCGGTTCAACCAGCCGCTTGCGCCGCTGGTTTTGTCGGCCGCTGCAACCTCCATTTGGTATTGCGCGTCAAAGTGTGAACGATTCGGCGCGCCAAGGCCCGCCGCCGGAATAAAACCCAAAACGCCCTGCTGCCACAACGGCAACAACGCGGCCATCGACGGGTGCAGGGCGAACGTGTTGTCGAGCTTGATGGCGGCTTGCGCCGACCCATCGGGCGTGGCGATGGCGATGTTCGGTCGCAGCCGGTAGTAGTCTGGATCCGCGTAGGGTACGAAGGCAGACAGCCCATCGTAGGCGCCGCGCAGAAAGACCACGACGAGCCGCCCCTGGCTTGCCCCACCAGAGCCGCGGGGCCCCGACTGCGCCCAAACGCGGGGCGCCAATGCGCCCAGTGCCAGACCAGCGCCCAGGCCCTGCAACCAGAGCCGGCGAGACGATTGGGGTGCGTGAAGAGTGGGGTGGTTCATAGGGCGGTTCCGGGGCATTCTGTGCCCAGCAACAATGGGCTATTTGGACATGAAATCAGGGCTGGCCAGCATCAAGCCGCTGCGAAGCGCAGCAGACTCGCGGGCCACACGGCTGGCAGTTGAAGGACTCAGGAATGGCAACAGGTAAACCGGCTCGGCAATGCGGTTGCCCACGGCGATGGCGAAGTCGGCCCGGCGGGTCAGCGCCTCGGGGGCCAGCCAGGTGTCGGCGTCGGTCTTGTAGCCATCTGGCGTTTGCCAGCCGTGCATGGCTTGCCCGGCCTGCGCCAGAAAGCCCAGCGCCTGCTGGATGTCGCGCGGGTCTTTCACGCCGCCCGCCGCCGTGAGGGCCGAGCAGGCGAAGTCGACCGGCGTTTTGAACAGGGTGTTGCCGGCCTGCCAAAACTCGTCAGACGCCACCAGCGCCTGCATGACCGCGCGGATGTCGCCTTGCGTGCGCAGGAAGGTGGCGGTGAGCCGCTCGACCAGGGCCTGCGGCGGCTGGTCGGCCACAAAAGTCGCTGCCAGGCGTGTTGCGATGCGCCGGGCTGTGGCCGGGTGGCGCGCCAGCATCAGGATCGCGTCTTCACCCTCACGCGCGCCGCCGGATTTGAAGGTGCGCCCGAGCAAGGTTTTGTCACCGGTGTCATGCAGCCGCGCTACAAAGTCGAAAGCCCGGCCTTGCGCCAGAGGCACCGTCCAGCCGGTCAGGATGCGTGCCAGTTCGTGCACGTCGTTTTGGGTGTAACCGGCATGGACGCCCAGGGTGTGCAGTTCCATCAACTCGCGCGCGTAGTTTTCGTTCAGGCCGCGCACGCTGCTTTGCGCCTGGTCCAGATACAGGAGCATGGCAGGATGGCGGGCGCTGGCCAGCAGCAGGTCTTCAAAGCGGCCCAAGGCGTGGGCCCGGGCCACATTGACCACGTAATGCCCGAGGAAAGGGCGCGTCGGGCCTTTGCCGACGAACACATTGAGGTGGTTGAACCAGAACTCCGTCATCTTCGCCAACAAGGGCTGTTCGATCGCGGCGTCGCTGCAGGCGGCCAGGCGCCAGGCGGCGGCGCTGCGCGCCATGTCGACGCTGTAGGTGTTGGGAAGGGTACTGGGCTGCGCCGCTGTGCCATCGGCAGGCCCTGCCGGCAAAGGGCGCAAGGTGCGGCGCGCTTCGCGCTCGGCCTGAAATTCCCGGGCAATGTCGTTGATCGGCGCGTTGATGCGGGCGAATTCCGCCGGTATGGCAGCTTGGCGCTGGCTGGCGGCGAAGGCGGCGTCTACCTGCTGCAGCGCCCAGGCGCGCGCGCCGGTTTGTGCCGCCAGCGCGCTGTCAGGCGAGGGGCCGTAACCCAAGCGGGATGTCGCACGCCACGCCGCCGCAGCGCTGGTGTCTGTCTGCGCGATGGCCGCCGTGCTGAGGCTGCAGCCCAGGGTGATCGCCAAGGCCATCCGCGCCAGCGCGCTGCCTGTGTTTTGAGCCGTCATGACCGTCTGAGGTGTCAATCTGACACGCCGTTTTGGGTTGTGCATGGTGAGTTTTTAGTGCGCCTGCTTTTAACGCGACAGTGGGCAAACCGGTTGGCGGCGTTGCACAGATTTACTGCAAGCGTTTTTATATAATGTTAACATGGATGTTAACAATTAAGGGTTTCCGCCAATTCTTGAGAAAAATTAAGGGCTGAAGTCACGTGAAATTAACATGTTATGCTATCACAAGAATAGCATTGCCAGGCACCGAATTCAAGGGCAAAGGCTTCCATCATTCCGCCGGGCATCACCTCGCGGGCGTCCAGTCAGTCCTCCGAACGGCACACTCGCGCGTTGAGCGCAGTCCTAGGGAATTCCCTGATAAAGTCCGACCCACTGGAGAAACCATGAAACGTATTGTGATGTCGACATTGGCTGCCGGTCTGGCTTTTGGCTTTGGCGCCGGCGTATTCGCCCAAACCGCCAAGCCGATCAAAATCGGTGAGATCAACAGTTACTCGAACATTCCGCAGTTCACCACGCCGTATCGCCAGGGCTGGCAACTCGCCGTGGATCAGATCAACGCGCAGGGTGGCTTGCTGGGTCGCAAAGTGGAGGTGATCGCACGCGACGACGGCGGCAAACCCGAAGAGGCGTTGAAACACGCGGTCGAGCTCACGTCCAATGAAAAAGTCGATGTGCTGGCAGGCGGTTTTCTCTCCAACGTCGGCCTGGCCCTGGCCGACCACGCGCAGAAAAACAAGCGGCTCTTCGTCGCCAGCGAACCACTCACCGACGCCATCGTGTGGGACAAAGGCAACCGCTACACTTTCCGCCTGCGCCCGAGTACCTACATGCAATCGGCCATGCTGGTGGAAGAAGCGGCCAAGCTGCCGGCCAAGCGCTGGGCCACGATTGCGCCCAATTACGAATACGGCCAGAGCGCTGTGGCGAGTTTCAAAGAGCTTTTGAAGGCCAAACGGCCGGACGTGGAATTCGTCGGCGAACAATGGCCGGCGCTTGGCAAACTCGACGCTGGCACCACGTTGCAGGCCACGATGCAAAGCCGCCCCGATGCGATCTTCAACGTCACTTTTGGCGCTGATCTCGCCAAACTGGTGCGCGAGGGCAACCAGCGAAACATCTTCCCGAAAACGCCCGTGGTCTCGCTGCTTTCGGGCGAGCCCGAATACCTGGAAACACTGAAAGACGAAACGCCCAGGGGCTGGATCGTCACCGGTTACCCGTGGGACCAGATCGACCGGCCCGAGCATGCCTCGTTCACGGCCAACTACTACAAGAAGTTCAACGAGAACCCAAAAGTCGGCTCGGTTGTGGGTTACGCCACCATGCAGGCGATCTTCGCGGCCATCAAAAAGGCCAATTCAACAGACAACGAGAAACTGGTGCTGGCCATGCGGGGCCTGAAATTCAGCACGCCATTTGGCCCTGCGGAGTTCCGCGCGATTGACCAGCAGTCCACCATGGGCGCGTATGTCGGCCTGCTTGACCAGAAGGGTGGCAAAGGCACCATGGTGCAGTGGCGTTATGCCGACGGCAAGGCCTACATGCCTACAGACGCCTACGTGCGTGCGCGCCGCCCGGCAGCGGCGATGAAATAACAACAATCGGGGCCCATGCGTTTGCGCGGCATCCCCAATTGCCGGTAAATTTCGTTTGATTTATCTGGCGCCGTGCCGTCCAATTGAAACATGCTCAACACTGTTTATGTGAAAGTTATCGGGTTTCGTGATGCAGAGCGACATGCCCTGAACACCGTCTTTCGTCTCTCGCAGGAACGCTCCACCAGCTACCAGTTGTGGACACCTGAGGCGCCGTTGCCGCCCCACCTGGCACTGCTGGATACCGAAAGTTACGCAGGCGGCATGGAGCTGCAATCGCCCGGCTTCAATAAAAACCTGAAACTGATAGTCGTGGGTGAACACGCGCCCGAGGGCGCTTGGCGGGCGTTCACCCGGCCTTTGAACTGGTCTGCCGTGGTGCACGCGATGGACCAGCTTTTCTCCGGCGCATTGGGCTCCGATATTGACCTCGAAACCGGTGAATCCGCCAAAGGCATTGCGCCACCGGGCGTGCGCCAGACCCTGGTGGTGGACCCGTCGAAGGACCATCGCCTGTACCTGCGGGCGCGCCTGGCGCTGGCCGGCATGCTCGAGATTACCGAAACCGGCGACGCCTTGCAGGCCTATGAACTGGCCCGCCAGCGGCACTATGACCTGGTCATCGTCAACCTGGACGCGCCAGAAGTTGACGGCTGGCGCCTGGTCGAACGGCTGATGGGCCTGGAGCCGGCCATGGGCTCGGTTGTCCTGAGCTCGCGCAACGCTTCCTGGCACGTGCAACAACGCGCCGAGCAGGCCGGTTGTGTGGGCGTATTGGAAGTGCCTTTTGACCCCATGCAGATCATGGATCTGCTGCGCAAGGTCTGACGCGGGCGGTTCAGCCGCGAAGGCTTCGCCTCTCACCGAGCTTGCCCGCGAGGCTCGCAGCAATGGGCCAGGGCTCACCCCCAAGGCGTGACGCCAGAAGTTCGGCACACAACACGCTCCAGGTGAGGCCACGCGCACCGTAACCGGTGTTAAGCCACAGCCCTGGCGCGCCGCGGCTCACGGGGCCCACGAGCGGCAGACGGTCGGCAGTGGTGCATCGCACGCTGCGCCAGGCGTTGACGGCGCGTGTTTCAAAGCGGGCCGCCAGTGCCGCCGCTGCGCCTGGCATCAACATCTGCATCTGCGAGAAGTTGAGGGCATGGCCGGCAGCGGTATCCAGGGGTTCGGCTTCGTCTTCGAAGGTGGAACCCATCAGCCACGCCGGCCGGCCGTCGATGGGCAGGTTGGCGACGAGATAACCCTGTCCATTGACTGAAGTGGCTGGTGTCCAGAGTTCGTCACCGGGTGCATGAAATCCCCACGAGACCTGCCCGGGCACCGAGATGAGCTTGGGCACGTCAAATGAAGGGCGCCCGGCCTTGTGTTGCAGAGTCGCTGTGTTCTGCAATATCGCAGCACAGCCTGCCGCTGCCGCCAAAACGACATACGGTGCCGCGGCCAGCTCGTGGCCGTTGGCATCGAGAGCCCGCCATTCGCCGCCCGCCGGTGTGGCGTGCCAGTCGAGTGCAGCCACGGTCGCGCTGCCGGCAAAGCGCACGCCTGGATGCGCCATCCACGCCTCGACCAGCGATTGCGGCTTGACCCACGCGCCTTCGGCCTGAAACTGCGCTGCGGAACCCGGCTTGAGCGTCAAGACGCCGTTGGGGGCCCAATCAACATTGGTTTTGAGCCAGCGCCTGGCCTGCAAGGTGGTCATGTGCACCCCCGCGCGGGTCAAGCGAGACCTTGGGTTGTCGTCGACAGACCTGTGCGCCACCATTAAGCCCACAGGCAAGCTCGAAGCGCCCGTGGCCGGTGCGGGCGCCGCGTCGAGCACATGCATCGACCATCCCCGCGCCGCCAGGGCGTTGGCCGTACTGGCACCAGCCAGCCCTGCGCCGATGACGATGCAGCGGCGGTTGGTGATGGCGTTGGTTGCGGATTCAAGCGTGCGGTTTTTCGGCTGCCAACGCGGGTTGTACTGGCCCGACCAGGCGCTGGCGGCTGCAGCGTCGCGTGCGGTGGGTTGAAGCTCGAACCCCTGGGCTGCAAGCGCCTGCCTGGAAGTTTCCGCGAGAGATTCAGCGAACAGCATGGTGCCACGGCGGCAATGGCGAGCCAACAATTTGGCCGTCCACGGTGTGCAGGCCCAGGGCGCACATGTCAATGGGTCGAACGACGGCAGCAAAAGGGCATCTGCCGTCATGCGCAATTCACGCAATGCGGCGTGACGCTCACCGGTCACCTGTGTCAGCAAGGCGCGGTTGGCCGGGTTCCCGACAGGCGCGTCAAGCGCTACATCTTCGTGACGCTCAAAATCCACGTGGCTACCGGTGCTGCCTGCCCTCAAGCTCACCCAGTGCAAGTGGCGCGGGCGCAGGGGGTGCTGGCGCCAAATCGCCAATAACTCGTGCCAGAGTGGCGCAATGTCCGGCGAGAGGTCGAGAACCTGAAAGGCGGGCTGGCCAACCCATTCGTCGAGCAATCCGCGGTCCTGAAGCCAGGAATGCGCCGCCGACCTGTTCACGGGCCTATGGAAATAGCGGGGTGTAATGCCCCATCACGGCGCAGGCGGCACGTAGCCGGCGGCGGCATCGGCGCCAGAGCCGAAAAAGTGGTTTTCCATTTGCCGCGCCAGGTATTGGCGCGCGCGCGCATCGGCCAGGTTCAGCCGGTTCTCATTGACCAGCATGGTCTGGTGCTTGAGCCAAGCCGCCCAGGCCTCCTTGCTCACGCTTTGCCAGATGCGTTTGCCAAGCTCGCCGGGGTAGGGCGCAAAATCGAGTCCTTCGGCTTCTTTTCCGAGCTTGATGCAGTTGACGGTACGGGCCATGGGTGCCTTTTTGAATATCAGAATGGCCTGATTATCGTAGTGGCGGTGCCGGGCGGCCGCGCGGGCGGGTGCATTCCGCGATAAAATATGGCTTAGTCCACTTTTCGAGAGCCCGGCCAATGTCTAGAGCTGAAGCAAAAACCGCCGTCCTTCCAGACGGTTTGCGTTATAAATCCAAAGTGTCCGGATCGCCGTTCGCGGCCGCTGCGTCG
The DNA here is from genome assembly GCA_031397915.1 of Rhodoferax sp. Taxonomy (GTDB): domain Bacteria; phylum Pseudomonadota; class Gammaproteobacteria; order Burkholderiales; family Burkholderiaceae_C; genus JANYCG01. The sequence continues at coordinate 2,959 of JANNMM010000377.1, read as the reverse complement.
TTTGGCGGAGCCACCATGTCCTGCTTCATGTGCGGCAAACACCGCGCGCGCTCCCTCATGGGCACACGCAAGGTCCTGGGCAAGGCGCAAGCCGTCTGCTCGCCCTCCTGCAAAGAGCTTGACGCCCAATTGGCAAAAAACTAGGCCCCGCTTTTCATGGATGAAAATGCCAACTTTCTGGCGGGTTTAAAGGTCCGCCGGGAGGTGCTGGGTGCCGAATATGTCAACAAAGCCTTGGCCCAGGTTGACGAATTCACCGAAGATCTGCAACAGTTTGTCACTGAACACGCTTGGGGCGCGGTCTGGACGCGCGACGGACTGGACCGCAAAACCCGCAGTTTCCTGAATCTGGCCATGCTCACCGCCTTGAACCGGCCGGCCGAGCTGAAGCTGCACGTTCGCGGTGCACTCAACAATGGCGTGACACGCGACGAAATGAAGGAAGTTTTTCTTCAGGCTGCCGTTTATTGCGGTGCGCCGGCTGGCATAGAAGCCTTCAGGGTGGCCCGGCAAGTTTTCGCAGAAGACGACAAGCCGGCGGCTTGAGCGGCTTCCCGGGCCCGTTTTGGGCCTGCTTCCAGTCGGTTCCCGTGCTTTAACGCGCGCCTTAACTCGAACTACAGCTTGCGGTATCTCGCGTCATCTCACAGCACCTCAAGCAAAAGTTTGATCCATCACAAACTGTCTGGGCGCACGCCGGCTTAGACTTGCCCGGTCTAAGCAATCAATTTCTAATTCGTTTGAGTTTTGACGAATTGGCGATAAATTAAGCAGCTAGCCACCCTTTACAACCATTCCTGAACCATGAGCGCCTTTCACGAAGCTGAAGTCCTGAGCGTCCACCACTGGACCGACAAATTGTTCAGCTTCACCACGACGCGCGACCCGGCGTTGCGGTTCTCCAACGGCCACTTCACCATGATTGGCCTGAAACCGAAAGACGAGGCCACTGCCAAACCGCTGCTGCGCGCTTATTCAATTGCCAGCGCCAATTACGAGGACAACCTCGAGTTTTTGAGCATCAAGGTGCCCGATGGCCCGCTGACCAGTCGCCTGCAACATATCCAGCCGGGCGACACCATCATGGTCGGCCGCAAACCCACTGGCACCCTGCTGATTGACTATTTGCTGCCCGGCAAGCGGCTTTATTTGCTCTCGACCGGCACCGGCCTGGCGCCTTTCATGAGCATCGTGCGCGACCCCGCAACGTATGAAAAATTCGAGCGCGTGATCCTGGTGCACGGCGTGCGCGAAGTCGACGAGCTGGCGTACCGTGAATACCTCACCGAGCACCTTCCAGCGCACGAGTTGCTGGGCGAAACCGTAGCGAAGCAATTGAGTTACTACCCGACCGTGACGCGCGAAGACTTCGTCAACCGGGGTCGCGTGACCGAACTGCTCGACAACGGCAAGCTGCACGACGACCTCGATCTGCCGCCGCTCGACGCCAAAGACGACCGCGTCATGATTTGCGGCAGCCCGGCCATGTTGCGCGATCTCAAGGGCATGATGGAGGCGCGCGGTTTCCATGAAGGCAACACCAGCCGGCCAGGGGACTTTGTGATTGAGCGGGCGTTTGCGGAGCAGTAGCCTCTGGTCGTTCTGAAAGGCCGGTCAATGTGGTCTGCCTTGGGCCGTCGCCTGTCGGCGACACGGGCGCAGAAATCGTCGGGATTCGGCACGCCAATTCGTCACCGCTGCGCTACAGGAGTGGCTGAATTGAGGCGGCCAACAAGGCATCCCAACCCGAAACCCGCAGCGGGCCACCATCACAGCCGCAAAAGAACCCCGAGGAACCATCTGCGACACTCTGACCCCAAGCAGTCACCGACCTGAACCGCAACCCAAAAAGGCCCCACTTTGGATTTCCTGACCACATTGTTTGACCGCCACCCCAGGCGCGTGTTTGACCTGGTCGTCGTGGCTTGCGTGGCGCTGCTGGGTTACGGCATGTACCTGCAACATGGCCTCGGGCTGGAGCCATGCCCCATGTGTGTGGTGCAGCGCTATGCTTTCGTTTTGATAGCGGTAACTGCCCTGTTGACGAGACTCAGCAGCCGAAAAACGGTGCACGTCGGTGGCGCTGGCGTACTGCTGCTGCAGGCCCTGTTGGGTGCTTTTGTGGCCGCGCGGCAGAGCTGGTTGCAGTGGTACCCGCCCGAGATCGCCTCCTGTGGGCGCGACATCTACGGCATGATCGAAAACTTCCCGCTGCAGCGCGCCATCCCGATGATTTTCAAGGGCAGCGGCGATTGCACCAAAGTTGACTGGGTGTTTTTGGGAGGCTCCATCGCCAACTGGTCGTTTCTGTGTTTTGTGGGCGTTGCCCTGGTTGCCATGGCGCTGATTTGGCGCCAGCGCCTGGCCCGCTGAGCGGCTCAACCCAGTTTCTTCACCAGCACCTGGCTTTTTCTATCCCAGGTGTAGTTGCGTTTGCGCGCGTCGGGTAGCCAGTCGGCGTCAACCTGCACAAAACCGCGTTTCAAAAACCAGTGCATGGTGCGGGTGGTCAATACAAAAATGCTGTCCATTCCTGCCGCCCTGGCGCGGTGTTCGATGCGTTTGAGTACACGTTCGCCGTCGCCCTGGCCCTGTACGGCGGGCGACACAGTCAGCGCCGCCATTTCCCCGGTTTTTGCTTCCGGGAACGGGTAGAGCGCCGCGCACGCGAAGATCACGCCGTCGTGTTCGATGATGGTGTAGTTGCCGGCGTCACGTTCGATCTCGGTGCGCCCGCGTTTGACCAGCGTGCCGTCTTTCTCGAACGGTTCAATCAGTTGCAGGATGCCGCCCACGTCGTCGCCCGTGGCCCAAAGCATTGATGATGCAGTTGCACGTAACGACTGGGGATGGAAAGAAGAATTTGACCTGGAAAGAATGACGAAAGATATGCTGGAGAACCTTGAAAAGTAAAAAATAAACCCTTAGATGGGAGTGATGAGTTATAAAGCTTGAGTGC
>JANNMM010000355.1:0-8857 GCA_031397915.1 Rhodoferax sp. | reverse complement strand
CGAGAAGTGAAGGTCGGCAAAATCCAGGAAACAACACCAGTCGGCGAACGTATGCGCGTGGCCACCCTCCCGGTAGGCAACAGCAATGGACTCACCGGCACCCAGCAGTGCATAGACTTTTTGCGCCGCCAGATGGGTTTGCCAGGTACCCGCGGGATTGGCCCAGGCGTCGCCGAGCGCTTCGGTGGTCAACAAGGCGCGCGGCGCCACCAATGCTTTCAGGAAATGTTGATCAAACGGGAGCGCGTTTTCCCGACCAACAAAGGCTTTCAAATCGGGGTTGAACCAGTGCGGGAACTGGCCCAACAGATCAGCCAACGTCTCTGCGCCAGGACGCATGTTGCGAAAACACCCGGCACCGCCCGCGCCAGAGTTGTTGGCGCTGGTCAGGGCAATCCGAGGGTCTGTCGCCCCGGCAAGCAACGCGGCCTTGCCTCCTCTTGAATGACCCACAACGGCAATGGCGGCGGGATCCGCAAATTCACATTGAAGCAGCGCATCGACGGCCCGGTGGTAGCCCCAGGCCCAGGCTGCAATTGCTGCGTGATGCGTGTCAGAATCTGTGTGGGCATATGACGTGGGCGCCGGGTCAGCCGCGATTTCAACCCGGTTGAATTGCGCAAAGACATAGCCGCGTCTTAACACTTCGCCTATCACGTCATCGGTCGCGTACTGCCAGCAGGCATCACCGTTCAGAACCATGGGTCGTCGACCCGTCAGGGCTGGAACGAAAACCCGCATCAGAAATGCCTGCCGGGAGTTTGTTTCGACCCGCAAGGTGATCAGGCGCGCACCCGCGAAATGCCGAACAACCGAACTGTGCAGCACCACAGCCACCGTGCGCTCAGGCGCAGGGGGAAACTCACCGTATGCCAGGGGAACGAGGTGTTGAAACACCTCGGACCGGCGCAACTGCCAGTTGTCTGCATTTGTGACCCGTGCACCGGAATCGAAAACCAGAAGTTCGGGAAGGTCAAGCCCTGCCTGAAAATCGGCGCCAAACGGCGTTTCTTCCGCGTTACCTGCTCGGTACAAACGATAGGAACGCACAGGGTCTTTTCGCATAAAAATAAAGGGTTTTCATTACCTTGCACTGACTTCCAAAGGATATCCCAATCATGTTGCTCTCCACTTCCAATAAACGCCTCATATCTGTGGCCTGCGCGTTGCTGTTTGCTCCGGTTGTTGCCTCTGCTGCCGACATCCGTGTCATGTGTTACCAGGACGGCATTGAGTGCGACGTGACCGCTGAACAGGCCAAGCGTTTTGAAGCTGCGAACCCCGGTACCAAGGTGATTCTGGATGTGGTGCCCTACAAGTCGATTGTTGAGCAATTGCCGGTTCAGCTGGCCGCTGGGCAAGGCCCGGACATCGCGCGTGTCACCGACTTGGGCGGCCTGTCCAAATACTATCTCGATATTTCCGCCCATGTGAAAGACCGTGGCTACTGGGACAAAAGCTTTGGCGGAACGGCCGCATGGCTGAGCCCTACCCCTGGCGACCGTGGCCTGTATGGATTCATGACCCAGCTCACCATGACAGGCCCCTATGTGAACAAAACACTGTTTGAGCAGGCCAAAGTAGCGCTGCCCGGCCCCAAGGCCACGTGGGAAGATTGGGTGGATGCCACGCGCAAAGTGGCAGCGGCTACAAAAACCAAAGCGCCTATGGCCTGGGACCGTTCAGGTCACCGCTTTGCCGGCCCGGCCATCAGTTATGGTGCGAAGATTTTTGACGCGCAGGGCAACCTGGTCATTGACGATGGCTACAAGGCTGCCGTGAACAAGTTTGTCGCTTGGCACAAGGACGGCGCCATGCTCAAAGAAGTCTGGGCTGGCTCCGGTGGCTCCTCCTATGCCGACTCCATTGGCGAATTCATCAATGGCAATACCGTGATGGTGCTCTCGGGCAGTTGGCAAATCAACCGGCTGCAGAAAGACATCGGAAACAAATTTGATTGGGTGGCCGTGCCCAACCCGTGTGGACCAGCCGCTTGTTCAGGCATACCCGGCGGCTCCGCATGGGTGGCCCTCAAGACCAGCAAATCACCCAAAGAAGTCGGCGCGTTTCTTGATTTCATGGCGTCGGAGGCCGCCTATGCCGAGTTCACTGGCAGAACCAACAATATTCCGGCCCACATTGGCTTGGCCGGCAAGGTCAAGTATCCCGCCGCGCAGCCAGCCGTCAATTCGGCGCTGGGTGTGTTCAGCAGCGGGGTTGCCACCCTCGCGCCAGCCGCGTTTCAATTTCAGGGCTACAAGTTCAACCGGGCCATCATGCTGCCGACAGTGGCGCGTGTGACACAAGCGATTGTTGGCGAGATGAGCACCGACGAGGCGTTGGTAAAAATCAACTCGGACATGCAGGACGCGGTCAAGCAGGCGCAAAAGTAAGCCTTCTTTGACCCCCTGACGGCCTGCCAGAGAAGGCAGGCCGTTTTGCATTTGGGCTCAAACCTCGAGAAGTTGACATTAAACTGCCACCCATGTTCCGCGCCCTCAGCCTGTTTTTCAACCTCTTCGAACCGCTGTTCCGAACAGGTCAGCGGCTCCTTGGGTTCTCCCGCCTGGGCTGGCTGTTTGTCGGGCCGAATTTGCTGGTGTTTGGCCTTTTTACCTTTCTGCCCATCCTGATCAATTTCGTTTATGCAGGAACCGGCGGCGTGAAGCTCATGCCGTTCGAGCGGCCCTACACTGGCGTTGAAAATTTCGGCATCCTGCTTGAGTGCCGCGATTATTTTGACATTCAGACCTGCCGGAAAGACGTGTTCTGGCGCGCCATTTTCAACACCGCCAAATTCAGTTTGATCCAGGTGGTTTTGATGGTGCTGTTGTCACTTGCAACCGCGCTTGTGTTGAACCGCAAAATCATCGGCCGGGGGTTTTGGCGCGGCGTGTTTTTCTACCCAGTGCTGTTGTCGCCCGTGGTGGTCGCGTTGATCTGGAAGTGGCTGCTTCAGGGCCAGGGTGTTTTCAATGCAGGTCTGGTGGCCATCGGTTCGAGTCCGATCGAATGGTTGACCGACGCCAGTTGGGCCTTCTTCTGGACAGTCTTCGTGTCCATATGGGCCCACATGGGTTTTTATACACTCATCCTGCTGGCGGGCCTGCAGGCCATCCCAAAAGATATGTACGAAGCCGCCGAAATGGACGCCGCCTCGCCCTGGCGCACCCTGCGGCGCATCACCCTGCCATTGTTGATGCCCAATTTAATCGTGGTGCTGGTGTTGGCGATGATCCGCGCAGTACAGATTTTTGACGAGGTCTACGTGCTCACTGGTGGCGGGCCGGGTTCGGCCACCACCTTCATCGTGCAATTCATCTACCAGACCGGATTTGCCGAACAAATCCATCTGTATGGACTTGCAGCGGCGGCTTCACTGATTCTTGCGTTGGGATTGATGTTGTTGACTTTCGTTCAGCTCAAACTGACCCGCGCAAACGATGCCGGCCAGCGGGCCAAGTAAGCCATGTCGATTGCCAGTTTCCTCACCCGAACCCACGGTCGCGGCAAGCTCGACTGGACCGACTGGGTAAGTTACACCTACTTGTGTGTAGGATTGTTCACCATGTTCGCGCCCATCGTCTGGCTGGTGATGTCGTCGCTGAAAACCGAGAGTGCATTGGCACAATTTCCGCCCACGTTTTTACCCTACAGTCAAAAGTTAGTGGCGGTAGCCGGGCATGAGAAGCCGTTGCCGCTCTACCTCACCAAAGACGACACAGGCGCCATGCGGGAGATGGCACAGGTGCAGCGCATCGGCATCATGGCCACCATGGTTGATCCGGCCAAGCCTGACACACAAATCCGCGTCAACATCAACGACCGCAAACCCATCAACGAGTTGAAGTTCTCACCCAGCAATTACACCGACATCTTCGCCAAGTTCAGCTTCGGAAAATACCTGTGGAACAGCGTTTTCATTACGGTGGTGGCCACGCTGCTGACCTTGCTGATCAATTCCATGGCTGCGTTTGCCCTCTCCAAATACCAGTTCAAAGGCCAGAAGGCCGTGTTTCTGTTGATCATTGCCACCCTGATGATTCCGCCCACCATCATTCTGGTACCTGTCTTTTTAGTGATCAACAGCGTGGGGTTGCTCAACAATCTTTGGGGCGTGATCCTCCCAGCCATTGCCACACCCACCGGTGTTTTTCTGCTGCGCCAATACATGCTGACGATTCCTGATGAATTGCTCGAAGCGGCCCGCATGGACCACGCCAGCGAGTGGCGCATTTACTGGCGCATCATCCTGCCGCTGGCAGCACCCGCTCTGGCGGTACTGGCGATTTTTTCCGTGATGTGGCGCTGGAATGATTTTCTCTTGCCCCTGATTGTTCTGTCGAAATCCGAATTTTTCACGCTGCAACTGGCACTTAATTCTTTCCAGGGTGAGCTCAACACGCAGTGGCATTACTTGCTGGCCATGACGGTAATCACCCTCATTCCAATCACGCTGGTATTCGCATTCCTGCAAAAGTACATCACAACAGGCATCGCCAGCGCGGGTGTCAAGTAACAAATCCATGGCCACCCTCGACCTCAACCACATCGTCAAGTCGTTTGACAAAACAACCATACTGCACGGCATTGACTTGCGGGTGACTGACGGCGAATTCGTCGTGTTCGTCGGCCCCTCGGGCTGTGGCAAGTCCACACTCCTGCGGGTCATCTCGGGGCTAGAGGCGGCGACAACGGGTGATGTGTTGATCGACGGAAAAAACGTCAACAGCGTGAGCGCCGCCCACCGTGGTTGTGCCATGGTGTTTCAGTCGTATGCCTTGTATCCGCACATGAGTGTGTACGACAACATGGCCTTTGGCCTGGAAAACATGGGCGTTGCCAAAAGCGAGATTGAAAGCAAGGTCGCAGCCGCCGCCACACTTCTGCGTCTGGGTGAGTTGTTGCAACGCAAGCCTACCCAGCTCTCGGGTGGGCAACGACAGCGCGTGGCGATCGGCCGCGCGATCGTGCGCGAGCCCAAGTTGTTTTTGTTTGACGAGCCGCTTTCCAATCTCGATGCCGAGCTGCGTGTCTCAATGCGCGCAGAAATCCGCGACCTGCATGCACGCCTCAAAGCCACGATGGTTTACGTCACCCATGACCAGGTCGAAGCCATGACCATGGCTGACAAAATCGTGGTGCTGCGGGCTGGGCGTGTGGAGCAAGTCGGCGCACCGCTCGATTTGTATAACCGCCCTGTGAACACTTTTGTGGCCGGCTTCATTGGCAGCCCGCGCATGAACTTTGTGCCGGTGGCCTTGTTGCCCGCAGACCAGGCACTGGCCGCGCAATTGCCCCAGGGCACCCACACCCTCGGTATTCGGCCGGAACATGCCGTGATTGGCCAGGACGGTCCGATCACCCTACTGGTTTCACAGGTTGAACAGCTGGGCGCCAGCAGCCTGCTGCACGGCGAGGTCGGGCAAGGCACAGGGCATCAGACGCCATTTGAGATGGTGTTGGCGGGGCAGACGTCTATTGTCGGTGGCGACACAGTTCGCCTGGGTTTGCCCACGGGGCATCTGCATTGTTTTGACAAGGACGGCCTGCGGGTCTGACGCGATGAATGTTTTGTCTGGCGCGCAAGTCGCCAAAATCCATGATCTGGGAGTTGACCTGTCACTCGAGGGCGGTGCCAGTTTCAGCATTCAGGTGCTCGAGCCCACGATGTTCCGGGTGCGTTACCTGCCTGCGGGCGGCTACCGCGAACCTCGTACCTGGGCAATTGCGCCCATTGCGGGTGAAGACGTCGCCTGGCAGGGACGGGCGCGTAACGATCTTGCGGGTTTCAGCTGTCCGCCGGTAAAAACCAACCGAATTGGCGATGCAATCACGCTCAACTCCAGTAATTTGTCGGTCACGCTGAACACCAGTCCATTGAATCTTTCATGGCACGCCAAAGACGGTACGCTTCTGGCCCAAGACCGCACCACCTCAGCCTACTTTTCAAGCGCTCGTACCGGCGCCGTGCGCCACTATTTGCAACGTGACACTGCAGATCGGTATTACGGCCTGGGCGACAAAACCGGACCGCTTAACTTGCATGGCCGGCGCCTTCGCACCCTTGCCATGGACTCGCTGGGATATGACCCCAAACGCGGCGACCCGCTTTACAAACATTGGCCATTTGTACTGACACGAACTGCATCCGGCCAATGGTTTGGCATCTATTACGACACCCTGGCCGCCTGCACCTTCGATTTGGGGTGTGAACACGACAACTACCACGACCGGTACCGCTACGTTGAAATAGACGACGGCGATTTGGACTACTACCTAATCAGCGGCACCAGCCCTGCCGAGGTTATTGCGCAATTCGTGCGCTTGATTGGCGGCACCCATTTGCCGCCACGCTGGTCACTTGGCTTTGCGCAAACAGCCATGGGTTTGGCCGACGCGCCCGACGCGCAGGCGCAGCTTGACAGCTTCATTTCCCGCATCGAGGCAGAAGGCATCCCGTGCTCGGCCTTCCACTACGGTTCAGGGTATTCGTCCCGCGGCAAACGGCGCTACGTGTTCACCTGGAACGAAAGCAAGTTCCCTGACCCGAAAACACTCAACGCGCGCTTCCATACCGCCGGCATGCAACTCGTGGCCAACCTCAAACCCTGCTTGCTGGACGACCACCCGGCTTACGAGGCGGTGCGCGCCCAGGGCGGGTTCGTGCAAGATGCCCACAGCGGGAAACCGGTGGTCGAACAATTTTGGGACGGTGTCGGCTCCCACCTGGATTTCACCCATCCGGCGGCTGTCAAATGGTGGCAAGATGGCCTGCGCGCCCAAGTGCTGGGCTACGGCATCGACGTTGGCTGGAACGACAACAACGAATACGCCATCATGGACGATGGCGCCTCCTGCCACGGCTTTGGCCAGACGCTGCCGATGCACCGTGCACGACCTTTACACCCGTTGCTGATGACGCGCGCCACGTTTGAGGCCCAGGCCGCCCACGCGCCCGAGAAAGCGGTGTTTACCGTCACCCGGGGGGGGCCACCCGGCCTGCAGCGCTACGCGCAGACCTGGAGCGGTGACAACACCACGAACTGGGATAACCTGCGCTGGAACCTGCGCACCGGCTTGCAAATGAGCTTATCCGGCATGTTCAACATTGGCCATGATGTGGGCGGATTTTTTGGCCCCTCGCCCTCGCCTGAGCTGTTTGTACGCTGGGTGCAGGCTTGTTGCCTGAACCCCCGCATGGTGATGAACTCCTGGAAGGCGGACGGCAGCGTCAACGTTCCGTGGCTGCACCCGTCGGTCACCGCCCACGTGGCGACGGCGATCAGGCTGCGTTACACCCTGATGCCCTACCTGTGGTCGCTGTTCGAGCGTGCCTCACAAATGCACGAGCCGATCATCCGGCCCACGTTTTACGATTTTCCCGACGACGACGTCTGCCTGGCAGACTGCGACGACTTCATGCTCGGCAGCGCGTTGCTGGTGGCCCCCGTCGTTGCGCAAGGGGCATCAACCCGTGACGTCTATTTTCCAAGCGGGCCGGAAGCATGGTTTGATTTTCACAGCGGCCAGCGGTTTGAGGCGGGGCAGACGCACAGCGTTGCGGCTCCTTTGGGTGCGTTGCCGCTGTTCGCCCGGGCAGGCACTTCAATCCCCATCGCTGCAGGCAAAAATGGCCGCCACCGCTATGATGACCCGGTGACTGAACGCCTTGAATTTCACTGATTGTGTCAGTCCGCCTTGATCCCGCGTGAGTCAATCAGCTTCTTCCAGCGGTCATATTCCTTCAACTGGAATGCCGTAAATTCTTCCGGCGTATTGGCGACGATCTTGATACCCAAGTCCGTCAGCATTTTCACGTTGACCGGGTCTTTCATTGCACCCACAGCCATTTCATGGAGCTTCCTTTTTACGTCAACGGGCAGGCCCTTGGGCGCGGTCAACGCTTGCCACCCCGCCACTTCCATGCCCTGAATGCCCAGCTCGGCAAAGGTAGGCACATTGGGCAAGGCCGGTGAGCGCTCAGGAGCGGTGATGGCAATCGGGAACAGTTTGCCAGCGCGGATGTGCGGCAACTGTACGTTGATGTTGGTCATGAAAAAATCAACCTGCCCGCCCAGCGTGTCGTTCATGGCCGGTGCGCCACCCTTGTAGGGAACGTGCAGGCCTTCCGTGCCGGTTTGTTGCCACATCAGCTCGGCCGAGAGGTGGTCTGAGGCGCCGTTTCCCGAGCTGGCGAAGGTGATTTTCCCGGGATTTTTCTTGAGCAGGTCCAGCACCTGCGCCACCGTGCGCTCAGGCCTGGCCGGGCCGGTCACCAACACATTGGGCGCTTCGTACACCAGGCTGATGTAGTCCAGATCGGTGCGAGGGTCAAACGTCAGTCCCTTGAGCAAATGCGGTGCCGTGACGTAAGTGCCGATGGAGTTGACCAGGAGCGTGTAGCCGTCTGGCGCCGCGCGCTTCATTTGCGTGGCTGCAATCGTGCCGGTGGCACCAGGGCGGTTTTCGACTACGAACGATTGCCCGGTTACGCCCGCCATGTGTTTGGCCAAAATACGCGCTGCAATATCGGTAGGTCCGCCCGCCGGGAAACCGACGACGATGGTGACCTGCCGGTTCGGGTACGGGCCGGTTTGGGCGGTCGAACCCATCGCCACACAGGCCAAGAACATCAATACAACCCATTTTTTCGTGACGTCTCCAGAGGTTTGAAAAGCGCTGGTCAATCCACCGTCGCGCCAGACGCAATCACCAGCGGGCGCCAGACCTCTGCATCGGCGCGTACAAACCTCTGCATGTCGTCCAACAGCAGCGAGCCCGAGGTAGACGAAGCCGCCTTGTAACGCTCCTGCATCGCCGGCAGGGCCATCACTTCCTTGATCGAGCTGGCCAG
>JANNMM010000348.1:0-19698 GCA_031397915.1 Rhodoferax sp. | reverse complement strand
GTTACCGGGATTCACGGTCGAAATCCTCCCGCAAGTCGATTCCACCAATTCCGAACTGATGCGCCGTGCCAGAGCCGGGCAAGCCACGCCGGTCTTGCTCGTGGCTGAGCACCAGACTGCCGGGCGCGGGCGCTTGGGCCGCAGCTGGCATGACCTTGGTGCCGGTGTGAAATCTCCGGATTTGATGTTCTCCCTGGGCTTGGAACTGGCGCCGCCAGATTGGTCCGGCCTGTCGCTGGCGGTTGGCGTCAGCGTGGCGCAGAGCCTGAGTCATCAGTTGCGCTTGAAATGGCCCAATGATCTGTGGTTCTGCGAGCGCAAACTGGCGGGCATTCTCATAGAAACAGCGCCTTCAGCAGGCTCGACGGGCCGCTACGTGGTGATCGGTGTCGGCATCAATATCCTGCCGCGAGAGCCGATTGGCCTGGCCACGCCACCGGCCTGTATGGCGGAATTGACGCCGGGGTTTGACGCATCGGCCGCCTTGTCCCGCATTGCAGGACCTCTGGTAGTGGCCGTCAAACAGTTCGAGCAATTCGGGTTTGCGCCGTTCCAGCACAACTTCAATACACTGGATGCCCTTTCCGGGCGGGAGGTCTCTGTGCAGGGCGGCAACCCGGTTGAAGGCATTGCCCGGGGCGTGGACAGGCTGGGCGCCCTGTTGGTGCAAACTGACATTGGCGTGGTAAAAATCAGCAGTTCCGAAGTCAGTGTGCGTCCGAAAAGTCCGCTGACAACCCGCGCAAACTGAACACCGGATTGCCATGTTGCGATTTTTCGTCCTCTTGTTGGTGCTGGTCAACGGCGCCTATTTCGCGTGGTCTCAAGGCCTGCTCGCAGCCTGGGGATTTGCTCCGGCGGTAAGCCGTGAGCCTGAACGCCTGGGGCTGCAAGTCCGTCCCGAGGCGATCCGGGTCCTGCGGGCCGAGGAAGTGCGCCGCATTGAAGCAATGCCGCAGCCTTCCGCCCGCCCGGGTGAATGCTTGCAGGCGGATGGCTTTGACGACGTGCAATCGGTGGCACTTCGCCGCACCCTGGAATCCGCGCTGCCAGGCGGAGGCTGGGACTTTCAGGCCGCCACTGAGCCCGGCCGGTGGATCATTTATATGGGCAAATACCCCAGTGCGCAGGTGTTGGCGGCCAAACGCAGCGAACTGTCGTCGCTCAACCTCAAATTCGAGCCTTTGGGCAACACGGCACTGGAGCCGGGGTTGTCTTTGGGTGGGTATGCCTCGCAGTTCGAAGCGGATGCCGCCTTGGCGGCACTGGCGCGGCGTGGCGTACGCACGGCCAAGGTGCTGCAGGAGCGTGCCGAATCCACAAGCTGGGTGTTGAAGTTCGCTTCGGTCGACGACACTTTGCGTCCGCGCCTGGAAGAACTGAAGCCGTTAATGGCAGGTCGCGCATTTCGCGCCTGCCAATAAACCGTCAAACCGGGTTCACGCGCCGCTGAAAACGTACCGTGAAACGGGCACCAGGGGGTACGTGCCCTGGCCGCGCGTCCTCAACCGTTACTACGGCATGGTGCTGCGATGCGATTTCCTGCACGATGGGCAGGCCCAGGCCCGAACCGTCGGCTTCGTTGCCCAGAACGCGGTAAAACGGCTGAAAAACCAAGGCCCGCTCGGAAGGGGCGATGCCCGGCCCTGAGTCTTCCACCTGCAGTTCGAGGAGTTTCAGCGTGGCATTGGCCACCACACGCACCGTGATGACGCCCGGCGCGGACGGTGTAGACGGTGTGTAGGCGATGGCGTTGTCGACCAAATTCCGCACCATCTCCTGAAGCAGGGTCGGATTGCCGTCGACGGAGACGTCCGGCGTGCCGGTCGGGGCGCCTTCGAGCCCGATATCAATGTGTTTGTCCAGCGCGCGTGGCAGGTAGTCCTGGATGACCTCCGTGACCAGCTGGACCAGGTCACAGCGTTGGTGTGTCATGGCCGTTCCGCCCCCTTCCGCGCGGGCCAGTGCCAGCAGTTGGTTGACGGTGTGTGTGGCGCGGATGCTGCTGCGGCCGATCTGCCGCAGCGACTGTTTCAGCTCGGCGGTGTCCGTGCCCTCACGCAAAGCCAGGTCCGCCTGCATGCGAAGGCCCGCCAGGGGCGTCTTGAGCTGGTGGGCGGCGTCAGCAAGGAAACGTTTTTGAGTGGTGATCGAATCCTTGAGGCGCATCAACAGGTCGTTGACGCTGGCGGCCATGGGCGCGATTTCCAGCGGCACCTCTTCGATGTCAAGCGGGCTCATGTCGTCGGGTCGGCGTGCGCGTATGCGCTCTTCGAGCTGGTGCAGCGGTTTGATCGCCTGTGCCAACGCCAGCCAGATCAACAGCACAGCCAGGGGCAGGATGACGAACTGCGGCAACATGACGCCCTTGATGATTTCAGTGGCCAGCAATGAGCGTTTTTCCAGCGTCTCGGCGACCTGCACGAGCGCCAGGCGGCTGCTGGCGGGGTCGGGTTTGACCCAGGTGTAGGCGATCTTGATGTCGGTTCCCTTGAGGTTGTCGTCGCGCACACGCACCTCGCCCGGCGCGATGGCCGGGTCGTCCGGCGGCAACGGCAAATCGCGCTCGCCGCTGACGAATTCGCCGCGCAGTCCCAGCACCTGGTAATAGATGGTATCGGTGTCATCGGCGCGCAGCAGTTCACGCGCAGGCTGGGGCAGGTTGAATTGCATGCGCCCGCTTTGCATCGTCACCAGTTGTGCCAGGGCGCTGGCGTTGTATTCCAGCGCGCGGTCAAATGGCTTGCCGGCGATGCCCTGGGCGACAATCCAGGTCAGTATCAGGCTCACCGGCCACAACAACAAGAGTGGCGTCAACATCCAGTCAAGGATTTCACCGAACAGGGAGCGCTGCTCGCGTTTGAAAAGGCTAAATGCCATGGGCTATCTTGCCCCCACGGTCGCGCACTGCGTGTCGCTCCCTGCCCCCCAAGGGGGCCGCATTTTTGCGTGGGGCGACCCGGCGCAAAAACATCCGGCTATTGACGTGTTGCGTGGCGTGCCTTGTCAACCGGGGATCTTCTCGAGGCAATAGCCGAGGCCGCGCACAGTGGCGATGCGCACCGGGCCTTTTTCGATTTTCTTGCGCAGGCGGTGGATGTAAACCTCGATGGCGTTGTTGCTGACCTCGTCACCCCATTCGCACAGGCGCTCGACCAGCTGGTCCTTGCTGACCAACCGGCCAGCGCGCTGCAGCAGCACTTCCAGCAAGCCCAGCTCGCGCGCCGAAAGCTCAACCATCTTGCCATCGAGTGTGGCGACGCGGCCGCTCTGGTCGTACACCAGGGGCCCGTGTTTGATCACGTTGCTGGTGGCACCGGCGCCGCGGCGGATCAGCGCGCGCGCGCGCGCTTCGAGTTCCTGCAGGCTGAAAGGCTTGGCCATGTAATCGTCGGCGCCCAGATCCAGGCCTTTGACACGTTCCTCAACGCTTTCAGCCGCCGTCAGGATCAGCACCGGCAGCACCGAGCCGCGCGCACGAAGGCGTTTGAGGACCTCCAGGCCGTGCAGCCGGGGCAGGCCCAGATCCAGGATCAGCAGGTCAAATTCGGTGTTGGTCATCAAGGCTGCATCAGCCTGGGCACCGTCGGCCACATGGTCCACGGCTGCGCCACTGCTGCGCAGCGCGCGCATGAGGCCATCAGCCAGTACCTGGTCGTCTTCAGCAATCAGAACGCGCATCGGGTCTCCTTGCCTTGTGGTTTGGTGCCATTTTAGGGCGCAGCGGTGGTGATCTGGCCGGGTTCGCCTCAACCGGCATAGGCTTCAAGCCCGATAGCGATCACGGTGCTCACCTGGTCACCCACTGCCTGGCGCAATTCAGAGCCGGTTTGCGCCACGGCGTCTTCAAATGCCTTTAGCCAGACGCGACCCAGCGGCGTGAAGGCCACCCATTTGGCGCGTGCATCCCGCGCGTCAGGCGTGCGGGTGACCAGCGCCCAGGCCTCACACTGGTCCACCAGCTTGCTCATGGCCTGTTTGCTCATGCCGGCGCTGGCGGCCAAGTCTGTCAGGCGGGCACCTGCCAGCGGCAAATGGCGCGTGATGTGGATGTGCGCCGCGCCCACTTGCTGGCGTGCAGCGAGGTTGGAGAGCGCCAGTGGCACGTTGACGTCTTGCGCCATCAGCGCGATCACCCGGGCGTCGAACCGTTGCAGCGCACGGCCCATGAGGTAACCCAGGTGGGCCTGGCGCCAACGGTCGTCGGGTGCTCGGGTGTCGGTTTCAGGCATCGGAATATGGTAAATCAAACTGACTAAAAAAAGTGTTTACCAATTTCAACACATCGCGTTAAGATACTGTTCAAGCATCCAGCCTGTTGATAAAAGCAGATCGGTTGCCAAACGCGAATTTAGCCGGTTTTATCTTCAACACATTGATTTTCAAAGGTATTTTTCATGGACGCCTCCACCAAAAACAGCAACTCAATCGGCACGTCGGGCCTCAACCTCGCCGCCAACACCGAAAAAGCCAAGGCCTTGCAAGCGGCTCTTTTGCAGATTGAAAAACAATTTGGCAAGGGCACCATCATGCGTTTGGGTGAGGGCGAGGTGATCGAAGACATCCAGGTCTGCTCCACCGGCTCCCTGGGGCTGGATATCGCCCTGGGCGTGGGTGGGCTGCCGCGCGGTCGCGTGGTTGAAATCTACGGCCCGGAGTCGTCCGGCAAAACCACGCTGACGCTGCAAGTCATCGCCCAGATGCAAAAACTGCTGGGTACCTGCGCGTTTGTCGATGCGGAGCATGCGCTGGACATCCAGTACGCGCAAAAACTCGGCGTGAACCTGCAAGACCTGCTGATCAGCCAGCCCGACACCGGCGAACAAGCGCTGGAAATCGTCGATTCACTGGTGCGCTCCGGCGCGGTTGACTTGATCGTGGTCGATTCGGTTGCTGCGCTCACACCCAAAGCCGAACTTGAAGGCGAAATGGGCGACTCACTGCCCGGCCTGCAAGCCCGCCTGATGAGCCAGGCGCTGCGCAAACTCACCGCCCACATCAAGAAGACCAACTGCATGGTGATCTTCATCAACCAGATCCGCATGAAGATCGGTGTGATGTTCGGCAGCCCCGAGACCACCACTGGCGGCAATGCGCTGAAGTTTTACGCCTCGGTGCGCCTCGATATTCGCCGCACCGGCACCATCAAAAAGGGCGAAGAGGCGATTGGCAACGAAACCAAAGTCAAGGTCGTCAAAAACAAGGTCGCGCCACCCTTCAAGACGGCCGAGTTTGACATCTTGTTTGGCGAGGGCATCAGCCGCCACGGCGAGATCATTGACATGGGCGTTGCCGCCAACATCATCGACAAATCCGGTGCCTGGTATGCCTACAACGGTGAAAAAATCGGCCAGGGCCGCGACAACGCGCGCGAGTTTTTGCGTGAAAACCCCGGTTTGTCGACCGAAATCGAGAACAAGGTGCGCGCCTCGCTGGGCATTCCGCTCTTGCCAGGCGAGCCCGAAGTGGTGGAAAAGTCGAAATCAGGTGGAAAAAAAGTTTCAGAGTAAACTTTACTTGAATCTAAAGACGACTTAAGTCACGAGTAATTTAAGTTATTAGCTATAAATAGCATATTAAATTTAATTACTTATTATGCATATTTATTTATAAATTAGCTCAATACGTGAAAATCGCTCAAACTCAACTCTCCCTCAAGGGCCGCGTGCTGCGGCTTTTGAGCGGGCGTGAGCATTCGCGACTGGAACTCGAACGCCGTCTGGCGTCGTTCGAAGAGGCGCCAGGGGAGTTGGGGAAGATTCTGAGCGAGCTCGAGGGCAAGGGTTTCATCAGCGAACAGCGGGTCGTCGAGTCGGTCGTCAACCGCCGTTCAGCCAAACTCGGAGCTGCGCGAATCCGCCAGGAGTTGCAGGGCAAAGGGGTTGGCAAAGAGCAGGTGATCGAGGCGATTGCGCAGTTGCAGGGCACAGAATTCGCCCGTGCCCAGGCCTTGTGGCAGAAAAAATTTGGTGAACCCGCCAGCGGGCCGGCTGAACGCGCCAAACAAACGCGTTTTCTGGCCAGCCGGGGTTTTAGCGGCGACGTCATTCGCCGGGTGTTGACTGGCGCAAACCAAGACGACTGACGTGGATCGACGTTGACGGGGGTGGCCGCGGCAGCGATTGGCGCCGGGCCAAGCCGCTCAGGCCAGACCGAGCATCAGCTTCAAATTCTGAACCGCAGCACCACTGGCGCCTTTACCCAAATTGTCGTATTTGGCAGTCAACACCGCCTGACCCAGCTTGTCATTGCCATACACGCTCAATTCGAGGCGGTTGGTGCCATTGAGCGACTGCGCTTCCATGCGGCCGTTGGCCTCTGGCGCGACCACTTTCACCCATTCGCTACCCTTGTAATGGGCGCGCAGCGCCTCTTCGAGCTGGCTGGCCTTGCTGACGCCCGTGAGCAGGTCAAAATGCACACCGATCTGGTCGATCATGCCGCTGTAGAAGTTGCCAACAGCCGCGACAAAAACCGGCCGGCGGCTGAGGCCCGAATACCGGTGAAATTCGGGCACATGTTTGTGTTCAAGGCCCAGGCCGTAGAGGTCCAGCGGCGGCGCGGTTTTGGTGATTTCATAGGTCTCGATCATTGGTCGGCCACCGCCAGAATAGCCAGAAAAACCCTGCATCACCACCGGATAGTCTTTGGGCATCAGGCCGGCTTCAACCAGCGGGCGCATGAGGGCGATGCCGCCGGTCGGGTAACAACCGGGGTTGGCCACGCGTCGGGCGGCTTTCACAGCGGCAGTCTGGGCGGCGTTGAGTTCCGGGAAGCCGTAAACCCAGCCCGGTGCGACCCGGTGCGCGCTGGAGGCGTCAATGATTTTGGGCTGCGGCCCCGCCATCGCGTCAATCATCGCGACAGAATCGATGGCCGCTCCGTCATGCAGACACAGCACCACCAGGTCAACCTTGGCCATCAACGCGGCCTTGGCCGCCGCATCCTTGCGCAACTCGGGTGCGATGCTGAGGACCTCAACCGAGGGCAGTCCCTGCAGGCGTTCGCGAATTTGCAGCCCGGTGGTTCCGGCTTCTCCGTCGATGAATATTTTGGGCATGGCGAAAGTTTTCCGGAAGTAGTGGCCTTGGTGCAAGTTTGCAGCAAGCAATGGTGCAATGCAGCATGATACATTTCAGCGCTGCGTTGTTCAATGGCAATTTCGCATGGGGTTGATGCCGTTTTGGCCTCAATTCATGCGCTGCGGACGCGCTGGGCATTCATTCCATTTCCGAGAAGCTCCTCATGAAGATCCACGAGTACCAGGGCAAGGACATCTTGCGCCAAGCCGGCATCCCCGTGCCACATGGCATCGCAGCGTTCACTGTGCAGGAGGCCGTCGAAGCGGCACAAAAACTCGGCGGGCCGGTGTGGGTGGTCAAGGCGCAGATCCATGCTGGCGGGCGTGGCAAGGGCGGCGGCGTCAAGCTGGCGCGTTCGATTGACGAGGTTCGCAAGCTGGCGGGCGCGATCCTGGGCATGCAACTGGTGACGCACCAAACCGGGCCCCAGGGCCAAAAAGTGCGCCGCCTGCTGATTGAAGACGGCGCCGACATTAAAAAAGAGTACTACGTCTCCGCAGTTACCGACCGTGCCACACAACAGGTGGCGTTCATGGCGTCTAGCGAAGGCGGCATGAACATCGAGGAAGTGGCCCACGACACGCCCGAGAAAATCATCAAGGTGTTTGTCGATCCGGCGCTGGGGATGACCGGCGCGCAGGCGACAGAGCTCTCCAACGGGATCGGCGTTCCTGCTGGCTCCACTGCGCAGGCCGTTGACGTGTTGCAAAAACTCTACAAGGTGTACATGGACACCGACGCCTCGCTGGTCGAGATCAACCCGATGATTCTCGAGGGCGGCGGGGGCATCAAGGCGCTGGACGCCAAGTTCAATTTCGACCCCAACGCGCTGTTTCGGCACCCCGAAATCGTCGCCCTGCGGGACCTGGATGAGGAGGATCCGGCCGAGATCGAGGCCAGCAAGTTTGACCTGGCCTACATCAGCCTGGACGGCAACATTGGTTGCCTCGTCAATGGCGCCGGCCTGGCCATGGCAACGATGGACACCATCAAGCTGTTTGGCGCCGAGCCCGCCAACTTCCTGGACGTCGGCGGGGGCGCCACACCGGAGAAGGTGACCGAGGCCTTCAAGATCATGCTGAAAAACAAGAAGGTCAAGGCCATTTTGGTCAACATCTTCGGCGGCATCATGAAGTGCGACACCATCGCGACCGGCATCATCACCGCCTGCAAGGCAACCAACCTTTCTGTGCCGCTGGTGGTGCGCATGAAGGGCACCAACGAAGCGCTGGGCAAGCAGCTGCTGGCCGAGAGTGGCTTGCCAATCATCAGCGCTGACTCCATGGCCGAGGCGGCCCAAAAAGTTGTCGCGGCTTTGAAGTAAGGCAAGGAAACCATGTCCATCTACATCAACAAAAACACCCGCGTCATCACCCAGGGCATCACCGGCAAAACCGGCCAGTTCCACACCGAGAAGTGCCAGGAATACGCCAACGGGAAAAACTGCTTTGTCGCCGGCGTGAACCCGAAAAAGGCTGGCGAGCGGATTTTTGACATTCCAATCTTCGCTTCGGTCAAGGAAGCGGCTGCCCAAACCGGCGCGACGGTCAGCGTCATTTACGTGCCGCCAGCCGGTGCAGCGGCTGCCATTTGGGAAGCGGTCGAAGCCAACCTGGACCTGGCGATTTGCATCACCGAAGGCATTCCTGTTCGCGACATGCTTGAAATCCGCAACAAAATGAAGGCCAAAGAAGCGGCCGGCGGGAAAAGAACCCTGCTGCTCGGCCCCAACTGCCCTGGCCTGATCACACCGGACGAAATCAAGATTGGCATCATGCCCGGCCACATCCATCGCAAAGGGCGGATTGGGGTGGTGAGCCGTTCAGGCACATTGACGTACGAAGCGGTCGCCCAGCTGACGGACATTGGCCTGGGCCAGTCCAGTGCGGTGGGCATCGGTGGCGACCCGATCAACGGCCTCAAACACATTGATGTGATGCAGGCTTTCAATGACGACCCCGACACCGACGCCGTCATCATGATTGGCGAAATCGGCGGACCGGACGAGGCTGACGCCGCGCGCTGGTGCAAGGCCAACATGAAAAAGCCCATCGTTGGTTTCATTGCGGGCGTCACAGCGCCAGCGGGCAAACGCATGGGACACGCTGGAGCGCTGATCTCGGGCGGCGCGGATACAGCGGACGCCAAACTCGCGATCATGGAAGAATGCGGCTTCAAGGTGACACGCAATCCCTCAGAGATGGCAAAACTGCTTAAGGCGCTGATCTGACCTGACGGCTGTGCAAACCCTCGCCAGGCAGGCGTGGTTGGTGGCTTGTGCAGGGTCGCCAGAAGTAATAAAGGCGGAAAACGATGGAATTTTTAGCGTCGGTTGATTTTTGGGTCGCTGTCGGTCAAATTATTTTGATCGACATCCTGCTGGGAGGCGACAACGCTGTTGTCATTGCCCTGGCCTGTCGAAAACTTCCGCCTGACCTTCGCGCCAAGGGAATTTTTTGGGGAACGGTGGGCGCGATTGCGTTGCGCCTCGTTCTGATTTTCTTTGCATTGCAACTCCTGGCAGTGCCATTTTTGAAAATTGCGGGGGCCGCCCTGTTGCTCTGGATCGGTGTGAAATTGCTGTTGCCAGAACACGAAGAGGGCCACGGCGACATCGCCGCCACTGACAAACTCTGGGGGGCCGTCAAGACGGTGATCATTGCCGACTTCGTCATGAGTGTTGACAACGTGATCGCCATAGCGGGCGCCGCCGAAACGTCTGGCACCGGGCATAGCTTCGCACTCGTCATTTTTGGTGTGTTGGTCAGTATTCCCATCATCGTTTGGGGCAGCCAGTTGGTGTTGCGTCTGATGGATCGCTTCCCCATCATCATCACCGTCGGCGGCATGTTGCTGGGGTGGATCGCGGGCTCCATGGTGGTCAGCGATCCGGTATTCGCCAACGCTCAGGTTATGCCGTCCGCGCCGAAGTTCGCGGCCACTGACCTTTTGAGGTATGGCGCAGGGACGACAGGCGCGCTGCTGGTTCTGGCTTTGGGAACCTTGTTGGCGCGCCGCAAAAAGACCCCCGCCGAGGCGCGACCACAGGCTGGTGTTGTCAAGGCGCCGGGGCAACTGCGCAAGGTGGTTTTGGCGGTGGATGGCTCCCTGGGCTCCGATGCCGCGCTTCGGCATTTGGTTGCCATGCGGAGTGAACTGCGCGAACCCACCGGGCTGGAGCTTCACTTGGTCAATGTGCAGCGACAGGTCTCAGGCGATGTCACCGCGTTTGTCAATGGCAAAGTGCTGGACGAATACCACAGCGAAAAATCCGTCGCTGCGACGGCCCGAGCCCGCGAAACCTTAACCCAGGCAGGGCTCCCCTTCACGGCGCACATGAAGGTCGGCGCGCCAGGCCCCTGCATTGCCGAAGTTGCTCGGACGGTGGACGCCGACCTGATTGTGTTGGGGTCTCGGGGCCTGGGCAACCACACGGGAGCCCGGTTGGGCTCAGTGGCGGTTAGCACCATGGAGCATGCGGACGTGCCAGTTCTCGTGGTCAATGCGGCGTCCGCCGGCTGAGCAACCGGCGGCTTTGCCAGCCTCAGCGGTGTACCAGCACGGGTATTGAAGCGTTTGCCAGGACTTTATTGGTCTGGCTACCCAAAAGCATCTTCGCCAGCCCTTTGCGGGTGTGGGGCGCAAGGACGATCAAGTCGCACTTGTGCTTTTTTGCGATGGCCAGGATCGCGTCGGCTGGGAAATCGCTGGTTGCGCTGACCAAATCGCAGGAAACGTTGGCCAATTTGGCGAGTTTGGCAATGGTCTGCAGGTATTTGGCCGCCGCTTCCTGGATCAGCTGTTTGTTGTGCTGCACGGTGTCAATGCCAATGGGCATTAGTTTTCGATAGACCAGCGGCGTGGGCGCAGGCGCGGCATAAAAAGCTGTCACCTTGGCGCCGAATTTGGCTGCGAGCGCGACACCAGCTTCGGCTGCGGCACGGCAGGCCGAAGAACCGTCGGTGGGCAACAAAATGTTCGTGTACATAAGGCGCTCCTATTTGGTGTAAGGCAATACCCAGATCAGCATCGCCAGAACGTAGCAGATCAGTGAGCATACGATCGTGAACGGGACACTCCATGACAAAAATTCGCGGAGCGACACTTTGCGGCCCTCCTCCTTTTCAGCAAGGGAAAGCGCCACGTACAGCGCCGGCGCGCCAGCTACTGTAAGGTTGCTGCCTAAAGTGCCAGCCCAAAGCACGATCCAATAAAGTGGCCAGGGCTCAATTCCGGCCTCGCCCATATCTTTGATGGTTTTCAGGAAAGTCAAGATATAAGCATCGTGCTCGACCAAGCCGACGATTGGAATGGTGACCCAATACAGAGCCGTCGCGCCCAAAGCGTAATTCTGCGCGAAGAGCGGCCGCATCGCATCGGCGAGTTTGTCCAGAATGTGGGATTTTTCAAGGCCACCAACCAAGGCAAACAGGGCAATGTAGAAGAATATGGCCCGCCAGTCCAGGCTTTGAACCATCTCTTCAAAGTCAGGCGCTTCCTTGACTCGATCACCCAGAAAATGCAAGACCAACACCAGTGACAACGCTCCGGTGAGCGCGATAAAGCCGAGCATCACCCCAATGTGCTCGCGCATGGACATGGCGACAACTGTCCCCAGAAACCAAAGGCAGACGACTGACGCAAACAACGGATTGGGTATTTTTGCGTCGATGCCAAGCGCCGCAATATCGTGGATTCGCGGTCTGCCCCTGAAGCCATACGCGTACATGGCCGCCAGCGTGATGATGAATGTGATCATGAGGATGATGAACGACGACGGCCGGCCATGCTGCCATATGAAGTCAAAGAACTCAGCGCCAGCGACGCTGTGCAGCATTTGGGGCGGCAGGTCGCCGATGATCAGCGCCGTCCCCATGAAATTGGCACCAAATCCAATCATCAGAATAACGGGCACCAGCGGAAGGCCCATTGCCCGCGCCAGCGGCAACGCGACCGGGGCCATCATCAGTATGGTGACCACATTGTCCACAAACATGGAGATGACACCCGCGATGAAAGTCAAAATCATCACTAGCAGGCCAGGCCGCCCGCCCGAGAGTTTGAGAGCCTGAACCGAAAGCCAGCTTGGAACGCCGGTTTTCCCAAAATACCCGGCGATCAGCCAAATAGCCACAAGTATGGCCATCACGTTCCAGTCCACAAAGCCAAAAGCGTCGGCCTCATTCATGATGCCCAACCAAATCATGACCACCACCCCGACAAGTCCAGCCAAGGTGCTGTCAATCTTGTTGCTGATGATGACCAGGATCGTGATTGCAAAAATTGCCAGTGTCATCCATTGAAAAGGACTCATCGTGTCTCCTCGTGGTTGGTTTCAGTGGATATCAAGAATTAGGGTCAGGCTCAACTCTAGTCCATCTCTACAGCTCTTTGGGTGCTGCACGGAGCGGTATTTGTCCGGCGGCATCTGGTGAATTGTGCGCGGCTTAACGGTCGGCGTGGAATAAAAACATTATCTGCCGCGCCAAACCATCTTGTCGGCCCGGGCCTGGTCTGATAACGTCGGTTTCGTTTCCCGGCACCATGACCGCATCTGCCGTGATCGGCATAGAGCCCCGTTCACACTCTGCAATGAGTGGGTTATGCTATCGACGTCGACGTGTATCGTTCTCGCTCTGTAAATGCGCGACCGGTCGGCAGGAGGCGTATGGAAATCGGGCACTTGCACTTGGCGTGCAAGTCATGCTTGTGAATTGGGCAACAGGACTGGCAAAATATGGCACAACTCTCTCTTTCAGGCAAGAGACCTATTTGGCGATCAGACTGGTTCGTCGGGCTGCTTGTCGTGATTGCCGTCGTCGTGTTCAGCTACACCACTGACTTCTTTGGAACTTTGGAGCGACGCTTTTACGATTTCGCCAGCACCAGCAGCAATCGCCAGCCATCTGACCGTATAGCGGTTATTGCCATAGACGACCAGAGCATTGCCAATATTGGCCGTTGGCCCTGGCCGCGCGACGTCCATGCCAAATTGATCGACCAACTGGCCGCAGCCAAAGCCAAGACCATTGTCCACACGGTTTTCTTTTTCGAGCCTCAAGTGGACCGCGGCCTGGACTTCATTCGCCAAATGCGCCGGTTGTTGACCAAACCAGCAGGTGCACCACCTTCCGACGCGAGCGCTGCCCAGGCGTCCACCAACGAGAAGCTCGAGAAAATCATCAGTGAGGCGGAACTGGCCCTGGATTCAGATGCAATTTTGGCCGCCAGCATGGCCAAGGCCGGGAATGTGCTTATTCCGTCCGTGTTTGTATTGGCCGAGCCACAGGGCAAACCCGACAATCCGCTGCCCGCGTTTGCTCTGCGAAGTGCAATTGACGAAAACAAGGGGTTTTCCTGGCCTGCTTCCAAAGGACAACAACCGGTTGAAGGCATCGGATCGGCCGCCGCCGGCATTGGCCACCTCAACCAGATGCAGGACATCGACGGCGCGGTTCGCAAGGAGCCGCTCCTGGTCAATTTTTACGGTAGCGCGGTGCCGTCAATGGCGCTGCTGGCGTCGATCCACAGCCTCAATCTGGCTCCTTCGGACATCAAGCTCAATACCGGTGAGTCAGTGCAAATTGGCAAACTGCGGGTCAGGACTGATGAGTCGGCTCTGATGCTGCCGCAGTTTTATAAGGGCAAAGACGGTCGACCGGCGTTTACTACAGACTCGTTTTTCGATGTGCTCAATGGCAAGATACCCGCCGCAAAATACGCCGACAAAATAGTGGTGATCGGCGCGACGGCTGCCGGAGTTGGCACGCTCTTTCCCGTGCCTGGCAATCCTGGTCTGTCCCCAGCCGAAACAATCGCCCACATCACCTCCAGTATCCTCAGTGAACATTTCATAGTGCAGCCAAGTTGGGGCACTTGGGCGATGTTGGCAGCGTTTATGGTTATCGCCGCTTACATCGTCTTCGCGCTCCCGCGTTTATCTGCCGGCGCGGCCGCCATGGTTACGATGCTGTTGTTCGTGTTTTTGCTGGGAACCGAATATGGTTTGCTGGCCGGTGCAGCGACTTGGTTGCAGCTGGTGTTTCCCGCAACCCTGCTGGTGTTGGGCCATCTAGCACTCACGACCAAACGGTTCCTGATGACCGAGGCGGGCAAGATCAAGTCCGATGAAGAATCGGCAGAAACCAGCCGGATGATGGGCCTGGCGCTTCAAGGGCAGGGCCAGCTTGATGCAGCGTTCGACCGCTTTCGCCGCGTACCGATGGCCGAGGCAGTCATGGGCAATTTGTACAGCCTTGCGCTGGATTTCGAGCGTAAACGCCAGTTCAACAAGGCCGAGACGGTTTATGAGCACATGGCCGCGTTTAACCCAAACTACAAAGATATCAAATCGAAGCTGGCGCGGGCCAAAAACCTGTCGGAAACCGTCATCCTTGGCGGTGGAGGATCGCACCCGGGCGGCACCATGCTGCTGGATGGTGGTGCCGTTGAAAAGC
Source organism: Rhodoferax sp. (assembly GCA_031397915.1). Lineage (GTDB taxonomy): Bacteria > Pseudomonadota > Gammaproteobacteria > Burkholderiales > Burkholderiaceae_C > JANYCG01. Next base: position 5,159 of record JANNMM010000348.1, on the reverse strand, counting down.
CGATGTTGGGTCGCTACCAGGTTGACAAAGAGTTGGGCAAAGGGGCGATGGGCGTGGTGTACTTGGGCAAAGATCCCAAAATTGGCCGTGTGGTGGCCATCAAAACAATGGCCCTGAGCCAGGAATTTGAAGGAGACGACCTGGTAGATGCACGAGAACGGTTTTTCCGGGAGGCGGAAACTGCGGGCCGATTGCAGCACCAGAATATCGTGACGATTTTTGATGCAGGCGAAGAGCATGACCTAGCTTATATTGCCATGGAGTTTCTCAAGGGTAAAGATCTAGTGGACGCCTGCAAGGAAGGGCAGTTGCTGCCTGTGAAACGCGTGTTGTCCATCATTGCCCGTGTGGCTGAGGCGCTGGCCTACGCGCACAAACAGAATGTGGTGCATCGGGACATCAAGCCAGCCAACATCATGTATGAAATGGCCACTGACACCGTCAAGGTGACGGATTTCGGTATTGCGCGCATCACGGATTCAAGCAAGACAAAAACCGGCTTGGTGTTGGGGACGCCGAGTTTCATGTCGCCCGAGCAGTTGGCCGGCAAAAAGGTGGATGGACGTTCCGACCTCTATTCGCTGGGTGTCATGCTATTTCAAATGCTGGCCGGTGTCTTGCCGTTCCGTGGCGATTCGATGGCCGAGCTGATGTACAAAATTGCCAGCGAAGAGGCCACCGATATTCGAACTATTCGCCCGGATTTGCCAGAGGATCTGGCCAACGTCGTTGCGCTGAGCCTGAGCAAGCGTCCTGAAACAAGGTATCAGAATGGCGATCAGTTCGCCGCCGACCTCAGGGGCGTGATCGCGACGATTCCGGGTGGCTTTGATATATCCACGCCCGGCAGTACAAGTGCGCCCGGGACGTTGACAGCCCAATTTGAAAAGACGGTGGTGCAATCGCGATCGGCAACGGTTGCGACCCATCAGACAGCGCCGTCACAGGCGGGTTTCGCAAAAACTGTTGTGCACACAGCTACGCCCATGCCGAAACCTGGAGCCAGTGACATAGAAATTTGAGCCGGAGACTCGGTATTGGTCGAACTCGGGACAAAATTACACCAACAATGATTTATACGTTTTTCACCAAAACTGATCCAGGCCGCGCCAGGGAAAATAACGAAGATTCTGTTGCCGTCGACGAAGCAACCCACTTGGCCATATTGGCAGACGGGATGGGGGGCTATAACGCGGGCGAAATAGCGAGCGGGATGGCTACCGCGTTTATCAAATCCGAAATGACAAGGTGGCTGGCGGAAGCAGGAAAACACGCAAAAATAAAGGAAATTCGAAGGGCGCTTGAAATTTGTGTAGAAAATGCCAATCGATCAATCTACAACGCGGCGAGTTCCAATGCGCAGTATTCGGGCATGGGAACTACCTTGGTAGTTGGCGTATTCCAGGGTTCCAAGTTGATGCTGGGACACATTGGTGATTCGCGTTGTTACCGCTTGAGGGGCGGCGAATTGACGCAGATCACGAGGGACCATTCCCTATTGCAAGAGCAAATAGACGCCGGGCTGTTAACTGTCGAGCAGGCGGCGACTTCGACCTACAAGAATCTTGTCACGCGTGCTTTGGGCGTAGACGACACCGTGATGCTGGAGCTCAACGAATATGATGTGGAAGCTGGCGACCTGTATGTGATGTGCTCGGATGGCCTGTCAGACATGGTCGAAGACCCGGAGATTGGCCGCATACTGGCGGGGCAGCAGCCGATGGAGCAAACGGCAGAGCAGCTGGTGGCGGCGGCAAATGATCACGGTGGACGCGATAACATCTCGGTGTTGTTGGTCCAGGTAGAAGGTGGTAGTGAAAAACGGGGTTTGATTTCCAGGTTGTTAGGCAAATAGCCACTATGTCGATTTTTCAAATTACAAATTTCAGGAACAGGAGTCGGTCATGCCGAAAATGATCGTGTCAATAGACGGGGTAGTTATCAAGGAAGTCCAGTTGACGAAGGACCGTACAACCTTGGGGCGGCGACCCTATAACGACATCGTTATCGACAATCTGGCCGTGAGCGGTGAACACGCTGTGTTGCAGATGAGTGGCAACGAAGTCCATATTGAGGACCTCAACAGTACCAATGGCAGTTATGTCAATGGCAAGGCCATAAAGAAACAATTGCTGCAGAACTCGGATGTCATTGAAGTTGGAAAATACAAGATCAAGTTTGTCAATGAAGCCGCTGAGCAGGGCTACGAAAAAACCCAAATGTTTCGGCCCAGTCAGGCGGGTGCCCTGGCAGGGGCACACCCTGCCCCGCCGGCATTTGCGCAGGCGGCTCCGCGAAGTGGGCCAGATTCTGTCTTTGGGGCGCGCGCGGCCATAAAAGTTCTATCGGGTGCAGCGTCGGGTCGCGAGGTGCCATTGACCAAAGTCGTCACCACAATTGGCAAACCAGGAGTGGCGGTAGCGGCGATAACCAAGAGAAGTCATGGATTTGTAGTTCATCACGTAGAAGGCGCGGGCAACCCCTCCTTGAATGGTGCGCCCATCGGAGTCGATCCTGTCTCTCTTAAAAATGGCGATTTGATCGAGCTTGCTGGTACCCAAATGCAGTTCATTCTGACCTGACCGCCCGGGCCGGCGGGTTGTCGGTGCCTCCAGGGTTCAGTTACCAGGGAAACTCATGGAATCGCTTTTGAAGCATTGGCCGCGCATTCTGGTAACTTTGTTACCTTTGCTGGTGGCATTGCTTCATGCAGTTGGTGTTGTACACATCGGCTTTATCCAGCGGCTTGATGACATCCTCTACGACACGCGTTTGCGTGCCACGATGCCTGGAACCCTTGACGAGCGCATTGTTGTGGTCGACATCGACGAAAAAAGCCTTGCCGAGGTTGGTCGATGGCCTTGGGGCCGGAACCGAATGGCCGACCTGACTCAGGAGTTGTTTGACGTACACAATATCAGCCTGCTTGGCTTTGATGTGGTATTTGCGGAAAAAGACGAGAGCTCCGGGTTGCAGCGACTCAAGGAGTTGGCGGGTAAGGAGCTCAAGGATCAGCCCGGCTTCGCTGAAAGGATTCAAAGCCTTCAAAGCGTACTTGACTACGACGCCGCATTTGCAAAATCACTGGAAAAACGTCCGGTAGTTTTGGGCTACTACCTGACGAGTGACCGGGATGGTCGGACGTCTGGCGCTTTGCCGGCGCCGGTCATGGCAGGTGCGACATTGCAAGGTCGCGCCATACGGTTCACCTCATGGAACGGCTTTGGTTCAAACATTGAAACGATTGCCAAAGCTGCACCAATGGCCGGGTTCTTCAATTCAATTACGGAAGCAGACGGCGTTGTGCGCTCGTTGCCCTTGATCGGTGAGTTCAAAGGACAGTATCACGAGTCCCTGTCACTGGCCATGTTTCGCATGCTGATTGGACTGCCAACGGTTTCACCTGGTTTTCCACGGGATCGATTTTTAAGCAAAAATTACCAGGGCCTTGAAAGCATCCAGCTGACACTCGCAGACAAGAGGACCTATGCCATCCCCGTCGATGACAGGGTGTCTACACTGGTCCCGTTTCGGGGCCTTGGTGGCCCTGCGGGCGGCTCCTTCAAATATGTTTCAGCTGCCGATGTTCTTGCAAAAAGAATTCCAGTTGGGACACTGAAGAACAAAATTGTATTGGTCGGAACCACAGCGCCCGGCCTGATTGACTTGCGCGTTACGCCGGTGGGCGAAACGTATCCCGGTGTTGAAACCCACGCAAATGTGATTTCTGGACTATTAGACGGCAAGGTGCTGGTGCGCCCGGACTATGCCGTGGGATATGACGTGCTCATGCTTGTTTTGTCGGGATTGGCTTTGGCCATAACCTTGCCACTTTTGAGCGCTTCACGTGCAGTCTTGCTGAGCGCAGGTGTACTCGCGACACTTTTCGCATTGAATTTTGCGATGTACCAGTCGCTGGGTCTGGTACTGCCCTTGGCGGGCGCGTTGGCCATGGCTGCAGCAGCTTTTGCGTTGAACATGAGCTACGGATATTTTGTCGAGAGCCGTTCAAAACGCGAATTGGCCAACCTGTTTGGCACTTACGTGCCTCCAGAGCTGGTCGACGAGATGGTTAAAGACCCCGACAGCTACAGCATGAAGGCCCTCAACAAGGAGTTGACCGTCATGTTTTGCGACATGCGGGGGTTTACCAAAATGTCGGAAAAAATGGAGCCAATCCGATTGCAGGCGTTGCTTAACGATGTTTTCAGCCGTTTGACAGGACGCATTCGCGCAAACCGTGGCACCATTGACAAGTACATGGGTGACTGCGTAATGGCATTTTGGGGGGCCCCCGTTGAAACCGCCGACCACGCGCAACTGGCCGTCGTGGCGGCGATGGAGATGTCCAAGGCCATTCATGAAATCAACCAGGAGCATCGTGCAAAAGGCATTCCGGAGATCGGTATTGGCATTGGGCTCAATACCGGCAGCATGTGTGTCGGTGATATGGGTTCCAATATCCGTCGAAGCTACACGGTAATCGGTGATGCCGTAAACCTGGGGTCAAGGCTAGAGGGATTGTCGAAGTTTTACGGAGTTGAAATCGTTGTGAGCGAGTCGACCCGACAAAAGGTCCCAGAATTCGCTTGGGAAGAGCTCGACAAAGTGCGTGTCAAGGGTAAGGACCAGGCCATTTCCATCTACCACCCTCTTGGCCCGACCGCGGACCTGTCGTCAGATTTGGCCAGAGAGCTCAAAACATGGGGCACGTTTATGAAGGCCTACCGAACTCAGGACTGGGACCAATGCGATGTGTTGCTGATTAACCTGATTCGTGCGAACGCCAAAAAATACCTTTACCAACTGTATTCAGACCGTGTAGCCTCGATGAGAATGTTGCCATTTGATCCCGAATGGGACGGTGCAACCAATTTCGAAACCAAATAAGGACACGCAATGAAAGTACGTGTGCTGGGCTGCTCAGGCGCTATAGCCAAGGACTGCCGAACGACGTCTTTCCTGATTGACGGTGACGTGCTGATTGACGCGGGCACAGGGGTGGGTGATTTGACTCTGGAAGAAATGCGTGGCATTGACCAGGTGTTTCTTACCCATTCGCATCTGGATCACGTGGCGGCGCTGCCGCTGATGGTGGACGCGGTTGCAGCGCGCAGGACTACCCCGCTGCAAATATATGCATTGGCCGGAACCATCGC
>JANNMM010000311.1:0-5640 GCA_031397915.1 Rhodoferax sp. | reverse complement strand
CCGCCGACCATGCCTTTCTTGAGGCTGCTGATATCGCTTCCCGCCTCTTGGGCCTTTTCGACCAGAATGCGCAGAAAACTCGGCGTGCCCAGGTAGGCGTCGGGCCGCAACTGGGCAATTGCTTCCATTTGTTGCTCGGTCTGTCCCACACCCGCCGGAAAGACCGTGCAGCCAATGGCATGCGCGCCGGATTCCATGATGAAGGCGCCCGGCGTCATGTGGTAACTGAAGGCGTTGTGCACCAGCTCACCCGAACGAAAACCTGCTGCGTAAAGCGCACGCGCGGCACGCCAGTAGTCACGCGACGCGCCGTCCGGCTCGTAAATCGGGCCTGGGGACGCAAAAATATGCGGCATATTGGGGCCGCGCACAAGCGCCGAAAAACCACCAAACGACTCTTTGGCCGAAGACACTTCACGGGCTGCCTTTTGCCGGTCAAACAATTCGCTTTTCCGGGTGACAGGCAATTTGGCGAGTGCAGCGCGGCTGGTGATGGCCCTTGCATCGACCCCTTTGAGAATCTCGGCATAGGCGGTGCTGCTTTTTTGCGCGTGTGCAACCTGTGCTGTCAGCGCGGACATCAGTGCCGACTCACGCTCGGCCGGGTTGCGTGTTTCCAGGGCGTCAAAAAAGTCAGACATCTATTGATCCAAAATCAGGCAGGTTTTTTCGCCGGGCCACCCCAAGAAAAAATGCGGCCCCCGCCAAGCGAAGCGCAGGATTGTTGCGCGGGGCAGGGAGCCACACGCAATGGGCGACCGTGGGGGTCATGCAAGCCAACGCTTGCGCCGTTTGTAGCTCTTCCCATCCTTGAACGATTTGCGCTCCGAGCCGCCCATGCCGAGGTAGAACTCTTTCACGTCTTCGTTGTTCGCCAGGTCTTTGGCCACGCCGTCCATCACGATGCGGCCGGACTCCATGATGTAGCCGTAGTCGGCATAACGCAGGGCCATGTTGGTGTTTTGCTCGGCCAACAGGAAGGTGACTTTTTCTTTCTGGTTCAGGTCTTTGACGATCTCGAACACCTCTTCCACGATCTGCGGCGCCAGACCCATCGACGGTTCATCGAGCAACATCACGCTGGGGTTGGTCATCAGGGCGCGGCCAATGGCGCACATCTGCTGCTCGCCGCCCGAGGTGTAGGCGGCCTGCGAGGTACGGCGGGTCTTGAGGCGTGGGAAATAGGCGTAAACCTTTTCCAGGTTGCGCGCAATCTCGGCTTTGTCCTTGCGGGTGTAGCCACCCGTGAGCAGGTTTTCTTCGATGGTCAGGTGGGCAAAACAATGCCGGCCTTCCATCACCTGCACCACGCCGCGGTTAACTAAATCAGCCGGACTCAGGTTTTCAATGCGCTCACCGCGCAACTCGATGCTGCCCTTGGTGACTTCACCGCGCTCACCTTTGAGCAGGTTGGAGACGGCCCGCAGCGTCGTGGTTTTGCCCGCACCGTTGCCACCCAACAGAGCCGCGATCTTGCCGTCAGGCACATTCAGCGACACGCCCTTGAGCACCAGGATCACGTGGTTGTAGATCACTTCGATGCCGTTGACGTTCAGAACAGTAACAGGAGCAGGAGTAGTCATAAATGTGTGGAGTTAACCAAATGAAAGGTCACAGCGTGTACCTTTCATTTGGTGGCTCGTGAGAGCCGCCAACCCCTCCGCGCCACTTTCGCGACGCTTCCAAAAGTACTGAGGGTGAATCGCGTTGTCAATACTGCCGAAGGCGGTTGTCAGCCACCCTCGGCAAGGTTGATTACGATTGGCAGTCAGCGGGTGTGCGACGCGTCAGCTTCTTTTCAGCTGCGTATTTGTCCGCCGCAGCCCGAACCATCGGACGGATGATCTGGTCGTCAGCCTGCAGCCAATCCGAGGTGAAGTTCCATTTGGTTCCGTCCCAGGCATGCACGCGGGCCCAGGCAGCACCCATGTGATCCAGACAGGAAGTGGATACCGGGCGCATCACGCCCTTGAAGCCCAAAGCATCCAGCTTGGCCTGCGTGAGGTTCAGGTTTTCATAACCCCAACGGGCCTGCTCGCCCGTCATCACTTTGCCTTTGCCAAATCGCTCCTGCGCAGCTCGCACACCTTCGATTGCCAGCATGGCGGCAGAAGCACCGCGCATGTACAACACTTCGCCCACTTCGGGTTTGGGGCCGGTGCCCTGGCCTTTGCCGTGCACCATGGTCAGGATGTCCTGTGTGACCTTGGCATTCGGCTCAGCCCCGTGCTGCAGCGTCAACGCGTTGTAACCCTTGGCACCGGCACCCACGTCGCGGACATCCGGCTCAGCGCCAGCCCACCACACGCCGTACATCTTCTCGCGCGGATAACCGGTGGCAATGGCCTCTTTGACCGCAGTGGAATTCATCACGCCCCAGCCCCACAACAAAACGTAATCGGGCCGGTTTTGGCGGATCTGCAGCCAGGTAGCTTTTTGCTCTACCCCAGGGTGCGTCACCGGCAACAAACTCAAGACAAAGCCGTGGGCTGCAGCACGCTCTTGCAACAATGCGATAGGCTCTTTGCCATACGGGCTGTCGTGGTACACCAAAGTCAGTTTTTTACCCTTGAGTTTGTCCAGGCCACCTTCTTTTTTGGCGATTTCCTGAACCAGCACGTCAGCGGCCACCCAATAGGTGCCCACCAGCGGGAAGTTCCATTTGAAAACGCCACCGTCAGCCGACTCGCTGCGACCATAACCAGAGGTGATGATTGGGATTTTGTCGCCAGGGGCCTTTTCAGTCAACGCGAATGTGATGCCGGTCGACAGAGGCTGGAAACTCGTGGCACCGCCATGTTTGCCTTTCAGGCGTTCGTAGCACTCCACACCCTTGTCGGTGGCGTAACCAGTTTCACATTCCTCGACCAGAACCTTGACCCCGTTGATACCGCCTTTGGCGTTGACGAGTTTCATGTAATCTGCAAAGCCGTTGGCAAATGGCACGCCGTTGGGCGCGTAAGCGCCGGTTCGGTAAACCAGCGAGGGAAAGAACTGCTCTTTGGCCTGGGCAAACGCCGAGGAGCCAACGGCTACCAACGCAGCCGCCAGAGCAAGATGACGTATTTTCATAAGGGACTCCTAAAGTTAAAGCACAAGGTGCCTAGGTTTAACGAACACGAACTCTTTACCGCATCGGGACTTACCCGATTCCTCCGTAGGCCAAATCAATGCGGGAACGGCCACAGGCGCAGTTTCTGTTTTCCAATGCTCCACAGGCGGGCCAGTCCATGCGGCTCGACAATCAAAAACCAAACAATCAGAGCGCCAAAAATCATGAATTCCGCATGGGTGATTGCGGCAGTTGAAATCGTCACGCCAATGATTTGCCCAAACAGTGGCAAAACCTGATTCAGGAAAATCGGCAGGATCACAATGAAGGCGGCTCCAAAGAAGGCGCCCATGATGGAACCCATGCCACCAATGATGACAATGAACAGCAGCTGAAAGGAGCGGTCAATCGAAAAGGCGGCCGGCTCCCAGGAACCCAGGTGTACAAAGCCCCACAAACCACCTGCCACGCCGACGATGAATGAGCTGACGGCAAACGCGCTCAATTTGGCGTACATCGGACGGATGCCGATCACGGCGGCAGCCACATCCATGTCCCGGATCGCCATCCATTCACGTCCAATGGCGGATCGCACCAGGTTTTTAGCCAGCAAGGCAAAAACCACCAGTACCGCCAGACAAAAAAGGTACTTCTGAACGGGCGTTTCCACCGGTAGACCAAACACCTTGAGGTTTGAAACCGACACCGAGCCGGAGGACGAGTTGTTGGTAAACCAGTTGACCCGCAAAAACGCCCAATCGCAGAAAAACTGCGCCGCCAAAGTCGCTACGGCCAGATACAGACCTTTGACCCGCAAGCTTGGAATGCCGAAAAAGATGCCAACCAAGGTTGCGAAAAAACCACCCACCAGCAAAGCAACGATCAAAGGAGTGCCTTCCAGGCGGACAAACACGTTGTAGGCCGCATAGGCCCCCACCGCCATGAAACCGCCCGATCCCAGTGAAATCTGCCCGCAATACCCGACCAGGATGTTCACGCCAATCGCAGCCAGCGACAAAATCAAGAACGGGATCAGAATGGCACGAAAGGCGTATTCGTCGACCAGTGCAGGCACACCCAGAAACGCAAATGCCACCAGCGCCAGGATGGCGACCTTGTCCTGCAGGATCGGAAAGATCTGCTGGTCTTTGCTGTATGTGGTCTTGAACTGACCGTTTTCTCTGTAAAACATAGATTCCTAAATTGCCTTCAGACCCGGTCAATGATTTTTTCGCCAAACAAGCCTTGCGGCCGGAACATCAAAAACACCAGCGCCAGCACGTAGGCAAACCAGATCTCGATGCCACCGCCCACATACGGTCCCAGATAAACCTCGGACAACTTCTCGCCAACGCCGATGATCAGCCCGCCAATGATGGCACCGGGCACCGACGTGAGTCCCCCCAGAATGATCACCGGCAAGGCGCGCAGCGCAACGGCGGTCAGGGAAAACTGCACGCCGAGTTTGGAGCCCCAGATCATGCCGGCCACCAGCGCGGTAATGCCCGCCACGCACCAAACGACAACCCATATGCGGTTCAGCGGAATTCCGATGCTCTGTGCAGCCTGGTGGTCGTCAGCGACGGCGCGCAGCGCCCGGCCAGTGGCGGTTTTCTGGAAAAACACGCTCAGCGCGCCGACCAGTACCGCAGCGATCAATGCCGCATAGAGGTCCTCCTTGTTGATCAGTATGCCGCCTTGAAACAGGCCTTCAAACGCCATGATCGGCTCTTTGGGCATGCCAATGTCAATCTTGTAGATGTCGCTGCCAAAAATGGTCTGGCCAAAACCGTCCAGGAAATAACTGATGCCCAAGGTGGCCATCAGCAGCGTGGTCCCTTCCTGGTTGACCAAGTGGCGCAAAACCAGTTTTTCGATCATCCAGGCCACGACAAACATCAACACACCCGCCGCGAGAAACGCCAGGAGATTGGCCAGCAACAAGGAGCTGATGCCGAAGTATTTTGGGAACCACTCAGCGAAGCGCGCCATGGCCAAAGCTGCAAACAACACCATCGCGCCCTGTGCAAAATTGAACACGCCCGAGGCCTTGAAAATCAGCACAAAACCCAGTGCAACCAGCGAATACAACATGCCGGCCATCAAGCCGCCGAGCAAAGTCTCTAAAAAGAACGCCATTCTTTGAATCCTCTTTTCAGTGGGAGGTGCCGAGGTAAGCGGCGATCACATCCGGATTGGCGCGTACCGCGTCGGGGGTGCCGTCACCAATTTTTTTGCCGTAATCAAGCACCACCACGCGGTCAGAGATGTCCATCACCACGCCCATGTCATGTTCGATCAGCACCACCGTGGTGCCAAACTCGTCATTGATATCCAGCACAAAGCGGCACATGTCCTGTTTTTCTTCCAGGTTCATGCCCGCCATGGGTTCGTCAAGCAGCAAGACCTGTGGCTCCATGGAAAGCGCCCGGCCCAGGTCCACCCGCTTTTGCAAGCCGTAAGGCAATTGACCCACCGGCGTTTTGCGAAAAGCCTGAATTTCAAGAAAGTCGATGATGTGTTCGACAAACCCGCGGTGTTTGACTTCTTCTTTCTCTGCCCCGCCAATGCCAAACGGGTTGCGAAAC
>JANNMM010000304.1:0-8143 GCA_031397915.1 Rhodoferax sp. | reverse complement strand
GCGATGTCATCGGGCGCATGGCCGAGCACTTCGAGCACACTGGCGCCGCTTTGCAGGCTGGCTTCAAACAACTCGCGCTGCACGCGCATCACGCCGCGCTCCCGCAGCTCGTGCCAATGCGTCACGTCGCGCGCGCGGGCGACCAGCTGCAAATGCGGGAAATGTTCACGCGCCAGGTCAACAATTTTCAGGCACTGGTCCTTGTCGTTCACTGCGATCACCAGCACCTTCGCTGTGCCGGCGCCCGCTGTGCGCAACAAATCCAGCCTCGATGCGTCGCCGTAAAACACGCGGTACCCAAAGTTGCGCGCGGCTTCAATCATCTCGGCGTCGTGGTCCAGCACGGTGCAGGTGTAGCCTTGCGCGATCAACATGCGGCCAATGATCTGCCCGTAACGGCCAAAACCGGCGATGACGATTGGCGCGTTTTGCAGCTCGTTGATTTCTTCGAGTTGCGGTACGCCGCAGTCGGCAAAACGTGGCAACAGCAGTTTGTCGATGGCCACCAGAATCAGGGGGCTGAGCAGCATCGATACGGCCACCGCTCCGATCAACAAAGACGCCGTCTCGGGCGGGAACACCTTGGCGCCACTGGCCGCCTGAAACACCACAAACGCGAATTCGCCGCCCTGCGCCAGCAAGAGCGTGAACACCGGGCGGTCCTGGTACGGCAGGCCGATCCAGCGCGCGATCCCGTAAATCACCAGCGCCTTGATGCCCATGAAACCCAGCACCACCAGCGCCATCAAGCCGGGTGCTTGCAGCAACACGCCGACATCAATGCTCATGCCCACGGCAATGAAAAACAGGCCCAGCAGCAGGCCCTTGAAAGGCTCGATATCGGTTTCCAGTTCGCGCCGGTATTCACTCTCGGCCAGCAACACGCCGGCGAGAAACGCGCCCAGGGCCATCGAAAGGCCAACGAACAACATCAGCGCAGAGATGCCCACCACCAGCAGAAGCGATGCCGCCGTGAAGATCTCGGGTGTGTTGGAGCGGGCGATCCAGCGGAAGATCGGGCGCAACAGCAGGCGGCCACCGAGCACGATGGCACCGATCACGGCGAGGATGCGGCCGACGTCCAGCGCCACATCAGCCAGCACCATGCCTTCGCTCGCGTCACGAGCGCCGTATGACGCGGCAAGCAGGGGCAGCAGCGCCAGAATGGGGATGGCCGCCACGTCCTGAAACAGCAAAATTGAAAACCCGGCTTGCCCGCTGGAGGTGGGCAACATATTGCGCTCGCCCATCACCTGCAGCGCGATGGCGGTGCTGGAAAGCGCCAGGCCCAGGGCCGCCACCAGTGGTGTGCGCCAGCCGCCAAACACTGCGGGCGACCACCGGCCGATCAGGTAGAACCCCAAAAACAGGGCCGCCGCACAGCCCAGCACCTGCGCGCTGCCCCAGCCAAAGATCGGGCGGCGCAGGCTCCACAGGCGTTTGGGTTCGAGCTCCAGCCCCACGAGGAACAACATCAACACAACGCCAAACTCGGCGAAGTGCAGGATGTCTTCCACGTTCGTCACCAGTCCCAGTCCCCAGGGGCCAATGGCCAGGCCCGCTGCCAGGTAACCAATGATGGCGCCCAGTCCGAGCGCTTTGGAGAGCGGCACGGCGATGACGGCGGCGCTCAGGTAAATGAAGGAATTGACCAGCCAGGAGGGTGCGTGTTCCATGGCGCTAACATACCACTTGCAAGCCATTCAAAACAACTCCAGGAGACAGCCATGCCAGTGGTGGTCATTGCGAACCCGAAAGGCGGCGTGGGCAAGTCCACGCTGGCGACCAATGTGGCGGGTTATTACGCGAGCAAAGGGCACACTGTGATGCTCGGCGATGTCGACCGCCAGCAGTCGGCCAAACTCTGGCTGGGATTAAGGCCACCCAACGCCCGGCCGATTTCAACCTGGGAGGTCAATGCCGACATGATCGTCAAGCCGCCCAAAGGCACGACGCACGTGGTGCTCGACACACCCGGCGGGCTTTCCGGCTGGCGCTTCAACGACGTGATGAAGATGGCCACCAAAGTCATCATTCCGCTGCAGCCCAGCGTGTTTGACATCTTCGCCACGCGCAGTTTTCTGGACGAACTGGCCAGAAGCAAAAATGCCGACCATCTGCAAGTGGGCCTGATCGGCATGCGTGTGGACGAGCGCACCATTTCCTCTGACAAGCTGCACGAGTTTGTCGATTCGCTGAAGCTGCCGGTGCTGGGTTATGTGCGCGACACGCAAAATTACGTGCACCTGGCCGCACGCGGGCTCACCCTGTTTGACGTGGCGCCAGGGCGGGTCGAAAAAGACCTGTTGCAGTGGCAATCGATTTGCCGCTGGCTGGACAAGTAAAGATCACCGAAACACACACTCAGGAGACACCATGAAGACATTTCAAACCATAGCCGAACTGGCGTCCTGCGTCGGGCAGGAAGTCGGCACCAGCGACTGGGTCACCATCACGCAGCAGCAGGTGAACCTGTTTGCAGAGGCCACCGGCGACCACCAGTGGATCCACGTGGACGTGGAACGCGCCAAGGCCGGCCCGTTCGGCGCACCGATTGCGCACGGTTTCCTCACGCTGTCACTGTTGCCCAAACTCATGGCCAACACCTTTGAGGTGAAGGAAAAGGGAATGGGTGTGAATTACGGTCTGAACAAGGTGCGTTTTACCTCGCCCGCGCCCGTGGGCTGCCGCCTGCGCGGGCAGCTGAAATTGCTGAAGGTCGAAGACATCGACCGTAACGGCAAGCAGTTCACCTGGGGTGTGACGGTGGAGCGCGAAGGCTCCGACAAACCCGTGTGTGTGGCCGAGTCGATCGGGCGCAGTTACCCCTGAAAGCCGTTTTGCCGCCAGGCCTCAAACACGGTCACCGCCACGGCGTTTGACAGGTTGAGGCTGCGTTGCCCGTCGCGCATGGGCAGTTTCAGCCATTGGGGGGAACTGATCTCTGCCCGCACCGCGTCGCTCAGGCCTTTTGTTTCAGAGCCAAACACCAGCCAATCGCCAGGTAAAAACTTCGCTTCATAAACGGACGTTTGACCCCGGGTCGTGAGCGCAAAGAGACGCTCTTGCGCTGGCTTCTCGGTGTCTACGAATTTGGGCCAGTTCGCGTGGCGAACGACCTGCGCGTACTCGTGGTAATCCAGCCCGGCGCGGCGCAGCTGGGCGTCTTCCATCGTGAACCCCAACGGCTCGATGAGGTGCAGGCGGCAACCAGTGTTGGCCGCCAGGCGGATCACGTTGCCGGTGTTGGGCGGGATTTCAGGCTCGACCAGAACGATGTTGAACATGGGCGGGATTATTCACGGTCTGTTCTGGCAAAGACGAGGCCCGTGACGTGGGCTGCACCGGCCGCGCGCAGGGTGCGGGCAGCGGCATACAAGGTGGCGCCGGTGGTCATCACGTCGTCCACCAGCAGGATGGATTTGCCACGGATCTGGTCGACGAGCAGCGGATCAACTGCAAATGCGTCGCGCACTTCACTCAGGCGCGCCGCCCGGTCCAGCAGGCTCTGGGCCGGTGTGTCCTTGATGCGCAGCAGCAGCCGGGCGCGGGTTTTGCCGGGTTCCAGAGCCTGTGCCAGCTCAAGCGCCTGGTTGTAGCCGCGCTCCCGCAATCGTGTCCTGCCCAGGGGCAAGGGCACCAACAAGTCGGCATGGGCGAGCGCGGCGTCCACCCCGGGCATGCTTTTGAGCAGGAGCGCAAACAGGTCGGCCCAACCGGGTTTGTCGCGAAATTTGAAATCCATCACCAGGTCTTGCCACGGGAAGTCGTAAGTCACGGCGGTTAAACAGGCATCAAGTGGCGGCGGGTTCACGACACATTCACCACAGCGGCTGACACCGCCCTGCACCGGCAGGGCGCATGATTGGCAACGCGGCCGGGGTTGCCCAAACTCGGCCACACAGGCTTCACACACCGGCTGCGCCGTAGGCCAGGCCCGACAAACGGCGCATTGGCTCGGCAGGGTGTTGCTGGCCCTCTGGATCAGTGAGCGCAACATGGGCACTGCCAATCGCTGGCAGGGGTTGGGAGAATGACGGCAGGAGGTTTCAACACGGCGGTGTCAATATACTCGCCGCAACCCATCGCCCAGCCATGCCGACCGAGCGCCCACCCACCATCGACCCCCTTGCCGCGGCCCGTTTTGACGGCCTGGTGCAGGCGTCGTCGCCCTGGCTGCATGAGGAAGTGGCGCGCCGCATGGAGGAGCGCCTGGCCCTGATCCGCTTGCAACCTGCCGTGTGGACGCACTGGGAGCCACTGAAGGGTGGTATGGCTGCGCACGAATTGCTGGCCCGCCGGTACCCGGATTCAAAATGTTTTTTAGCCCTGGGTCACGAGAAACATGTTGAAGTAGCTAGAAAAAAAATAGCAAAACCGTGGTGGAAATTGGCGCGCTGGACATCGCCCAAAACACAAATTGCGCTGCCACCAAGCGGCGAAGCCCAGATGCTGTGGGCCAACATGGCCCTGCACATGGCGGCGGACCCGCAGGCCTTGATCGCCGCGTGGCACAAAACATTGGCGGAAGACGGATTTTTGATGTTCTCCTGCTTCGGGCCGGACACCCTGCGTGAATTGCGTGGGCTGTACCAGCAACTCGGCTGGCCCGCGCCGTCCCATGAGTTCACCGACATGCACGACTGGGGCGACATGCTTGTCGCCAGTGGCTTTGCCGAGCCGGTGTTGGACATGGAGCGCATCACCCTGAGTTACGAAACGCCAGAACGATTGCTGGCCGAGTTGCGCACGCTCGGGCGCAATTTACACCCGGGCCGATTTGCGGCGCTGCGCGGGCGCGGCTGGCTCGCGCTTCTCAAGCAAGCCTTGAGGGCGCAACTGGCCGACCCCGCAGACGGTGGGCGGCTCAAGCTGAGCTTCGAGGTGGTTTACGGCCACGCCATCAAACCGGCCCGGCGGCTGGCCGTCAACACCGAGACGACGGTTTCGCTGGACGAAATGCGCAAGGCACTTCAGCGTAACAAAGTAGCGGCCACCTAGCCAGCGTGGACATCCATCCGGGCCAGGCGGTCGGCTACAATCTCGCGGTTGGATTTCAGGGGAATACCCTTGGAGTTTTGAAGTCGGTGGGTTGGGGCCAACGGGTTTCAGCGCGCCAGCCGGTTTTGGTTCGGATTTGTTCAGGCAACCTGCGTGACAGACTTGATTTTTCGCTTCGCTACGGTTAAAGGCCAAAGCGTCCAGTGGTTTTTGCGGCGTAACTGCTCGGTCACACCGGGTCAGTTGGGTTTGCTTTACCTGTCGTTGTGTGTGGTGTCACTGGGCATCGGCACGGCATTCTGGTTCCAGGGGGCAACTTTCGTGTTGCCGTTTGCGTGGGCGGAGCTGGTCGCGGTCGGTGTCGCGTTTCTGGTCTACGCGCGCCACGCCGGTGACGGCGAGCGGATTTCGCTGGCCGGTCCGCAATTGGTGGTTGAGCTCGAAAACGGCGGCAAGCTCGAACGCGCCGAGTTCAACCGTGAATGGGTCCGTGTGGAGCCCCGCCTTGGTGATGGCTCGCTGATTGAGTTGTCGGGGCAGGGGCGGCGCATCAATGTGGGCCGGTATGTCCGGCCTGAATTGCGGCCACAACTGGCGCGTGAGATCCGCATGGCGCTGCGAGAGGCTTGAGCGATTGACCCGGCTTGAACCGTTTTGGCGTGGATGCCGGGCGGGCGCGGCAAGGATTTGAAATTTTTGTTAGAGGCAATGAAGAAGTGAACACGATGAAGAGCATCTCCAATACTTTCGCCCTGTTTGTCATGGCACTGGGCGCCTGGGCCGGTTCCGTCGCCTTGACGGCAGCCCACGCTGTCAACAGCCTGCCGGGTGGGCCGGCTGTCAACCAGCTCAACCTGCACCCGGCGGTGACCAAAATCGCCGAAGAGCAGGCCTGGCTGCACTGGTTCATGCTGATCGTCTGCACGGTGATTTTTGTGGCGGTGTTCGCGGTGATGTTTTATTCCATCTGGAAACACCGCAAGGACAAAGGCTACAAGGCTGCGAATTTCCACGAGTCGGTCACCGTTGAGATCATCTGGACCATCGTGCCTTTCATCATCGTGATCCTTATGGCCCTGCCGGCCACCAAGGTGATCGTGGCCATGAAAGACACCACCAACGCCGACCTCACCATCAAAGCCACCGGCTACCAGTGGAAATGGGGCTACGACTACCTGAAGGGTGAGGGTGAAGGCATCGGCTTCGTCTCGCAGCTTGACAGCACGCACCGCGAAATGTCCAACAACGGTGGCCCCAAGCCTGGCCAGGTGGTGGACGACTACCTGCTCAAAGTCGACAACCCGCTGGTCGTGCCGGTGAACAAGAAGGTTCGCGTGATCGTCACCGCGGTTGACGTGATCCATGCTTTCATGGTGCCTTCGTTCGGCATCAAACAAGACGCGATTCCCGGCTTCGTGCGCGACACCTGGTTTCGCGCCGAGAAGATCGGTGACTTTTACGGCCAGTGCGCCGAGTTGTGCGGCAAGGAGCATGCCTACATGCCGATCCATGTGAAAGTGGTGTCGGCCGAAGACTACGCCAAATGGGTGGACGGCGAGAGGAAAAAACAAGCCGCCAAACTGGATGACCCCACCAAGGTCTGGACCGCAGACGACATCATCAAACGCGGTGAAAAAGTCTACGCTGCCAATTGCGCCGCCTGCCACCAGGCCAACGGCAAGGGGGCAGGCCCGATCAAGGCGCTGGACGCTTCGCCGGTGGTCCTCGACGCTGACAAAGGCAAAGAGATTGCAGTCTTGCTCAACGGCCAGAACCAGGGCGCCATGCCGGCCTGGAAACAGCTGAGCGACACCGACATTGCAGCCGTGATCACGTTCACCAAAAACACATGGTCCAACAAAACCGGCCAGCTGGTGCAGCCCTCTGAAGTTGCTTCCGCGCGGAAGTGATGGCGCAGCACCTCGCCCCCGAAATTTGCGAATCTAGAGAATTGAGAAGGAACCCAGCATGAGCGCCGTTATAGACCACCACGACCACGCACATGGTACCGATCACCACGATGATCACGCCCACCATGGCGCCCCCGCCGGCTGGCGGCGCTGGGTGTTTGCCACCAACCACAAAGACATCGGCACGCTGTATTTGCTGTTTGCCTTCACGATGTTGATGTTTGGCGGCGTGTTGGCGCTGCTCATCCGCGCCGAGCTGTTCCAGCCCGGCCTTCAACTGGTCAATCCCGAGCTCTTCAACCAGCTCACCACCATGCACGGCGTCGTGATGGTGTTTGGCGCCATCATGCCGGCGTTTGTGGGCTTTGCCAACTGGATGATTCCGCTGCAAATCGGCGCGCCCGACATGGCTTTCGCCCGCATGAACAACCTGAGCTTCTGGCTGGTGATTCCGGCAGGCGTTTTGGTGATCTTGTCGTTCTTTATGCCAGGCGGCGCACCCGCTGCCGGCTGGACGTTTTACGCGCCCCTCACGCTGCAAATGGGCCCCTCGATGGACGCCGGCATTTTTGCACTGCACATTCTGGGTGCCAGCTCGATCATGGGCTCCATCAACATCATCGTCACCATCCTCAACATGCGCGCCCCCGGCATGACGCTGATGAAGATGCCGATGTTCTGCTGGACATGGCTTATCACCGCCTACTTGCTCATCGCCGTGATGCCGGTTTTGGCCGGCGCCATCACCATGACGCTGACCGACCGCCACTTTGGCACGAGCTTCTTCAACCCGGCAGCCGGTGGCGACCCGGTCATGTTCCAGCACATTTTCTGGTTCTTCGGCCACCCCGAGGTTTACATCATGATTTTGCCGGCCTTCGGCATCATCAGCCAGGTGGTGCCGGCCTTCGCCCGCAAGCGCCTGTTTGGTTACGCTTCGATGGTCTACGCCACCTCATCCATCGCGATCCTGAGCTTTATCGTGTGGGCGCACCACATGTTCACCACTGGCATGCCGGTGACCGGCCAGCTGTTCTTCATGTACGCCACGATGCTGATTGCCGTGCCAACGGCCGTGAAAATCTTCAACTGGATCGCCACCATGTGGCAGGGCTCGATGACGTTTGAAACGCCGATGTTGTTCGCCGTCGGCTTCATCTTCGTGTTCACCATGGGCGGCTTCACAGGCCTGATTTTGGCCATGGCGCCGATTGACATCCAGCTGCAAGACA
>JANNMM010000251.1:0-18632 GCA_031397915.1 Rhodoferax sp. | reverse complement strand
GCCTTTGTCCACCCAACTGCGCGCCATGACGGGCGGGTCTTCGCCGAAGGTGGTGGACTGGGCCATGTCGCCTTGTTTGAGGCGCACACACAGACCGTCTTTCAGGTCGATCGCGGGAATGAGCAGCATGTCAGACGCTGTGAAAGCGGGTGAGGCAGGAAAAGAAGGGGGCGGACGCAGGCGCGGGCAATCAAGGGTTCCAGGTCAGGAAGTTTTTGTAGAGTGACAAACCTTGGGCTGCGCTTTTTTCCGGATGATATTGGGTGGCGAAAATATTATCGCGTGCAATTGCAGATGAAAACAATTGGCCGTAGTCGGTCGCGCCCGCGCTGTGGCGTGTTTCAGACGGTTTGACGTAGAAACTGTGGACGAAATAGAAGTAGCTGCCGTCTGGCACACCGGCCCACAGGGCGTGGGCACGTTGACCGTGCTGGCGCTGAAACACCTGGTTCCAGCCCATTTGTGGCACTTTGAAACGGCTGCCGTCGGCCTGGTGTTTGCCGGCCAGGTCAAATTTGACGACTTCACCGGGAATCAGGCCCAAACCCGGCGTCTTGACGCCTGGAGCCTCTTTGCGGCCTTCGTCGCTGCTGTCCATCAGCATTTGCATGCCGACACACACGCCAAACAGCGGTTTGCTGGCCGCCGCCTCCAGCACCGATTGCTGCAACCCCGAGTCGTGCAGCTCACGCATGCAGTCGGGCATGGCACCCTGCCCCGGCAGAACCACCCGTTCAGCTTTGCGCACCTCGTCCGGCCGGGCGGTGATGACAACCTCAAAACCACTGTCTTTGGCCGCGAAACGCACCGCCTGGGCCATGGAAAACAGGTTGCCCATGCCGTAGTCGACGACGGCGATTGTTTTGTTGTTCACTTTGGAAAGTTTAAGCGGCGAGTCAGTTGCTAGACAATATGTAGCAAACTATTCATATATCATGTGACTTAACTGCCAATTTATTTGATACTTTTCAGAAATTTGGCGAAAATTTCGCAATAATTAACACCCATGTTAATTATTGACACGCCGTCTACAAACTGCCTTTGGTCGACGGAATGGTGCCTGCCGCGCGCGGGTCCATCTCCAGCGCCATGCGCAGCGCCCGCGCGAAGGCCTTGAACACGGTTTCACACTGGTGGTGGGCGTTTTCGCCTTTCAAATTGTCGATGTGCAGCGTGACAAAGGCGTGGTTCACAAAACCCTGGAAAAACTCGTGCGCGAGTTGTGAATCAAAGGTGCCGATCATGCCGCTTTTGAAAGGCACGTTCATCACCAGGCCGGGGCGGCCCGAAAAATCAATCACAACCCGTGAGAGTGCTTCGTCAAGCGGCACATAGGCGTGGCCGTACCGGCGGATGCCTTTTTTGTCGCCAACCGCCTGGTTCACCGCTTGGCCCAGCGTGATGCCCACGTCTTCCACGGTGTGGTGGCCGTCAATGTGCAGGTCGCCGTCGGCGGCGATGTCCAAGTCGAGCATGCCGTGGCGGGCGATCTGGTCGAGCATGTGGTCGAAGAAACCAATGCCGGTCTTGAGCGCCGCCTGGCCGGTTCCGTCGAGGTTGACGCGCACCTTGATTTGGGTTTCAGCGGTGTTGCGGCTGACCTGGGCGATGCGGTCTGCGGCGTTTGCCAAAGGCGTTGTTGCGGGAGTTGGGGTCATAAGGATTTTTGAAGGGCTGCGAGCATCAGTGCATTTTCACCGGCCGTGCCGACAGTGAGGCGCAAACAATTGGCGAGCAAGGGGTGCATTTTAGAAACGTTCTTGACCAACACGCCCTGGGCTTTCATGCCGTCAAAGGTTTTGGCAGCGTCTGGCACGCGGATGAGCGCGATATTGGCGTCGCTGGGCCAGCGGGTGACACCCGGCAGGGCCGCGAGCGCTTTTAAAAGTGCAGCGCGCTGCGCAATTAAATCTTCGGCCTGGGCGCGGTACACATCGGCGTGTTCAATGGCAAACAGCGCGCATTCGCAGTTCAAGATGCTGATGTTGTAGGGCGGGCGCAGTTTGTTGATTTCGTCAATCAGGGCCTTTTCGCCCATCATGTAACCAATGCGCACACCGGCCAGGCCGAATTTGGAGAGGGTGCGCATCAAGAGCACATGCCTGTGTTTTTCGGGCCGCGCCGTGATCGGCTCGATCCAGCTTTTGGATGAAAACGGCTGGTAGGCTTCGTCCATGACCACCAAACCGCCCTGCTCACCTTGCAGCGCGATGATTTTCTGGATCGTCGCGTCGTTCCACAATTTGGCCGTGGGGTTGTTCGGGTAGGCGAGGTACACGATGGCCGGTTGGTGCTACTGGATCGCCGCGAGCATGGCCGCTTCATCCAGCTCGAAATCGGCAGTGAGCGGCACGCCCACATACCGCAGGCCCTGGAATTGCGCGCTCATGGCGTACATCACAAAACCGGGTTCGGGCGCGAGGATTACGGGCAGCTGGCCGCTGGGGTTTTGCGCGGCGGGCAGGTCAACCGCCATCGCAAGAAGAGAAATCAGCTCGTCGGAACCGTTGCCCAGCATGATGTCGTGACCGGCGGGCATCTTCGCGTAGGTGGCCAAAGCGGCGCGCAGGTCGTCGACCCGCGCGTTGGGGTAACGGTTCAGCGGCGCTGCGCCCAGGCGCGCACCGAGCCGGGCCTGCAACTCAGGTGAGAGCCGGTGCGGGTTCTCCATGGCGTCGAGCTTGACCATGCCGCGCGAATCCTGGATCGCGTAGCCGTGCATGGAGACGATGTCTTGCCGGATGCGGGACTGGATGAGCATGTCGATCTTGTTGGCTGTCATAAGGCGCTGTCATGGGGTTGCATTTAGGATATCAATACTGGATTTAAATGGGCTGATAACTTGAAGCGTTCCGTAAAACTGTTCGTGGCCCATGTCTTCACTCAGCAGGTAGCGACACCCTGAGTGTTGTGCTGCGGCAATCACCAGGCTGTCCCAATAGTGCAGTCCATATCGACTCTCAACAGACCACGCCGACTCCAACGTTGCTTGATCGATTTGCCAGGGTTCCCACGCATCAAAGCAGCGAATTTTGGTGCGTGCAACGTCCTGCGGCAATCGAGGGGTGAGCTTGCGCGTTGCGTTGACGTAAAACTCATTGAGGGTCTGCATGCCAATCCGTCCACATTGGCGACGCCACAACTCATCCAGCCACAGGAGCGCCGCTTTTTGCTTGTCGGGGTCTCTGGCGTCTTCGCTGTAGAGCAGCACGTTGGCATCCACGAACACCAACGTGTTCATGCCTGGCCGGCCCCCCGGTTGTAGGTTTCTTCGCGTGAAGGGTAGGGGCTTCCGTCGGAACGCCAAACCCTCTTATCCGTGCGCCATGACTGGTAGGCCCGCTCGTAAGAGTCGTCATGGCGCATTTTGTCTGCCAGCATCTCCCCTACCAGGCGGGAAACACTGGTGTTGCGTTTGGCCGCTTCAATGCGCGCCCACTCAAGGGCTGCTTCGTCGACAGTGATGGTGACGTTTTTCATGGGCTCGATATTACACGAAGTTCGTGTAACACGAAAATATCAATTGGGGTCAGATTCCAATTATCAATGCAAAATTAGCATAAATAATTGGAATCTGACCCCAATTAATTTCTATTTCAACCGCATTTCGGCAGCCCGCGCGTGCGCCTGCAGGCCTTCACCGTGCGCCAGCACAGAAGCGATTTTTCCAAGTGATTGCGCCCCGGCTTCGCTCACTTCGATCAGGCTGCTGCGTTTCTGGAAATCGTAGACACCGAGCGGGCTGGAGAATCGAACCGTGCCCCCGGTGGGCAAGACGTGGTTCGGGCCGGCGCAGTAGTCGCCCAGGCTCTCGGAGGTGAACGCGCCCAGGAAGATCGCACCGGCGTGTTTGAGCAACGGCTCCCATTGGTGCGGGTCGCGGCTGCTGACTTCAAGGTGCTCAGGCGCAATCCGGTTGCTGATGGCGCAGGCTTCTTCCATGCTGCGGGTGTGGATCAAGGCGCCGCGGTCATTGAGCGACTTGGCGATGATGGCGGCGCGTGGCATGTCGGGCAAGAGGCGGCTCATGGCCTGCTGCACCTGTTCGATGTAGGCCAAATCGGGGCACAACAAAATGCTCTGCGCCATTTCGTCGTGCTCGGCCTGGCTGAAGAGGTCCATCGCTACCCAGTCGGCCGCAGTGGAGCCATCGGCCAGCACCAGAATTTCGCTGGGCCCGGCGATCATGTCAATGCCCACTGTGCCAAACACACGGCGTTTCGCGGCGGCCACGTAGGCGTTGCCTGGGCCGGTGATTTTGTCGACGGCGGGAATCGTGGCCGTGCCGTATGCCAGCGCACCGATGGCCTGGGCGCCACCAATGGTGAAAGCCCGAGTAACACCCCCCACATAAGCCGCCGCCAGCACCATGGCGTTTTTCTCACCGCCGGGGGTGGGCACCACCATGATGATTTCGCCCACACCGGCGACGTGGGCCGGAATGGCATTCATCAACACGCTTGACGGGTAACTCGCCTTGCCACCTGGCACGTAGATGCCGGCCCGGTCAATCGGCGTGACCTTCTGGCCGAGCAGGCTGCCATCGGCATCGCGGTAAGACCAGCTTTCACCATTGGCCTTCTTTTGGCGCTCGTGGTAGCCGCGCACCCTGGCAGCGGCTGCCTGCAAGGCTTCACGCTGCGCCACAGGAATGGACTCGAAGGCCGCTTTGAGCTCGGCCTGGGTCAGCTCAAGCGCCTTGACCGTGCCCGCATCGACACGGTCAAAACGCCGGGTGTATTCCAGCACGGCGGCGTCACCGCGCAGCTGCACATCGGCCAGTATTTGCGCGGCCACCGTTTCGATGGCCGCATCGGCCGCGTCAGACACATGCAGACGCGCCTTGAACTCAGCCTCAAAGCTGGCACTGGCGGTTGAAAGACGGGCGGGGGTTGCTGCCAGGCTCATGGTGGTGTTTCAGCTGGCACGTGCCGCAACGGCACTCGCAAACGCGTCAATGATGTGGCGCAGCGGCGCCTGTTTGAGCTTGAGTGCAGCCTGGTTGACGATAAGGCGCGAGCTGATGTCCATGATGTGCTCCACCTCCACCAGGTGGTTGGCCTTGAGCGTGTTGCCGGTGGAAACCAGGTCCACGATCGCATCGGCCAAACCCGTCAGCGGCGCCAGCTCCATGCTGCCGTAGAGTTTGACCATGTCCACGTGCACGCCTTTGGCTGCAAAAAACTCGCGTGCAATGGCCACATATTTCGTCGCTACTTTCAGGCGGCTGCCCTGCCTGACGGCGCGGGCGTAATCGAAATCAGCGCGCACGGCCACACTGATGCGGCATTTGGCGATTTGAAGGTCAAGCGGCTGGTACAGGCCCGACGCGCTTGTGCCGCCGCCCCAATCTGCCGAGTGTTCGATCAAGGTGTCTTTGCCGGTGATGCCAAGGTCGGCGCCACCGTATTGCACATAGGTTGGCACATCGGTTGCGCGCACCACCAGGACACGCACCCCGGGCTGGCTGGTGGCCAGTATGAGTTTGCGCGACTTTTCGGGGTCTTCCAGAACCTCGATGCCGGCCGCCAGCAGAAGCGGAAGGGTTTCTTCAAAGATGCGGCCTTTTGACAGCGCAAGCGTGATCATTTCAGCCTTTCAATGTCGGCACCGACGCCGCGCAGTTTGGCTTCCATCTGGTCGTATCCCCGGTCCAGGTGGTAAATGCGGTCAACCACGGTTTCGCCGTCGGCCACCAGACCGGCGATCACCAGGCTTGCCGACGCGCGCAGGTCGGTGGCCATCACGGTGGCGCCGGAGAGTTTTTCAACCCCTTCGACCACCGCCACTTTGCCGTCGATCTGGATGTTGGCACCCAACCGAACCAGTTCGTTGACGTGCATGAAGCGGTTCTCGAAAATTGTTTCAGTCACCTTGGCCGTGCCGGTGGAGATGCAGTTGAGCGCCATGAACTGCGCCTGCATGTCGGTGGGGAATCCGGGGTATTCGGTGGTGCGGAAGGTCTGCGCCTTGAGGCGCCCGCCCGATTGGATGCGGATGGCACGATCCAGCACCGTGATGGTCGCACCGGCGTCGCGCAGCTTTTCCACCACCGCGTCCAGATGGTCGGCCCGCGCGTCCTTGAGCAGCACATCGCCCCCGGCGGCGGCAACGGCGCACAGAAACGTGCCGGCTTCGATCCGGTCGGCCACCACCTGGTGGGTGCATCCATGCAGTATTTCCACGCCCTGAATGCGGATCCGGCTGCTGCCATGGCCTTCGATTTTCGCGCCCATCTTGATGAGCATTTCGGCGAGGTCGGGAATCTCCGGCTCCTGCGCGGCGTTTTCCAGAACAGTTTCACCTTCGGCCAGGCTCGCCGCCATCAAAAAATTCTCGGTGCCGGTGACGGTCACCATGTCAGTGGCGATGCGCGCGCCCCTGAGCCGCGTTTGGCCCCGGGGCAAGCGGGCGATCATGTAACCGTGTTCGACCGTGATCTCGGCACCCATCGCTTGCAGACCCTTGATGTGCTGGTCAACCGGCCTTGATCCGATTGCACAGCCGCCGGGCAGCGAAACCGTGGCTTCGCCAAAACGCGCAAGCAGCGGCCCCAGCGCCAGCACCGAGGCGCGCATGGTCTTGACCAGCTCGTAAGGCGCTTCAGGTGAACTCAATCCACTGGCGTCGACCCGGATGGCGCCGTCAGGCCCGCGCTCGACCGACACACCCATGTTGCGGATGAGTTTTTGCATCGTCGCCACGTCCTGCAGGCGTGGCACGTTCAAGAGCGTGCACGGCTCTGCCGTGAGCAGCGTTGCGCACAACTCCGGCAAGGCGGCATTTTTGGCACCGCTGACCTGCACGGTTCCATGCAGGGCGCGGCCGCCGCGAATCAACAATTTGTCCATCTGCTTCCAAAGTTACGGAGAATCCCCGACCACCCACCAGACCCAACACGGGCTGCCCGGTGTCGCCTCAGTTTTTTGCGGCCCACTCTTCAGGCGTGAACGTTTGCATCGACAAGGCATGCACCTCGTCCGTGTGCATTTTCTCACCGAGTGTGGCGTACACCCGCTGGTGCCGGGCAATCGCACGTTTGCCTTCAAATTCTGGCGAAACGATGGTGGCTGTCCAATGGCGGCCGTCGCCCACCACGTCGCAATGCAGGCAGGGCAGGCCCGTCATGATGAGGGTCTTGAGGTCGTCGGAAGTCATGGATCGGCAATCGTTGAAAAGGGCTCGGGGCTCAGTGCCGTATTTTGTAGCCGATGCGCAAGAGGTGCACCGTCACCACACTCACCAGCGCCAGTGCCGTGGCCACGACACCCAGGCTTAGCCAGGGCGAGACATCACTCACACCAAAAAAGCCGTAGCGAAAACCGTCAATCATGTAGAAAAACGGGTTCAGGTGGCTGACCTTTTGCCAGAAGGCGGGCAAAGAATGGATCGAATAAAACACGCCGCTCAGAAACGTCATCGGCATGATGGCGAAATTCTGGAACGCGGCGAGCTGGTCGAATTTTTCCGCCCACAGGCCAGCGATCAACCCCAAGGTTCCCATGAGGGCCGCACCCAGCACGGAAAAAACCAGAATCCACAGCGGCGCCTCAAAACTCAAGGGGGCAAACCACGCCGTAACGGCAAAAACCCCCGCGCCGACCAGCAGCCCGCGCACGATGCTGGAGCCCACGTAAGCCACAAACCAGTTCCAATGGGACAGCGGCGTGAGCAACAAGAACACCAGGTTACCCATGATCTTGCTCTGGATCAACGAGGACGAGCTGTTCGCAAAGGCGTTTTGCAAGACACTCATCATCACGAGGCCTGGCACCAAGAATGCCGTGTAACTGATCTTGTCATAAACCTTGACATGGGCTTCAAGCACATGGCCAAAGATCAGCATGTACATGACCGCCGTGAGCACTGGCGCGGCCACGGTCTGAAACGCCACACTCCAGAAGCGCAGCACCTCTTTGTACATCAGCGTTTGCCAGCCGTTCATGTCGCCCCCACGCTCCCCACTTTGTGTGGTTCGCTGCCCCCCGAGGGGGCTAATTTTTCTTGGGGCGGCCCGGCAAAAAATTGCATGCTTGCCTCTGGCGTTTCGTACTTGCGCGCCATGACCTCCAGAAACACATCTTCCAGATCGGCTTTGCGAATCTCGACGTCTTCGGCGACCAGGCCAGCCTCGCGCACTGCCGCCAGGTATTGTTCGATTTCGGTGGCGTTGTGCGCCGGGAACTGAACAATGCGACCGGTTACGCGGGCTTGCCGGGCCAGGTCAGGCGGCAGCTCGTGGTCGATTTTGAATCGCAACACATTGCTCGAGGCCGCCTTGAGCAAATCGGAGGTCGAGGCCAACGCCACCACGCGCCCGGTCTGCAACATGGCAATGCGGCCACACAGCGCCTCGGCCTCTTCCAGGTAATGGGTGGTCAGGAGCACGGTGTGGCCCTGTTTGTTGAGCTTGGCAATAAATTGCCAGAGCGTCTGGCGCAGTTCCACGTCAACGCCGGCAGTGGGCTCGTCCAGCACAATCACCGGCGGTTTGTGCACGAGCGCCTGCGCCACCAGAACGCGGCGCTTCATGCCACCTGAAAGCTGGCGCATGTTGGCATGGGCTTTGTCTGTGAGGCCGAGGCTTTCAAGCAACTCGTCGATCCAGGCGTCGTTGTTTTTCACGCCGAAGTAGCCAGACTGGATGCGCAACACGTCGCGCACATTGAAAAACGGGTCAAACACCAACTCTTGCGGCACGACCCCGAGTCTGCGGCGCGCCTGGGCATAGTCGACCTGCACGTCATGGCCCAACACCGACACTTTGCCCCCAGTCGGGCGCGTCAACCCGGCCAATACGCTGATCAGGGTGGTTTTACCGGCACCGTTTGGCCCGAGCAGCCCAAAAAACTCACCCTCTTCGATATCGAGGCTGACATTGTCGAGGGCCAGGAAAGTGGAACCTTTGGCACCTCGGGGTAGCGGGTAACTTTTGGAGACGTTCTGAAAGGAGATGGCTGGCATGAGACCGCACCATTTTAGCCGTGCGCGCTGCTAGGCCAGTGGCATCAAATCCTCAACACCGTAGAGGCGCGCCAAATTCGCCAGTCGCGGCGGCAACCCCAGAACCAAAAACCGCTTGCCCAACGCCAAGGCCTCACGGCGAAACGCCAGCAGGACAGCCAGCGCCGAAGAGTCAAACTGGTCCAGCTGCGAGGCATCGACCTGCACGGTGTCACCCGTTTGCGCACGCAAACCGGCCAACTGCGTCGCCAGGCATGCGCCCGCCTGAGCCTGGGTCAGGATGGCGGGCAGTTTCAGCATGGTTTTGCAGCTTCCCTCAAAGGGATCAGCCCTTTTTGGCGTTGGACTTGTTGCGCTCCGAAAGCAAGGTGATCAGGCCATCAATGCCTTTGGCGTTGATTTCCTGCGAAAACTGGCTTTTGTAGGTCTCAACCAGCCACACGCCCAGCACATTGATGTTGAAAATCTTCCAGCCAGCGCCTTGCCCCGGAGTTTTCTCCAAGCGATAGTCCAGTTGAATCGGGTCGCCACGGCCCTTGACCTCCGTGCGGGTCACAACTTCCTTGTCGTCTGTCGAAGCGCGCATCGGCTTGACAAAAATAACCTGGTCGGTCACCTGGGTCAACGCACCGGCGTAAGTGCGCACCAGCAAGGTCTTGAACTCTTCCTGCAGGCGTTTGCGCTGCTCAGGGGTTGCCTGGCGCCAGCCGGGGCCCACGGCCGAGGCTGTCATGCGCTCAAAATTGACGTGCGGCATGACTTTGGATTCAACCAGTGTCACGACTTTGCCTGTGTCTCCGGACTGGATGCTTTTGTCGGCCTTGATGCTGTCCAGCACCTCGGTGGACAGGCGTTTGATCAGCGCTTCTGGCGCTTCATCGTTGCCCTGGGCAGAAACACCTGCGCCGAGCGAGAGCCCAAAAAGGAAACTTGCGGAAATTTTGGTCCAAAAACGACGGTTCATTGCTGATTTCTCCATTGCGGAAGTTTCCGCATACTTCATAACGTCCTAGCAGTCAGGTGGGCTGACACGCGTCACTGCGTGCAGACACAACACGCTTGCGCGGCCTACTTCGACGGTTGCGAAGGTGTTGCAGGTGTCGCAGCTGTCGATGGTGGCTCGGCATTTTCAGGCGGTTCTTGCCCATCAAATACCAGGGCTTTGCGACGTTGCAAGTAAATGTCACGGGTGAACGTGTATTTGTCCAGCGCCGCCTCGTCCAGAAGGTTGCCGGCACGCAGCAGGCTTTCGCGAAAACTGATCAGGCGCAAAACCGAAAGCCCGGTGCGGTCGTTGCTGGAGATATTCGGATTCACGGTCACCGGATCACCCTGGTAATCCACCACCAAACCCAGTCCATCGCGCACCGTGGAAGAACCAAAGAAAGGCAGCACCAGGTAAGGGCCGGGATTGGCGCCCCAGAAGCCCAGGGTCTGGCCAAAATCTTCGTTGCGCCGCTCCAGATTCATGTCGCTGGCAATGTCGAGCACGCCACCCA
The DNA here is from genome assembly GCA_031397915.1 of Rhodoferax sp. Classification (GTDB taxonomy): domain Bacteria; phylum Pseudomonadota; class Gammaproteobacteria; order Burkholderiales; family Burkholderiaceae_C; genus JANYCG01. The sequence goes on along the minus strand of JANNMM010000251.1, from coordinate 8,169 downwards.
ATCCCAAAACGGTGTTGACGGCGAAACGCATCACCGTCTCCGTAGCTGCCTGCCCTTTGAGTTGCAAGGCGGCATTGACAGCAACCCACGGCTCGGCCAGGTTGGCAAAGAAATTGCCGACCGCGGTGCGCACAAAATCCGGCGTCACGGCGCGGTAAACCGTTGCAGCCGGTTTCAACAAGACCTTGTCCAGACCCTCATTGATGCTGAATATCGAGCGGTTGAAGCTCTCATAAGGGTCATTCACCGTGCCTGCGGGCACGGTGGCGCAGCCCACGGCCGAAAACAACGCCGCCGCAGCAGCCACCCTACGCAACCCGGTCCTTGCCCGATTGACCACCCCTGACACTCCGATACTGGCTCTCATTTTTTCGACTCGTTCCCTGTAGTTTCTTTTACGGGCTCTTTCGCGGGCGTGGCCTCCTTGCCGTCGGCGGCCTTGCTGTAGAGGAACTGGCTGATCAGGTTTTCCAGCACCACAGCAGACTGCGTGGTGGTGATGGTATCGCCCGGTGCCAGGTTTTTGTCTTCGGCGCCGGCTTCAATGCCAATGTACTGTTCGCCCAACAAACCCGCTGTCAGGATTTTAAGTGAGCTGTCTTTGGGGAAAGCGTAGCGGTTTTCCATCACCAGCGTCACCCTGGCCTGAAAAGATTTGTCATCAAATGCAATACCTTCCACCCGCCCCACCACCACGCCGGCGCTTTTCACAGGTGCCTTGGGCTTGATGCCGCCAATGTTGTCAAACTTGGCGGTCACACGGTAGCTGGACTGGAAATTGAGCGTCAGCAGGTTGGCCGATTGCAGCGACAGAAACAAAAGGGCTGCCGCGCCCACCATCACAAACAGGCCGACCCAGAAATCATTGGGTGATCGTTGCATTTGAAACTCCTGCTTCGCGTTGAATTTGTTTCGTAACCGATTGGGCGTTCAGACGCTGAACATCAACGCCGTGAGCACAAAGTCCAGCCCCAATATCGCCAGTGAGGCCACCACCACCGTACGTGTGGTCGCCCGCGACACCCCCTCGGGTGTGGGTTGCGCCTCAAAGCCCTGTAGCAGCGCGACAAAAGTGACGGTGAAGCCAAACACGACACTTTTGAGCACGCCGTTGCCAACGTCTTTCACGATGTCCACGCCGCCTTGCATCTGACTCCAGAATGCGCCCGGGTCGATGCCGATCATCAAGACGCCCACCACCCAGCCGCCCACCACCCCTACGGCGCTGAAGACCGCCGCCAACAGTGGCATGGTGATGACGCCGGCCCAGAAGCGCGGGGCCAGGATGCGTTTGACCGGGTCCACGGCCATCATCTCCATGGCGCTCAGTTGTTCGCCGGCTTTCATCAGGCCAATCTCGGCAGTGAGCGACGTGCCCGCGCGCCCGGCGAAGAGAAGCGCCGTGATCACCGGTCCCAACTCGCGCACCAGGCTCAAGGTGACCAACAATCCCAAGGCCTCCGACGCGCCATACCGCTGCAGGGTGTAGTACCCCTGCAAGCCCAATACAAACCCGACAAACAGGCCCGACACCGTGATGATTGCCAGCGAGTAATTGCCCAGAAAATGGATCTGGTCACGCACCAGCCCAAAGCGCTTGAGGCTCACGCCCAGGAGCGCCAAAAGGCGAAGAAACAAGCGTGCCGAGGCGCCAATATCCGCCACCTTGCGGCGCACGGCAAAACCGATGTCGGAGGGGCTGAACACGCTCATCGCCGGTTTTCCGTCTGGCGTGAAAAATCTTCTTCGACGCTTGGGCCGGGGTAATGGAATTTGACCGGGCCGTCTGGCAGGGCGTTGACAAACTGGTGCACCAGCTCGTTGGTGCTGTGGCGCACTTCGTCCGGCGTGCCCTGTGCGGCGACCTTGCCGTTGGCCAGGATGATGACCTGATCGGCAATGTGAAAGGTCTCCTCCAGGTCGTGTGAAACCACGATGCTGGTCAGACCCATGGTGTCGTTCAACTGGCGGATCAGCCGTGCGGCCGTGCCCAGAGAGATCGGGTCGAGCCCGGCGAAAGGCTCGTCGTACATGATGAGTTCCGGGTCCAGCGCAATGGCGCGGGCCAGCGCAACGCGCCGCGCCATGCCACCCGAAATTTCACTGGGCATCAGGTCACGCGCGCCCCGAAGGCCCACGGCACCGAGTTTCATGAGCACGATGTCACGGATCAGCGCTTGCGGCAGGTCCGTGTGTTCACGCAACGGAAAAGCAACATTGTCAAACACCGAAAGGTCGGTGAACAAGGCGCCAAACTGGAACAACATGCCCATGCGCCGCCGTGCCGCGTACAAACCGGCTTCGTCGAATTTGCCAACGTCCTGTCCGTCGAACAGCAGCTCGCCCGCCTGCGCTTTGTATTGCCCGCCAATCAGGCGCAGCACCGTTGTCTTGCCGCCACCCGAAGCCCCCATCAGGGCCGTGACTTTGCCGCGCGGCACGGTGAGCGAAACACCGTCCAAAATGACCCGCGCCCCCTCACCGCCGCCATAGGCAAATGTCAGGTTTTTGAGTTCTACGAGGGGGGAAGAAGTTGAGGTCATCAGGGCCGCAGGTGCGAGCCTTGATGATAAGTGATGCGCAAAACGCGGGGCTCAGCGTGGCAGCTCGCTCGCCCCCATCAGAAACTCGTCCACCGCCCGCGCCGCCTGGCGGCCCTCGCGGATCGCCCACACCACGAGCGACTGGCCACGGCGGATATCGCCCGCCGCAAAAACCTTGGGCACGTTGGTGGCGTAACCGCCGTTGAAGTCCATGTGCGCCTTGGCATTGCCACGCGCGTCTTTCTCGACGCCAAAACCGTCGAGCACCGAGGCCACCGGCGAGATGAAACCCATGGCCAGCAGAACGAGATCGGCTTTCAAGGTTTGTTCAGAGCCTGGAACTTCCACCATCTTGCCGTCTTTCCATTCGACGCGCACGGTCGTCAAACCGGTGACTTTGCCTTTTTCGCCGATGAACTCCTTGGTGGAGATGGCGAATTCGCGCTCACAGCCCTCTTCGTGGCTGGAGCTGGTGCGCAGCTTGATCGGCCAGTTGGGCCAGGTCATGGGGCGGTTTTCTTCAATCGGCGGCTGCGGCATGACTTCAAACTGCGTGACGCTGGCCGCGCCGTGGCGGTTGCTGGTGCCCACGCAATCGGAGCCGGTGTCGCCGCCGCCAATCACGATCACGTGTTTCTTGGCGGCCAGCAGTTGGCCTTTGATTTTGTCGCCCGCGTTGACCTTGTTTTGCTGCGGCAAAAATTCCATCGCAAAGTGCACACCCTCGAGCTCGCGCCCGGGCACGGGCAGATCGCGCGACTGCTCGGCGCCGCCGGTGAGCACCACCGCGTCAAAATCTCTTTGCAGCTGCGCGGGCGACATCGACTCCTTCGCCCAATTGGTCACCTTTGAACCAGGACCCGATTTCGGCAACTCACCCACCATCACGCCACAACGGAACGTGACACCTTCTTTTTCCATCTGCGCCACGCGCTGGTCAATGTGGTGCTTCTCCATCTTGAAGTCGGGAATGCCGTAACGCAACAGGCCGCCAACCCGGTCGTTTTTCTCAAAGAGCGTGACGTCATGCCCCACGCGCGCGAGTTGCTGCGCGGCTGCCATGCCGGCGGGGCCGGAGCCCACCACCGCAACTTTTTTGCCGGTTTTTACTTTCGGCGCTTGCGGCGTGACCCAGCCCTCGGCCCATGCGCGGTCGATGATGGCGTGTTCGATGGATTTGATGCCCACCGCGTCGTCGTTCACGTTCAGCGTGCAGGCGGCTTCGCAGGGCGCGGGGCAAATGCGGCCGGTGAACTCGGGAAAGTTGTTGGTGCTGTGCAAAACCGTGCTGGCGTTTTTCCAGTCGGTGGGGCCACCGCGAAACACCAGGTCGTTGAAGTCCGGAATGATGTTGTTCACCGGGCAGCCGCTGTTGCAAAACGGCGTGCCGCAGTCCATGCACCGGGCTGCCTGGGTTTTGGCCTGTTGGTCGTCCAGCCCGACCACAAACTCTTTGTAGTTCTTGAGGCGCTCGACAACGGGCTTGTACCCTTCTTCGATGCGCTCAAATTCCATGAAACCTGTAATTTTACCCATTATTTCACCTAATATTTAAGCTAAATTAGTATAAATAAGATAGCTATAATCAATTATTTTGCGAGACTTGATTCTAGTTTTTTCTCTTGCCTTGCTTGAATTGAAACTTTTTTTACTGCCATTTCACCCAACGCCCGCTTGTATTCGTTGGGGAACACCTTCACAAACTTCGCGCGTGCGCTTGCCCAGTCGTCCAGCAAGGCGCGTGCGCGTTTGCTGCCGGTCCAGCGGTTGTGGTCTTCGAGCAATTTCTTGAGCTGGCTTTCGTCGGACATGCCCCGATGCCAGGTGCCGGGCTTCTGCGAAGCCTCCTGCTCCACGGCTGGCAAAACCTTGTCCAGTGACACCATCGCCGTGTTGCAACGGCTGGCAAATGTGCCATCTTCGTCGTACACATAGGCGATGCCGCCGCTCATGCCTGCGGCAAAATTGCGCCCGGTTTTGCCCAGCACGGCGACCGTGCCGCCGGTCATGTATTCACAGCCGTGGTCGCCGGTGCCTTCCACCACCGCGGTGGCCCCCGAAAGCCGCACGGCAAATCGCTCGCCGGCCACGCCGCTCAGGAAGGCTTCGCCGCTGGTGGCGCCGTACATCACGGTGTTGCCGACGATGGTGTTGTTCACCGCGTCTCCCCGGAAATCAATGCTCGGGCGCACGATGACACGGCCACCCGAGAGGCCCTTGCCGGTGTAGTCGTTGGCGTCGCCAATCAAATACAGCGTGATGCCTTTGGCCAGAAATGCGCCAAAGGATTGCCCGCCCGTGCCCTCCAACTGGATGCGGATCGTGTCATCCGGCAAACCTTCAGGCCGCACCTTGGTGAGCGCGCCCGACAACATTGCACCCAAAGAACGGTTGACGTTGCGCGCCACTTCCATGAACTGCACTTTTTCGCCGCGATCAATGGCAGCGCGCGATTTTTCGATCAAGACGTTGTCGAGCGAGCGCTCCAGCCCGTGGTCCTGCACGTCATTGTGGAAACGCGACACGTCAGCGGGCGCCGTGGGTTGTGCGAACAGGCGTGTGAAATCCAGCCCCTGCGCTTTCCAGTGGGTCAGGCCCTTCCTGGTGTCGAGCAGGTCTGCGCGGCCTATCAAGTCGTTGAACTTGCGGATGCCCAACTGCGCCATGATCTGGCGCACTTCTTCGGCGACAAAGAAGAAATAGTTGACCACGTTTTCCGGCTTGCCGCTGAATTTTTTGCGCAACACCGGGTCTTGCGTGGCCACACCCACCGGGCAGGTGTTGAGGTGGCATTTGCGCATCATGATGCAACCTTCAACGACCAGGGGCGCGGTGGCGAAACCGAATTCATCCGCGCCGAGCAAGGCGCCAATCGCGACGTCGCGGCCGGTTTTCATCTGGCCATCAGCTTGAACGCGGATACGGCTGCGCAGACGGTTGAGAACCAGCGTTTGCTGCGTCTCGGCCAGGCCAATCTCCCACGGGCTGCCGGCGTGTTTGATGGACGACCAGGGCGACGCGCCCGTGCCACCGTCGTGCCCGGCGATCACCACGTGGTCACTCTTGCATTTGGCTACGCCAGCGGCGATGGTGCCGACACCGATTTCGCTCACCAGCTTCACACTCACACTCGCATGCGGTGCGACGTTTTTCAGGTCGTGGATCAGCTGCGCCAAGTCCTCGATGGAATAGATGTCGTGGTGGGGTGGCGGCGAAATCAGGCCCACACCGGGAACGCTGTGGCGCAGTTTGCCAATGTATTCCGACACTTTGCCGCCGGGCAGCTGGCCGCCTTCACCGGGCTTGGCTCCCTGCGCCATCTTGATCTGGATCTGGTCGGCGCTGCTCAAATATTCTGCCGTCACACCAAAACGCCCCGAGGCGATTTGTTTGATGCGGCTTCTCAGCGAGTCGCCGTCGTGCAGGGGGATATCGACCTCAACGACATCCTTGCCGATGATGTCGGCCATGGTCTGACCCTGCTTGATCGGGATGCCTTTGAGCTCTTGCCGGTAACGCGCCGGGTCTTCGCCGCCTTCGCCGGTGTTGCTCTTGCCGCCGATGCGGTTCATCGCAATTGCCAGCGTGGCATGCGCTTCTGTGCTGATGGAGCCGAGCGACATGGCGCCGGTGGCGAAACGTTTGACGATCTCTTTGGCGCTCTCCACCTCGTCCACCGGAATGGCTTTGGCCGGGTCGATCTTGAACTCGAACAGGCCGCGCAGTGTCATGTGGCGGCGGCTCTGGTCGTTGACCAGTTGCGCGTATTCCTTGTAGGTGTTCCAGTTGTTGGCGCGTGTGCTGTGCTGCAGCTTGGCGATGACGTCGGGCGTCCACATGTGTTCTTCGCCGCGAACACGCCAGGCGTATTCGCCACCGGCGTCCAACATGCCTTCGAGCACCGGGTCGCCGCTGAAGGCTTGTTTGTGCATGCGAATCGCCTCTTCGGCGATTTCAAACACACCAATGCCCGCGACTTTACTGGGCGTACCGGTGAAATATTTTTCAATCGTCTCGTCACTCAGGCCAATGGCTTCAAACAACTGTGCGCCGCAATAACTCATGTAGGTGCTGACACCCATCTTCGACATGATCTTCGACAGGCCCTTGCCCACCGCTTTCACGTAGTTGTAAATCGCCTTGTCGGCGCTGAGTTCACCCGGCAAATCCTTGTGGATGCTGGCCAAGGTTTCCATCGCCAGATACGGGTGAACCGCTTCAGCGCCGTAACCCGCCAACACGCCGAACTGGTGCACTTCGCGCGCCGTGCCGGTCTCAACGACGATGCCCGTCGTGGTGCGCAAACCTTCGCGCACCAGGTGCTGGTGCACGGCGGAGAGGGCCAGCAAGGCCGGAATCGCGACTTGCGTGGCATTCAAATTGCGGTCGCTGATGATCAGGATGTTTTTGCCACCCTTGATGGCGTCGACTGCTTCCGCGCACAGCGAAGCGAGTTTCGCCTCGACCCCTTCGCGGCCCCAGGCCAGTGGGTAGGTGATGTCAATCGTGTAGCTGCGGAATTTGCCCTGCGTGTATTTCTCGATGTCGCGCAGCTTGGCCATGTCGGAGAAATCGAGAATTGGCTGCGCCACTTCGAGCCGCATGGGCGGGTTCACCTGGTTGATGTCCAGCAGGTTGGGTTTGGGGCCAATGAAACTCACCAGACTCATCACAATCGCCTCGCGGATCGGGTCGATCGGCGGGTTCGTCACCTGCGCGAAGAGCTGTTTGAAGTAGTTGTAGAGCGGCTTGTTTTTGTCGCTCAAAACAGCCAGCGGGCTGTCGTTGCCCATCGAGCCGATGCCCTCTTCGCCGGCTTGCGCCATCGGGCTCATCAGGAACTTGATGTCTTCCTGCGTGTAGCCAAAGGCCTGCTGGCGGTCCAGCAAAGTCACCGCGCTTTCAGAGGCCGAGGCCGGTTCACCACCGCTGCCGCCGCCGACCACGTCGTCTAGCCTGATGCGCAGGTTGTCGATCCACTGTTTGTAGGGTTTGCTGTGCGCGAGGTTGTTCTTCAGTTCCTCGTCGTCGATCATGCGGCCCTGCTCCAGATCAATCAGGAACATCTTGCCGGGCTGCAGGCGCCATTTGCGCACGATCCTGTTTTCCGGCACCGGCAACACGCCGGACTCGGAGCCCATGATCACCAGGTCATCATCCGTGATGCAGTAGCGGCTCGGGCGCAAGCCATTTCGGTCCAGTGTGGCGCCAATCTGGCGGCCATCGGTGAACACGATGCTGGCCGGGCCGTCCCAGGGCTCCAGCATGGCGGCGTGGTATTCGTAAAACGCTTTGCGGCGCTCGTCCATGGTGGTGTGTTGCTCCCACGGCTCGGGGATCATCATCATCACGGCCTGGCTGATCGGGTAACCCGACATGGTGAGCAATTCGAGGCAGTTGTCAAACGTGGCGGTATCGGACTGGCTGGCGAAGCTGATGGGGTACAGCTTTTGCAGGTCGGCGCCCAAAACCGGTGACGACATCACGCCTTCGCGGGCCTTCATCCAGTTGTAGTTGCCTTTGACGGTGTTGATCTCGCCGTTGTGGGCGACATACCGGTACGGGTGCGCCAAGGGCCACTCGGGGAAAGTGTTGGTACTGAAGCGCTGGTGCACCAGGCCCAGGG
>JANNMM010000250.1:0-2523 GCA_031397915.1 Rhodoferax sp. | reverse complement strand
CAACGGCGCGGGTGGCACCATTCGCGCCACCAAGGTGGCGCGCGCCACCAATGCCGGCCACACGCTGCTGGTGTGGCACATTGGCATGGCGGCAACCGCAGGCCAGTACCGCAAGCTGGCTTACAAGCCGCTGGAAGACTTCGAATACCTGGGCATGATCAACGATGTGCCGATGACGCTCATTGGCAAGCCGCAACTGCCCGCCAACACCTACCGCGACTTTGAGAACTACATACGCGCCAACAGCGGCAAGCTCAACATCGCGCACGCCGGTCTCGGTTCAGCTTCACACCTGTGCGGCCTGATGTGGCAAGCGGCGGTTAACGCCAAAGAGGCGATGACCACCATCCCGTTCAGCGGTACGGCGCCAGCCATGAATGCCCTGGTGGGCGGCCAGGTCGACCTGATGTGTGACCAGACCACCAACACCACCCAGCAAATTGAAGGCGGGCGTGTGAAGGCATTTGCCGTGACGACGGCCAAGCCGCTGTCGGGCCACAAACTGCTCAAGGACTACCCAACTTTGCAAGAGATGGGTTTGAAAGGTTTTGACCTGACCATCTGGCACGGCCTGTACGCGCCCAAAGGCACACCCGCGCCCGTGCTCAAGCAACTCAACGACGCCCTGAAGATCGCGCTGAAAGACCCCGACTTCATCAAGAAGCAAGAAGGCCTGGGCGCCATTGTGGTGACTGACCGCCGCGTCGAGCCAGCAGCCCATAAGGCGTTTGTGACCGCAGAGATTGCGAAACTCAAGCCCCTCATCGACGCTGCCGGCAAATTCGCCGACTGACCTTGAATTCCACCTGTATCGTCACCGGCAGTGCCAGCGGCATCGGCGCGGCGACGGTGCTGGCTCTGGCGGCCAAGGGGTATGACACCTTCGGCATTGACCTGAACATCTCGGGCGCGCAGGACGTGGCCATGCAGGCCGAGCTTGAAGGGCAGGGCACCCGCCATGCAGCATTTGCGGCCGACGTGGCCGACGAAGTGCAGGTCAAAAAAGCCTTTGAAGCTGCTCTGCTGCACCTGGGGCATCTGGACGCGCTCGTCACCGGTGCAGGGGTGGTCGACACCACGCCCTTCATGGACATCAGCGTGGCGCAATTTCGCCGCATCCATGACGTCAACGTCATCGGCACCTGGCTGTGCATGCGTGAAGCGGCGCGTGTGATGAAACCGGGTGCGCGCATCTGCGCGGTGGCCAGCATTGCCGGATTGCGCGGCGGCGGGCTCTCGGGCACGGCGGCGTATGCGGCCAGCAAAGGCGGCGTGATTGCCTTGGCCAAGAACGCCGCCCGGGTGCTGGCGGCCCAAGGCATTCGCGTCAACACTCTGTCGCCGGGCGCCACTGACACCCCCATGATCGCCGGGCCGCTGGCCAACGACCAGCACCGCAGCCGCATCGAAAACCTAGCGGCGCAGCAGCGCATTGGCCAAGCCCCTGAAATTGCCGCCGGCATTGTGTACCTGCTCTCGCCAGAGGCCAGCTTCACCCACGGGGCCAACCTGGTCATCGACGGCGGCATCGTCATTTGACGCGCCATGCCATAGACTTTACGCAAACCATTAACCGGAGACAAGCATGACCCAAAAATCAAATCCATCTCGACGCCTGGTCCTTTGCTCGGTGACGTTGGCCGCCCTGTCGACTGCGGCGATCCCGGCTTTTGGCCAGGCCTGGCCAAACAAGCCGGTTCGCATCATCGTGCCTTATGCGCCGGCGGGCACAACAGACATCCTGGCCCGTGCCATGGCGGCCGAGCTGACCAAAGTTTTCCCGCAGCCGTTTGTGGTGGAGAACCGCACGGGCGCCGGCGGCAACAATGGCACCGACGTCGTCGGCAAATCGGCGCCAGACGGCTACACGCTGGTGATGGGTACGGTAGCCACCCACGGCATCAACAAATCGCTCTACGGCGCCAAAATGCCGTTTGACCCGCAGAAGGACTTCGCACCCGTGGTGCTTGTGGCGGGCGTTCCCAACCTGATGGTGATGAACACCGAAAACGCCGCCCGGCTGGGCATCAACAATGTCCCGGATTTCATCAAATACGCCAAGGCCAATCCGGGCAAGCTCAATGTAGCTTCCAGCGGCAACGGTACCTCGATTCACCTTTCGGCGGAGCTGTTCAAAACCATGACCGGCACGTTCATGACCCACATCCCCTACACCGGCTCCAACCCGGCCATCATGGGCCTGCTTTCGGGCAACGTGGACGTCATGTTTGATAACTTGCCCACGGCATTGCAGCAGGTCCGCGCCGGCAAACTCAAGGCCTTCGCCGTCACCAGTGACAAACGTTCAGTCAACCTGCCAGATGTGCCCACCCTCGAAGAGGCCGAGCCAAAACTGCTCAAGGGCTTCAACGCCAGCAGCTGGTTTGGGCTGTTGGCACCGGCGGGCACGCCACCCGAGATCGTCAAGCGCATTCACGAAGAATCGGCCAAAGCGCTGGCGTCCCCGGCGATCAAGGAGCGGTTGACAGCGGCGGGCGCGATTCCAAGTGGCATTGGGCCACA
>JANNMM010000238.1:0-15614 GCA_031397915.1 Rhodoferax sp. | reverse complement strand
GTGACGAAGTCGTCGTGGTATTCGTCCTCCGTCGCTTTGCCAACCATCAAACCCGCAACACAACCGTGGTAAACGCTGAACTTGGCCTGCAGGCCGTCTTGTGGCTCCTTCTTGCCGGTGAGTTCCAGCACCAGCGAATGCACTTTGAGCTCGATACGCTCCACGTCGGCGGTTTTCACACCTTGCGCGCGGAGTTGCGAACAGGCGTCGATGCTGGGGTGGATCACGATGCCGCAGGCACAGGGTTTGTAGCTGTTGAAGCTGATCTCAAAACGCTGGCCCAGCTCTCCGGTGATTTCGTTCCAGTCGTTCTTCGTGGAAATGGTCTGCATCATGCCGCGCGGCGCCTCAATGGCTTTGGGGCTGGCGGTGAAGCCCTGGCTGGCCAACAGTGCCGACATCAGCCCTGCACGCGCTGCGCCACCCGGATGAAACGGCTTGGTCATCGAGCCAAACTGCTCGCGCATGCCGATGGGTTGCGAGGCGGCAATGCCCAGCGCCATGGCGGTTTGCTCGACGCTTAAACGTAGCAGCCGCGCGCAACCCGCCGCCGCTCCCAAGGTGCCGGTGGAGCCGGTGATGTGCCAGCCGCGGTCGTAATGGTCGGGGTACATCGCGTTGCCGACGCGGCAACTCACGTCGATGCCGATGACCAGCGCGTCGATGAGATCGCGTCCCGTGATCACGCGGCCTTGCAATGCCGCCGTGCCACTCAAACCTTCGGCCAGCGCCAGCAAAGCTGAGGCAACCGGCCCGGCGGGGTGGATGATGGTTTTGAGGTGCGTGTCGTCAAAATCAAAGGTGTGTGAGGTGATGCCGTTGATCAGCGCGGCGCTCGCCATGTCGACTTTGCAGGCTTGGCCGTCAGCGCCCTTGCGGCCCAACACGCTGGCTTGCGCCGCTGGTTGCAGCTGTTGCACCGCAGCCAGCGCGGCGTCCGCCGCCTCGTGGCCCGAGGCACCCACGGCGCAGCCCAGCCAATTTAGAAAGGTGCGATGGGCCTCGTGGTCAACGCTGTCGCCCCACCCTTTGGACGGGTGGTTGGCAACAAAATTGGCCAGAATCTGGGTGATGGGCGGTGCATTGTGGTTTGCGTGTACTTTTGTATTGATTGCCATAAAATGCTAATAAAATAACCAAAAATAGTGTGAAAATAGTAGCTAAAAATCAAGAGTTCACGTGACTTAAGAATGCTAAATGTTAATCGACTTAGGAGTCAAGTTGAATATTTCTCTCTTTGGCCAGCTTGGTCCAGCGCGCAATGTCGGTAACGACAAACTGGCCGAACTGCTCCGGGCTCATTGGCATGGGCTCCACCGCTTCGCCGGAAATCTTTTCACGCAGGTCGGGCATGCGCAGCACTTGGTTGAGTGATTCATTGAGTGTTTTGACGATGGGCGCTGGCATGCCAGCCGGGCCCATCACGCCGTACCACTGCATCGCATCAAAACCCTTGAAGCCACTTTCGTCAAGCGTCGGCACGTCTTTGAGCAATGGGTGGCGCGCCAAACCCGTCACCGCCAGTGGGCGCACGCGGCCCGAGCGGATGTGCGGCATGGCGCCTGCGAGGCCGGGGAACATGGCTTGTGTCTGGCCACCGATCAGGTCTACAAAAGCCGGCGCCACGCCCCGGTACGGAATGTGCACCATGAAGCTGTTGACCTGCGCCTTGAACAGCTCCATGGTGAGGTGCGTGAGCGAGCCCGGGCCGGCCGAGCCGTAGCTCAGTTTGCCCGGGTTTTTCTTCAGGTAGTCCAGGAACTCCTTGATGGTTGTGACCGGCAGCGCCGCGTTGACCACCAGCACGTTGGCCGTGCCACCGATCATGCCGATGGGTGTGAAGTCTTTGACGGCGTCGTAATTGAGTTTGCGCGTGGCCGGGCTGGTGCCGTGTGTGGCCACGTAGCCTTGAATCAAGGTGTAGCCGTCGGGTGTGGCGCGCGCCGCGTTCTGGCAGGCAATGGCACCGCCGCCGCCGGCCTGGTTGTCGACGATAAAACTCTGGCCGAGCACTTTGGCCCAACGCTCGGTGACGTTGCGTCCCAGGGTGTCGGCGCCACCACCGGGCGACACCGGCACGATGTAGCGGATCGGCTTGTTGGGATACGCCTGGGCGAAGGCCGGGCCGAAGCGGCTGGCCAGAGCGGCCGTGGTCAGAGCCACTACAGATCGTCGTTGCATGAATGTCTTTCGCTGGTGAACGGGGAAGGGGAGACTTTACGCGACAGGGCAGAGGTTTTATGTGCTATCAAATAAATAGCATAAAAGAGCTATTTCACGAGACTTGGAAGGTCGAATTGTTATAGAAATCGCAAAAAAGCAGAAAAAGTGCCAATAATTAACACCCATGTTAACAAATAGGTAAATAGTTACATTGACGGGCAGATCAACTATTGTCCGGTGGCGTTTTTACATTTGAGCGCAGGGCCTCATTTTCCGAGCGCCAACCAGCCGCCAAGCGCCACAAATGCCGCGCCCGTTACGCGGTTGAACCCCCGTGCGCCGCCCCAGCGCGTCATGCCTCGGATGAGTCTCGCACCCACCGCCGCATAGGCGCCCATCACCAGCCCTTCGACCAACACCCACGTCAGGCCCAGAACGGCCAGTTGCGGCACCAGGGCTTGGGTGGGTTGAAGAAACTGGGGAAACAGGGCGCCAAAAAACAACAGATCTTTGGGGTTGCTGATGCCGACCATAAAGCCAGTGGCAAAGTGGTCGCGAAGACGTTTTGCCAGCTGTGACTGCGCCATTTTGGCTGGCGTTGCAGCATCACCCGGGTGGCTCGAAAAACGTGTCACTGGCGCGGGCGCGCGCCATGTTGCGACGCCCAGGTACACCAGGTAAGCGGCGCCTACCCACTTGATGATTTGAAACGCCAGCTCCGAGGCAGCAATGGCAGCGCCCAGTCCCAGCGCGGAGACCAGCATGAGGCAAAGCGCCGCCGCAATGCCACCCAATACCGTGGCTCCGGTGCGCCAGGCACCATGCCGCGCGCCGTGGGCCACGCACAACAAGGCTGTCGGGCCCGGCGGCACGATCACGGCAAGAATGACGCTGAGGTAAATGAGGTAGAGGTGTGCAGGCACAGGGAAATTGAAAGCCACGGAACTGCCGCCGCGTTTTATTGAAATTAATGAGCAAACTTGTGAGGCAGGCTATGGCAGAATGGTTTCTTTGTCCTTAACATGGCTTGTCACAGTGAACAGGATCCCACCATGATGCGTTTGAACCCGTCGGCGAAGCGCCGTGCCTGGGCGTTGTCGGTGCGCACCGGGTTGGTGTGTGGCATTCTGGCACTGAACCCATTGAACCTGGTGTATGCCCAGGGCCAAACACAGGCGCCGGAACCCGTACCGGCACAGGCGTCGCCAGCATCGCCTTCCCAGAAATTGCGCATTGTGGGCGGCCTGGGAGGCGTGAACCAGTTCGTCCGCCACGAAGAACCGTTCTGGACAAAAGACCTCAAGCGCCTCAGTGGCGGCAAGTACGACGCCGACATCGTTCCCTTCGACCGGGCCGGTGTGGCTGCGTCAGACATGTTGCGTCTGCTGCAGCTCGGTGTGGTGCCTTTTGGCACCGCCTTGCTGGGCATCATGTCTGCACAGTACCCCGAGTTCAGCGCGCCCGATCTGGCCGGCCTCAATCCAGGCATGGGTGAGCTGAAGAAAAGCGCGGCGGCATTTCGGCCGTATCTTGAAAAAACCCTGCGTGCGCGCCACGGCATCGAGGTGCTGGCACTTTACGTTTACCCAGCCCAGGTGGCTTTCTGCAAAAAGCCTATCGCCAGTCTGGCGGATCTGTCGGGGCGGCGAATTCGGGTCTCTGCGGTCACCCAAGCCGATTTCGTCACCGGCCTGGGCGCCGTGCCGGTGTCTACGCCCTTTAACCAGCTGATGGCCAACATGGCCTCGGGCAATACCGATTGCGCCATCACCGGCACCATGTCCGGCAACACGCTGGGCTTACATGAGGTGACGAGCCATGTACATACCTTGCCGATCAACTGGGGGCTGGCCGTGTTTGGCGCTAACCAGAAAGCCTGGGAGGCCTTGCCGCCCGATTTGAGAGCGCTGCTGCGCCGGGAGTTGCCCAAGCTGGAGAGTGACATCTGGGTTGAAAGTGAACGCGAAACTTCTGAAGGTACGGCCTGCAACACAGGAGCCACGGCCTGTGCCAACGGGCGCCGTGGAAAAATGCTTGAGGTTCCCACCTCCGCCCAGGACGAGCGCCTGCGCCAGGAAATACTTGCCAGCGTTGTGATACCCCGCTGGTTGCAGCGTTGCGGCAGCCAGTGCGCCGAGGTCTGGAACCAAACCGTCGGTCCAGCGCGCGGCATCCTGGCGCCTGCTGCCAAGTGAAGTGGCGCATGCCCTCGCGGGCAACCATTGCCGTATTGGGGCTGCTGTGTCTTTTCCTGCTGTCTTTGGCCCTGGCCGCCAGCGAGTTGATCCGCAACAACCACGATGATGCAATTGCCGACGCAGACGCGGAGGTGGTGCGGTACGTCAGCAGCGCCGAAGCCGCCCTCAACCGCAACTTGCTCGGTGTCGACATCCTGTTGGCCACCATAGAAAACCAGTTGGGTTTTTCAAGCTTGACTGAAAGCGAGATCGATGTGGGCGAAGCCAGCCGGCGGATGCAAAGTGTTGCCCAGCCCAATCTGGTGGTGAATTTTGTCGCCCTGCTCAATGCGCAGGGCAAGGTGGTGGCCTCGTCCATGGCGGGCGGTGGAACCATCAGTTTGGCCCTTCCGGAAGGGTTTACGCAGGAAGCCCTGTCGCAGATTGTTCCGACGCAGATCGTCAGCGTGCCGCAAATGAGCTTCTCCAGCTCGGAGCCGTCGCTGTATTTTGCGCGGCGCCTGCAAATGGCAGACGGGGCCAAAATGCTGGCGGTGGCCGAGGTGCATATCACTACCTTGACGACCATCCTGACCCAGGGGGTTGACATTCCCGGCCTTGAAGTCACGCTTGAGCGCCGCAATGGCCTGTTGCTGGCCAGTGCGCCGGCGCTGGACCGCTTGTTGGGCAAGTACCTTGCGCCACCCCTGGGCGACCTGCAGAACCTGGGCGCCGCCCAGCGACTGCCGGCACGGCTGGGGCACGCACCGGCGATCCTGGTGGCGCGCCCGGTGCTTGCCCCCAATGTGTTGATTGCCGCCAGCCTGCCGCTGGAGGCGGTTTTGTCCCGGTGGCGAAAAGAGTCCGCTCTGGTGGTGGGCGTGGCGCTCATGTTTGCCTTGATGCTGCTGGCCGCGGGCGCCTTTGCAATTTGGTACTTCCACCGCCTCACACGTACGCAATGGGCTACCCGCCAGGCCAAGGACACGCTGGACCAGGCGCTGGAGTCCATGGTGAACGGTTTCCTGCTGCTCGACGCCAAGCTTCGGGTGGTGACGTGGAACCGCCGTTATGAAGAGATGTTCCCTTGGCAAACGGGCACCCTGGCGCCAAAGAAATCGTACCGCGAAATGATGGAAGTGGCGGCCAGGAAACGCCTGGCGGGCGAGACACCGGAAGTCATCGAGACCTGGGTGGAGCGGCGCATGGCGGCCCTGAAAACGCCGCAGGGCAAACATGACGTTCCGCAGCCCAACGGAGGCGTCGTTGAAGTCACCGAGCAGAGCACACCCAGCGGCGGTGTGGTGATGGCTTTCCAGGATGTGACCGAGCTGCGCAAGGCGGTTGGCGAAATCGAGCAACTGGCGTTTTACGACACCTTGACCAGTTTGCCCAACCGGCGCCTGCTGACCGACCGGGTGCAGCAGGCCATCACGGCCAGCGCTCGCAGCGGCCGATATGGCTCGCTCATGTTTCTTGACCTGGACCACTTCAAGACCCTGAACGACACCTTGGGCCACGACATGGGCGACCTCTTGCTCATGCAGGTGGCCCAGCGCCTCAAAGCCTGTGTGCGGGCGGAAGACACCGTGGCGCGTTTGGGCGGTGATGAATTTGTCGTGATGCTCCAGGGCCTGAGCCCCCAGGTGATCGAAGCGGCAGCCCACACCAAACAACTGGGCGAGAAAATCCTGGCGAGCCTCAAGCAGCCCTTCGTCCTGGACGATCACCCCTACACCTGTGGTTGCAGCATTGGCGCGACATTCTTCTCTGACGGCCAGCAGACGCCTACCGACCTGCTGCGCCAGGCCGACATTGCGATGTACCAGGCCAAACACTCCGGGCGCAACACCCTGTGTTTCTTTGACCCTGAAATGCTGGCAACGATCACCGCCCGTTCAGACCTCGAGAAAGACCTGCGGCTGGCACTGTCCGAACAGCAATTCAGGCTTCACTACCAGGTGCAGATGACGCGCGAAGGGCGCGCCGTAGGGGCTGAGGCGCTGATTCGCTGGCAACACCCCCAATTGGGTATGGTTGCCCCGGCCGATTTCATCGCACTGGCTGAAGACACCGGCTTGATTGTTCCCATCGGGCAATGGGTTGTGCAGACCGCTTGCATGCAGCTCAAAGAGTGGGAGGACAAACCCGGTCTTCAGGAGCTGCAGTTGGCGGTGAACGTCAGCGCGCGCCAGTTCAGGCACCCGGATTTTGTCGAGCAGGTCAGCGATGCCTTGAAAAAGTCCGGCGCCCGCCCCGGACGGCTCGAGCTGGAATTGACCGAATCGATGGTTCTGGACGACGTGAAAGACACCATCCAGAAGATGAAGGTCCTCAAGGCATTGGGCGTGCGGCTTTCGATGGATGACTTTGGCACCGGGTATTCGTCGTTGGCGTATTTGACACAGCTGCCGCTGGACCAGCTCAAGATCGACCGGTCTTTTGTTCGGAATATTGGCATACAGGCGACCGACGCCGTGATCATCCAGACCATTATCGGCATGGCGCACAACCTGGGGCTGGAAGTCATTGCCGAAGGCGTGGAGACAAAACTGCAACAGGATTTTCTGGAGGCCCAGGGTTGCCCGCTGTGGCAGGGTTACCTGTACTCCAAACCCTTGCCTTTGGCGGATTTTGAAAAATTTCTCCAGTGAGACGGCTGTCTGTGGGATGTGATTCAGGGCGTATGGCACAGGCCATGTAAAATCAAACGCAATTCCCAAATCAACAAGAGCGAGAAAGGCAACCTGGTTATGACACCGCGAACTACGTCGGCACAGTTTTCATAAGCATATGAGGCCGTAGTCCGCGCGCCTTGTGCGCAGCCAGCTACCCAATTTATAGTAAAAGCGCGGCAAACACCGCGCTTTTTTCTTGGGCACACCCTTCATGCCCACTCATTAAGCCCACTCAATCCGGATACACATCATGGTTCAAATTTCTCTCCCAGACGGCTCCAAACGTGAATTCGCCGGCCCTGTAACGGTGGCGGCGGTGGCTGCGTCCATCGGTGCCGGGCTGGCCAAAGCTGCCCTGGCAGGCAAGGTCGATGGCAAGCTTGTCGATACGGGTTTTACGATTGGCCGAGACAGCGCGCTTTCCATCGTTACGGCAAAAGACGCCGAAGGCCTGGAGGTCATCCGCCACTCGACGGCGCATTTGCTGGCATACGCCGTCAAAGAGCTGTTTCCTGATGCGCAGGTGACCATTGGACCGGTGATCGAGCACGGGTTTTTCTACGACTTTTCCTACAAGCGGCCTTTCACTCTGGACGACCTGGCCGCCATCGAAAAGAAGATGGCCGAGTTGTCAAACAAGGACGAGCCGGTCACGCGCCGCGAGTTGCCGCGTGACGAGGCCGTGGCGTATTTCAAAAGCATGGGGGAGCATTACAAAGCGGAAATCATCGCCGGCATTCCCGATGGCCAGCCGATTGGCCTGTACCGCGAAGGCAAGTTCGAAGACCTGTGCCGCGGCCCGCACGTGCCCAGCACGGGCAAGCTCAAACATTTCAAACTGATGAAGCTGGCTGGTGCCTATTGGCGGGGGGACCACCGAAACGAAATGCTCCAGCGCATTTATGGCACGGCCTGGGCAACCAAGGACGAGCTGCAGCAACATTTGACGATGCTCGAAGAGGCTGAAAAGCGTGACCACCGCAAATTGGGCCGTGAGCTCGACTTGTTTCACATCGACGAACATTCGCCCGGCACCGTGTTCTGGCATCCGAGGGGTTGGACGCTGTGGCAAGGTGTGGAGCAATACATGCGCGCGATTTACCGCGACAACGGCTACCTGGAGGTCAAAGGTCCGCAGATTCTGGACAAAAGCCTGTGGGAGAAAACCGGGCATTGGGACAAATACCGCGACAACATGTTCACCACCGAAAGTGAAAAGCGCGAATACGCCCTGAAGCCGATGAACTGCCCCGGCCACATTTTGATCTTCAACCAGGGCATCAAGAGTTACCGTGATTTGCCGCTGCGATACGGTGAGTTTGGCCAATGCCACCGCAACGAGCCCACGGGCGGGCTGCACGGCATCATGCGGGTGCGCGGGTTCACGCAGGATGACGGGCACATCTTCTGCACGGAAGACATGATTTTGGGGGAATGCACGGCTTACACCACGCTGTTGCAAAAGGTTTACGCCGATTTCGGCTTCAAAAACATCATTTACAAAGTTGCAACACGGCCCGCGCAGCGCATTGGCTCCGAAGAAAGTTGGGACAAAGCAGAGAAAGCCCTGATGGATTGCCTGCGCGCTTCCGGATGTGAATTTGAAATTTCTCCCGGAGATGGTGCTTTTTACGGTCCGAAGATCGAGTACACGCTCAAAGACGCGATTGGCCGCCAGTGGCAATGCGGCACCATGCAGGTCGACTTCTCCATGCCCGAACGCCTCGGTGCGGAGTATGTGGGTGAAGACGGCGCGCGCCACCGGCCTGTGATGCTGCACCGCGCCATTGTGGGTAGTCTGGAGCGTTTTATCGGGATTTTGATCGAGGAACACTCCGGTGCGTTGCCCACTTGGCTTGCACCGGTTCAGGTCGCCATCCTGTGTATTACCGATGCGCAGGCCGAATATTGTCGTGAAATCGCCGCAAAACTTCGGAAATCTCTGCCAAATCAAGAGCTTAGGGTCATCACAGACCTGCGCAATGAGAAAATAACGCGTAAAATCCGGGAGCATTCAATGCAAAAGCTTCCTTTTATCCTTGTTGCAGGCGACAAAGAAAAAGAGGCCGGTACCGTTGCAGTGCGCGCTCGGGGCAATGCAGACCTCGGTGTGATGTCCCTCGATGCATTCGTGCAGAAGATCAGCGGCGACATCGCTTCCAAGTCGTAAGCATCAATCTGCTTGGGTTCGATCCTTTTGGATTGAAGCCCGGGAATCAAATTTGATTTGCCAGCGCGGACTCTGCGGAAGTACGCTATTTCCATATAGCATTTTGAGTTAAAGGATTTTGCCATCGCTACTGAATTTCGTGACCGCCGTCACCGTGAAGAACGCAAACACCGCCTGAACCGCGAGATCATGTCTCCCGAGGTTCGCCTCTCAGGAGTGGAAAATGAGCCCTTGGGCGTGGTCAGCATCACCGAGGCGCTGCGCATGGCTGGCGAACTGGACGTGGATCTGGTTGAGATTTCCGCCACGGCGGTGCCACCCGTTTGCCGCTTGATGGATTACGGCAAGTTCAAGTACCAGGAGCAGAAGAAGGCGGCCGAAGCGAAGTCCAAGCAGAAGGTGATCGAGGTCAAGGAAGTGAAATTCCGTCCCGGCACCGACGATGGCGACTTCAACATCAAATTGCGCAACATCAAGCGTTTTTTGGATGAGGGTGACAAATGCAAGATCACGCTGCGCTTTCGGGGCCGCGAGATCACGCACCAGGAAATCGGCATGGAGCTGCTTAACCGCATGCGCGCCGATCTGGCTGATTTGATTGTGGTGGAACAGTTTCCCAAGCTTGAAGGCCGGCAAATGGTCATGATGATCGCGCCGGGCAAAAAGAAGCCGGCAGCGGCCAAAGTGGCGATAGCGTCGGTGGGGGCGAGCGAGGCAACTGCCTAGTAGATTGAAGAATTTGGGAGGTTCCAGCGATGGAACGTCCAGATAAGTGACTCGGGGCCAACAAGGGCGCATCAGTTTGCGCACGCCTCACGAGCACAATGAAGAAGGAGCATTCATATGCCCAAAATGAAGACCAAGAGCGGCGCCAAAAAGCGTTTCCGCGTTCGTCCCGGTGGCACCGTCAAGCGCGGTCAAGCCTTCAAGCGTCACATTCTGACCAAGAAGACCACCAAAAATAAACGCCATTTGCGCGGACCAACAGCTGTGCATGAGACCAATATGGGTCACATGTCACAGATGTTGCCTGGCCAGGGCATTTAATTAACCACGAACAAGGAGTACTTCAATGCCTCGCGTCAAACGTGGTGTAACGGCTCGCGCCCGCCACAAAAAAGTTTTAGCCCTCGCCAAAGGTTTCCGCGGCCGCCGCGGCAATGTCTTCCGCATCGCCAAAGAAGCGGTGATGAAGGCCGGGCAATATGCCTACCGTGACCGCCGTACCAAAAAGCGTGTGTTCCGCCAGTTGTGGATTGCGCGTATCAACGCCGCTGCCCGCACCTGTGGCCTCACGTACAGCCAATTTGCCAACGGCCTGAAGAAAGCCGGTATCGAGATTGACCGCAAGGTGCTTTCCGATATCGCCATTCATGACATGCCCGCTTTTGAAGGCATCGTCAACCAGGTGAAAGCTCGCCTGGCGGCTTGATGTCGACATAGAGGTTGACGTAGAATAGCTATCTAAATAGTAGCATCCTACGAGATTGATATAAGGGCTAGGGCTTGAAAGAGCACTAGCCCTTTGTTTTTGATGGTTTCTGGCCAAACATAAAAATGAACGAACTTGATGCCGTGATTGGTGCCATTGTTGATGCCGCCCGACAGAGTTTTGGCGAGTCCGCCACGCCTGCCGATCTGGAAAACGCCAAGGCACAGTTCCTCGGCAAGTCCGGCCGCATCACCGAGTTGATGAAAGGCATGGCGGCGCTGGGCGTCGACGAGAAGAAATCCCGCGGCGCTGCTGTCAACGTTGCCAAACAGGCGATTGAGGCAGCCTTGACGGCGCGCCGCCAAGCACTGGCCGATGCCGAACTGAAATTGCAATTGCAAGCTGAAGCGCTCGACGTGAGTTTGCCGGGCCGCCAGCGTGGGCAGGGCGGATTGCACCCCATTTCCCTGGCGCTGGAGCGTATCGAGGCCATTTTTGGCTCGATGGGTTTCGAGGTCGCTGAAGGCCCCGAAATCGAAAGTGACTGGTTCAACTTCACTGCGCTCAACACGCCTGAAGACCACCCGGCGCGCTCCATGCACGACACGTTTTATGTGGAAGGTGGCAGCGCTACCGCACCGAACCTGTTGCGCACCCATACCAGCCCGATGCAGATCCGCCACGCAGTGCAGCACGTCAAGAAACACCGTGCCGCACACCCGCAAGACGTGACTTCGGAGGGCCTGTTTTGCGGAGCAATGCCCGAGATACGTGTCATCGCGCCAGGCCGCACTTACCGTGTTGACAGCGACGCCACCCATTCGCCCATGTTCCACCAGGTCGAAGGGCTGTGGGTGGGCGAGAAAATCAGCTTCAAAGACTTGAAGTCGGTGTATCTGGATTTCATCCAGGCGTTTTTCGAAACCAAAGCACTGGAAATCCGTTTTCGACCCAGTTTTTTCCCCTTCACCGAGCCCAGCGCCGAGATTGATCTGATGTTCGCCAGCGGGCCGCTCAAAGGCCGCTGGCTCGAAGTGTCGGGCTCGGGACAGGTGCACCCACAGGTGATCCGCAACATGGGCCTGGACCCTGAGCGATACATCGGTTTCGCCTTCGGCTCGGGCATCGACCGCCTGGCCATGTTGCGTTACGGCGTGAACGACTTGCGCCTGTTTTTTGACGGCGACTTGCGCTTTCTCTCCCAGTTCCAGTAATTCACCCCATACGATTCACCATGCAATTTCCTGAATCCTGGTTGCGCGAATTCTGCAACCCCGGCCTTTCTTCTGAGCAACTCGCCGATGCCTTGACCATGGCGGGCCTGGAGGTGGAGGAGCGCAAACCCGTCGCGCCGCCTTTCACGAAAATCGTTGTCGGCGAAATCCTGGAAGCGGTACAACACCCTAACGCTGACCGCCTGCGTGTCTGCAAGGTCGATGTGGGGCACGTTGACGCAAGCGGTGCGGTGCACCTGCTGGACATCGTCTGTGGCGCGCCCAATGCCCGCGTGGGCATCAAGGTACCGTGCGCGCTCGTCGGGGCTACATTGCCGCCCGGTGACGATGGAAAACCGTTCGAAATCAAAGTCGGAAAGTTGCGTGGCGTGGAAAGCCAGGGCATGTTGTGTTCGGCACGTGAGTTGAAGCTGTCGGAAGACCACGGTGGGCTGCTGGAGCTCACACCTGAAGCGCCTTTGGGCCAGGACATTCGCGAACTCTTGAAACTTGACGACTGCCTGTTGACACTCAAACTCACGCCGAATCTGGCGCACTGCCTCTCGGTCTACGGTGTGGCGCGTGAAGTCGCAGCGCTGACCGGCGCACCGCTGTTGAAACCGGAGTTTCCCGCCGTCAAGGTCAACACCCATGACAAACTGGCCGTCAAGATCAGCGCGCCAGACCTTTGCGGGCGGTTCAGCGGCCGCGTCATCAAGAACGTCAACACCCGAGCCAAGACGCCCCAGTGGATGGTCGACAAACTCGCGCGTTGCGGACAACGCAGCGTGACGGCGCTGGTCGATATCTCCAATTACGTGATGTTTGAGTATGGCCGCCCCAGCCACATTTTTGACCTCGACAAAATCCACGGCGGGCTGGACGTGCGCTGGGGCAGGGCCACGGAACAGCTCAAACTGCTCAATGGCAACACCGTCACTGTGGATGAAAAAGTCGGCGTGATCGCGGATGACGTTCAGGTTGAGTCCCTCGCCGGCATCATGGGCGGCGACGCCACGGCGGTGTCGGACGATACCCAACACGTATATGTCGAGGCCGCCTTCTGGTGGCCCGAGGCGATTGCCGGGCGTTCGCGTCGCTTCAATTTCTCGACCGATGCCGGGCACCGGTTTGAGCGCGGTGTTGACCCCAGCCAAACCGTGGCGCATATCGAGCGCATCTCGCAACTCATCATCGACATCTGCGGCACCGCCCAGACAGCCTGCGGACCCATCGACGACCAGCGTGTCAACGAACCGGTCAGCACGCCGGTCAGCCTGCGCGTTGCACGCGCTGCCAAAGTCATTGGCATGCCGCTGACCCAGGCGCAATGCAGCGATGCGCTGATCCGGCTCGGTTTGCCCGTTGAAGCCACAGACGGCGTATTGACCGTCACTCCGCCGCCCTACCGCTTCGACATCCAGATTGAAGAAGATCTGATCGAAGAAGTCGCGCGCATGGTCGGCTACAACATGCTACCCGCGACGGCTCCGCAAGCACCGGTCACTGCCACGGTGCGTACGGAAGCGCGGCGCCGCCCGTTTGACGTTAGGCGATCGCTGGCGGCTTTGGGCTACCAGGAAACCATCAATTTCAGTTTTGTCGACGCACGTTGGGAGCACGAATTGGCAGGCAATGCCAGTCCAATTCGGCTGCAAAACCCGATTTCCAGCCAGATGGATGTCATGCGGTCTTCCCTGTTGGGATCCTTGCTCCAGGTGTTGAAATTCAACCTGGACCGCAGGGCAGAGCGGGTGCGGGTGTTTGAAATCGGGCGTGTCTTCCTGCGTGATGCGGCGGTCAACAACTCGGATGCCACGGTCGAAGGGTTCGATCAGCCCATGCGCGTCGCCGGGCTGGCAGGCGGTGCGGCAGATGCCTTGCAATGGGGCCGCAAAGAGCAGGGCGTGGATTTTTATGACCTCAAAGGCGACATTGAAGCCCTGCTGTCGCCAGCGAAACCGAGTTTTAAGCCCGCGAATCACCCGGCAATGCATCCAGGCCGTTGTGCCGAGGTTTTCCTCAACGACAAGCCCATTGGTTTTATCGGAGAGTTGCACCCCAAATGGCGCCAATCCTGGGAATTGCCCAACGCACCCGTGTTATTTGAACTGGCGCTCGACGCGGTCCTGCAACGCGCCATTCCTGCTTTCGAGCCAGTGGCCAGACACCAGGCGGTGCAGCGCGATATTGCGGTCCTGGTGGCCGAGCAGGTCAGCCATGCGGCGCTGATGGCGGCCATCTGGGCGGGCAATACCGACAAGCTGCTGCGCGACGCCAGGCTGTTCGACGTTTACCGACCCAAGGCCAATGCCAGTGCCGATGCCGCATCGGGCGTCGCCCAGAAAAGCCTTGCCGTGCGCTTGACGCTCAACAGCGACGACGCGACACTGACTGACGAGCAGATTGACTTGGCCGTGCAGAAAGTTGTCGAGCGCCTGGTGAGCGACGTCGGTGCGCGCCAGCGGGTTTGACCGCTTTTTCCCGGAACGAAAAATAAATCGAGGTGACCTGAATGGAATTTGTCGTCGAAAGCCTGGAAACACCAGCGTTGACCAAGGCCCAGTTGGCCGAATTGCTGTTCGAGCAAATTGGCCTGAACAAGCGTGAGTCAAAAGACATGATCGACGCGTTTTTTGACTTGATCGCCACGCGCCTGATTGAAGGCGCCGATGTCAAGATTTCCGGCTTTGGCAACTTTCAGATCCGCACCAAGGCGCCGCGGCCGGGGCGCAACCCGCGAACGGGCGAGGCCATCCCGATCCGCGCACGGCGGGTCGTGACGTTTCATGCAAGCCACAAACTCAAAGAGCAGATCCAGCTCGACAAATAATTCAACGAAATGCCGTCACAGGATGGTGATGTTGCCTGCAAAGCAGCATTTCGTTACATTCAAGCCACAGGTTAAATCCACCTTTACACACTGTGTCAACTTAGAGTAACCTCGAAGCTTTCTCTCGTATAGCATTGATTTCAATGGAGAAAGCGCTTCCTGCCATTCCCGCCAAACGCTATTTCACGATCGGTGAAGTAGGGGATTTGTGCGGCGTAAAACCGCATGTGCTTCGTTATTGGGAGCAGGAATTCACGCAACTGCGCCCGATGAAACGGCGAGGCAACCGGCGCTATTACCAGCACCACGAGGTGTTGATGATCCGCCGGATCCGCGATTTGCTGTACGACCAGGGCTTCACCATCAGTGGCGCCCGCAACAAGATGCAGGAGATCATTCAGGCCGAGCGTGACAAAAAACGCAACGGCGAGGTGATGTTAGACGGTGTCGATGTGGTCGAACTGTCAGATTCCGAGCTGGAGGAGTTTGCCGACAGCCAGATCTACGAGCCGGTTTCAGTGGATGTCGAACAGCTCATGCAAGTGCGCCGCGAGCTTTTTGAGATCCGCGAACTGTTGAGCACAACGCACTGAAGCAGCATCGAAGGCCGGAACGCTGCAGCCTGCGGTTATAATTTGAAGCTCAGATTCGGTGTGTGGCGCAGCCTGGTAGCGCACTTGCATGGGGTGCAAGGGGTCGAAGGTTCGAATCCTTTCACACCGACCAAATTCACACATTCTGCGAATGGTTTGAAAGCCTTCAAGACTAAACGCTTGAAGGCTTTTTTCATGGCCGATTCGGTCACAGGCATCCTCACGCAAAACTTTAAACAAGGCATACCATGGATCTGGAACTCAAAGGCAAACGCGCGCTCATCACAGGCGGCAGCAAAGGCATCGGCAAGGCGATAGCGCGTGTGCTGGCGCAAGAAGGCGCAGACATTGCTC
>JANNMM010000233.1:0-9044 GCA_031397915.1 Rhodoferax sp. | reverse complement strand
GCGGCTCATCAACGAGCCCACCGCAGCTGCCATCGCCTTCGGGCTGGACAACGCCAGCGAGGGTGTTTACGCCATTTACGATTTGGGTGGTGGCACGTTTGATATCTCGATTTTGCGGCTGACCCAGGGCGTGTTTGAGGTGGTCGCCACCGGGGGCGACTCCAGCCTGGGCGGTGACGACTACGACCAGGCGCTGGCCGATTGGGCGCTGGCCAAAGCGGGTGTGGTGGCCGCGTCTCCTGAAGACAAAGCCGCGATCAAGGTCGAGGCGCGTCGCTGCAAAGAGCTTCTATCCGCTACTGAAAATGTAGCTGGTCGCGCTCTTGTTTCGAGACTTGTCGTTGATTTCAATATAGATAACTCAACTTTTGAGCGGATCACAGCAGACTTGACTGCCCGCACCATGACGGCAGTGCGCAAAGCCCTTCGTGACGCCAAATTGAAGCCCGATGACGTGCAGGGCGTGGTGATGGTGGGCGGTTCCACACGCATGCCGCAGGTGCGCCGCGCGGTGGCTGAATTTTTTGGCAAAGCGCCCTTGACCAACCTGAACCCGGATGAAGTCGTCGCACTGGGTGCCGCCATTCAGGCGAACCAGTTGGCGGGCAACAATCCCTCGGGCGACTTGTTGCTGCTGGACGTGATTCCGCTGTCGCTCGGCATTGAAACCATGGGCGGCCTGGTTGAACGCATCGTGCCGCGCAACCAGACCATTCCCACCGCGATGGCGCAGGATTTCACCACCTACAAAGACGGCCAGACCGCGCTTGCACTGCACGTGGTGCAGGGCGAGCGTGATCTGGTGGCCGACTGCCGCAGCCTGGCCCGCTTCGAGCTGCGCGGCATACCGCCGATGGTGGCGGGCGCAGCGCGAATCCGTGTGACCTTCACCGTTGATGCCGATGGCCTGCTGAATGTGTCTGCCAAAGAGCAGGTCAGCGGTGTCGAAGCGCAAATCGACGTGAAACCCACCTACGGTTTGGGCGATGACCAGATTGCGCAAATGCTCAAAGACAGCTTCACCACCGCGCAGGCCGACATGCAGGCCCGTGCCCTGGCCGAAGCACAGGTCGATGCTGACCGGATGCTGATGGCCACGCAAACGGCATTGAATGCCGACGGTGATTTGTTGAGTGCGGCCGAACGCGCTGAAATCGATGCACGGATGGCCGGCTTGCGGGCGAGCAAGGACAAATCCACCGACGCAGCGACGATTGAGGCTGCTACCAAAGCGCTGGCACTGGCCACCGAAGCCTTCGCGGCTGAGCGAATGAATCGCGGCATCCAGCAGGCCCTCGCTGGCAAGAACATCAGCACCGTCTGACCCCAACCTACCCTTCCATGCCTGTCATCAAAATACTGCCGCACCCGGAATATTGCCCCAATGGTGCTGAAATCAGCGCCCCTGCGGGCACGTCGATTTGTGAAGCCTTGCTGGACAACCACATCGACATCGAACACGCCTGTGACATGAGCTGCGCCTGCACCACCTGCCACGTGGTCGTGCGCGAAGGCTTCAAATCGCTCAATGAGCTGGACGAAAACGAAGAAGATTTGCTGGACCGCGCTTGGGGGTTGGAGCCGAATTCCCGCCTGTCCTGCCAAGCGATCCTCGCTCAGGACAATGTGACGGTTGAAATCCCGAAATACTCCATCAACCACGCCAAGGAAGTGCATTAGCCATGCGCCAGATTTTCCTCGACACCGAAACGACAGGCTTGTACCCAGACCAGGGCGACCGCCTGATCGAAATCGGCTGCGTTGAGCTGGTCAACCGCAAGCTCACCGGCAACAACCTGCATTTTTACGTCAACCCGGGGCGGGACAGCCATGAGGAGGCGCTTAAAGTTCACGGCATCACGACCGAGTTCCTCACCGACAAGCCACCGTTCAAGACGATTGCCGATGAATTTCTGGCTTACGTCAAGGGCGCAGAAATCATCATTCACAACGCACCGTTTGACCTCGGGTTCCTGAACAAGGAGCTGGAGCAGCTGGGGCTGCCGGCCTTCAAAACCATCGTTGGCAAGGTGACAGACTCGCTGGCGATGGCCAAGGAAATGTTCCCTGGCAAACGCAATGGTCTGGATGCGCTGTGCGACCGGCTGGGCGTGGACCGCTCAGGCCGCACGCTGCATGGCGGTTTGCTGGATGCCGAATTGCTGGCGGATGTCTACATCAACCTCACGCGCGGGCAGGACGCCTTGATCATGGACGTGGTGAGCGCAGCGCATTCGGATTCAGGCGCGCAAACGCTTGACCTTTCGGGGTTTGACTTGCCCGTGCTTTTGGCGGGCGAGGCGGAGTTGGCCGCGCATGAGGCGGTGCTGGCACAGATAGACAAATCCAGTGGCGGAAAGACGGTTTGGCGCGCGGCCCAAATTCTGGATTCGGTGGCCTGAGTCGTTGGGAATTTGGTGGGCGGTGGAGGTTTCGAACCTCCGACCCCAGCAGTGTGAATGCTGTGCTCTACCCCTGAGCTAACCGCCCTGTCGCTGACGGGAACTTGTTTGAGTCCACCCGGCAGGATAGCCCTCCATTATGCCACAAACCTGACTTGGCGCGCGCTTCACGCGCCGCGCACATGTGAACAGATATAGTCCTGCCTTCCACCGCCATTCTTCCCCCAATGCCACACATTCCTGCCTCGGCTGCCTTGCAGCGCTTTCGCGTGATTGACCTGACGCAAGTCCGCTCCGGACCAACCGCTTGCCGGCAACTGGCAGACTGGGGCGCTGACGTGATCCAGGTGCAGATGCCGGAACACATGCGCGGTGACGATACGCTGGGCGGCCAGGAGGGCTCGGACTACCAGTACACCCATCGCAACAAGCGTTCGGTCACGCTCAACCTGAAGGCGCCAGACGGCATCGCGGCGCTCAAACGCCTGATTCAAAGTGCCGACGTGGTGATTGAGAATTTCCGTCCGGATGTGAAGCACCGTCTGGGCATTGATTACGACACCCTGAGTGCTGCGCACCCGCGTTTGGTCTATGCCAGCATTTCCGGTTTTGGGCAGACCGGGCCATTGGCCGGGCGCCCCGGTTTTGACCAGATCGCGCAGGGTATGGGCGGTCTGATGTCGGTTACCGGCGAGCCCGGGCGCGGCCCGATGCGGGTAGGGTTGCCGATTGCAGACCTGTGCGCGGGCCTGTTTGCCGCCCAGGGCGTGTTGACGGCGCTGCTGGAGCGCGAGTCATCGGGTAAAGGGCAATGGCTTCACACCTCGCTGCTCGAAGCCATGGTGTACATGATGGACTTTCAGACGTCGCGCTGGCTGATTGACGGCGACGAACCCGGTCAGGCGGGCAATTTCCATCCGACCAGCATACCCACCGGGGTTTACAAGGCGCGCGATGGCTACCTCAACATTGCCGTCTTTGGCTCCAAAATTTGGGAGCGGTTCTGCGACATCCTGGGCGCGCCTGAATGGGTCACGGACGAGCGCTTCAAAAGCAAGGACGGCCGTTCGGTCAACCGGGAAGCGCTCAACACGCAAATCAACCAGCGCCTGGCGCTCAATGACAAAGCCTACTGGATTGACCTTCTGAACAAAGGCGGCGTAGCCTGTGGGCAGATCAACAACCTGCAGGAAATGTTTGAAGACCCTCAAATCCAGCACCTGGGCATCGTGCGGGAAGCAGTCTCACCGCATCAGGGAAAGCAGAAGCTGGTCGGCCAGCCCATGACGCTGTCGCGCACGCCGAGCACCATCGCCCGAACCGCGCCGCGCCGGGGTGAACACTCCGACGAGGTGTTGCGCGAGCTGGGTTACAACACCGATGAACTGGCTTCCATGAAAACCCGGGAGATTTACTGATGAGCGCCAATCTCCCCCTGCCCACCGGGTACACGTCGACCACCGAACGTGTGCAGGCCTGGGTAGAAGCCAGCACCCTGCATATCCGCTTCAACAACCCGGCCCGGCACAACGCCTTGTCCGTGGACATGTGGGAAGCCGTGCCCGCATTGCTCAGCCAAGCCGAAAAGGACGATCAAATTCGCTTGGTGGTGTTTTCGGGCGCGGGTGAAAAGTCCTTCGTTTCCGGCGCCGACATTTCGCAGTTTGAGGACATGCGCGCCGCGCGTGAGGCGGTTGCGCGTTACGAAGAAATGGCCGAAACGGCGTTGATGTCCATCTACAACTGCAAAGTCCCCACGCTGGCGTGTATTCGTGGGTTTTGCATCGGCGGTGGTGTCAATGTGGCGATCAGTTGCGATATCCGGATCGCTTCGACAGACTCTGTTTTTTCAGTGCCGGCAGCGCGCCTGGGCCTGGGTTACCGCTATTCAGCGATGAAGAACCTGGTCGATCTGATTGGCCCTGGCGCGGCCAAGGACCTGTTTTTCACGGCTCGGAAACTTGATGCGGCGGAGGCAAAGGCCATCGGCTTGGTAAGCCGGGTTTGTTCTGCCGAAGACCTGCCCGGCCTGCTGGCTGAATACACCCGTGCATTGGCAGAAAACGCACCACTCACCGTGCGCGCCGGCAAGGCCATCACGGCGCAAATCCTCAAGCCGTCCCCTGAACTTGACTTTGGGCTGTGCCAGGACCTGATCAAGGCCTGTTTCGCAAGTGTTGACTATGCCGAAGGGCGCAAGGCCTTCATGGAAAAACGCAAACCGGTCTTCAAAGGAAAATGATGAAGACAGACATGAAATCCTGGTGGATGCAGGTCAACGATGGCGCGGCCACATTGGCGCTTCGCGATATTCCGGTGCCGCAACCCGGTGCGAACCAAATCGTGGTGCGTATGCGGGCTGCCAGCCTGAACCGGGGCGAATTTATCCTCGCTCATGGTCTGCACAGCAAAAGTGGCGGTGCAAAGGCGATTGGCATGGAAGCGGCCGGCGAGGTGGTGGACTGTGGCCAGGCGGTCACGCAATTCAAACCGGGTGACAAGGTCATGGGCCGGTGTCCGGGCGCGTTTGCCGGGTATGTTGCGGTGGACGAGCGTGAAGCCATGGCGATGCCAGAAAGCCTCACCTGGCAGGAGGCCGCCAGTATTCCACTGGTGTTTCTGGTGGTTTACGACATGCTGGTTTTGCAGGGGAGGCTTGCAGCGGGCGAATGGCTTCTGGCGGCGGGCGTGACTTCCGGTGTGGGCGTTGGCGCACTGCAACTGGCGAAGGCCCTGGGCGCCAAAGTGATCGGTACCTCGGGCTCTGAGGCCAAACTGGAGCGCCTGAAGGCACTCGGTCTGGATGTTGGCATCTGCACCCGCAATCCGGATTTTCATGGCGCGGTACTTCAAGCCACTGGTGGCAAGGGCGTCAATCTGGTGGTCAATGCCGTTGGCGGCTCGGTGTTTGCCGAGTGCGTCAAATCCATGGCTTTTGAGGGCCGCCTGGCAACGGTCGGATATGTCGACGGGGTCATGGGTGGACAGATGGACATTGAGGCCTTGCACGCCAAACGCCTGACCTTATTTGGTGTCTCCAACAAGCTGCGCAGTGCTGACCAGAAAGCGCAAAGCCTGCCTGCCTTCAAGGCGCAGGTGTTGCCACTGATATCACAAGGCCGCATCAAACCCTTGGTCGACAAAACCTTTGCTTTTGAGGCGTTGAACCAGGCCAAAGCGTTTATGGACACCAACCAACAGGTCGGCAAGGTGGTCCTGAATGGCCCCGCATAACTACATGAATGGAGTGGTCCCGATGCAAAACTTCAAAATGACAACATGGAAATTCTGGGGCGCCACTCTCGTGGGTGTTGTGCCATGTGTTTTGCCACTCGTGGCGCAGGCGCAAGCGGGTCCCTACCCAAACAAACCGATCAAGCTGGTGGTCGGATTCGCGCCAGGCGGCGCAGCAGATTACGTCGCCCGCACGGTTGGGGATTCGCTGGGCAGGGCTTTGGGTCAAACCATAGTGGTCGAGAACAAGGCTGGCGCCGGCTCCAGCATTGCAGCTGACGCCGTGGCCAAGGCGCCGCCAGACGGCTACACGGTGTTGATCGCCAGCCCGGCGGCAATCTCCGTCAATCCGGCGCTCAACCCCAAACTGGGCTATTCAGCCAAAGACCTGATGCCGATCAGCAAGGTCACCAGCTCCCCGCTGGTGATTGCGGCCAACCCGGCAACCGGCATCACGTCGGTTCGTGAACTCATTGCCAAGGCGAAAGCGGCACCGGGAAGTTTGAACTACGCCACCTCCGGCAACGGGTCGGCACCCCACCTGGGTGCAGCCTTGTTCAGCCAGATTGCCGGTGTGCAGATGCAGCACATCCCGTTCAAGGGCGGAGCGCCTGCGATCCAGTCGGTGGTTGCGGGGGACACGCAACTCACGTTTGGCACGCCGCCATCGGTGCTGCCGATGGTGCAGGCCGGGCGCCTCAAGGGGCTGGCGGTCAGCAGCAAAGACAGAAGCGCGCTGGTGCCGGATTTGCCAGGCATGGCCGAGGCTGGACTGCCGGCTTACGCCATTGAATTCTGGTACGGTTTTTTTGTTCCCGCTGGGACACCCCCTGCGATAGTGAAGCGCCTGTTTGACGCCACCCAACAGGCGTTGCAACAGCCCAATGTGAAGGCTGCTTTGGCGCGCGAAGGCACGGAAGTTTCACTGTCGCCATCCCCCGAGGGATTTGCGAATTTCCTGACCGAGGACGCCAGGTTCTGGGTGAAATTGGTCAAGGACGCAGATGTAAAGGCGGAGTAGGGCGAATCTGCCCACAGACTTTGGATTGAGGATTGGCTGAGCCAGTGCACCCGGTTGAGAACCCGGAAGCTGTTGAATGTGTCGTGATCGGCGCAGGCGTTGTGGGTCTGGCGGTGGCACGCGCACTTGCGCTGGCCGGTCGCGAGGTGTTGGTGCTGGAGGCGGCTGAGGGCATCGGCACCGGCACCAGCTCGCGCAACAGCGAAGTCATCCACGCCGGTATTTATTACACACCCGGTTCACTCAAGGCACGCCTGTGTGTGCAGGGCAAAAACATGCTGTACGCCTATTGCGAAGAGCGCGGCATAGCCCACCAGCGCTGCGGCAAACTGCTGGTGGCCACCAGCCAGGATCAGGTGCCCCAGCTGCAAGGCATCGTCGAGCGGGCGCGGGCAAATGGGGTCACCGATTTGGCACTGCTCCCGGGCGAGCAGGCCCGCCAGCTGGAGCCTGCGCTGGCCTGCGTAGCCGCGATCCACTCACCGGGCACCGGCATCATCGACAGCCATGCCTTCATGTTGGCTTTGCAAGGTGATATTGAGAATGCGGGCGGAATCCTGGTGTTCCATACCGCCGTAAGCCACGCGCGTTGCCTTGAATCGGGCATCGAATTGACAACTGATGAAGGCACCACGCTGCGTGCAAAGGCCGTGGTCAATGCTGCGGGTCTGGAGGGCGTGGCGCTGGCCAAGAAGTTTGCCGGGCTCGATCCTGTGCACCTGCCGCTGGCCTATTTTTGCAAAGGCAATTACTTCACCTTGTCGGGGCGGTCACCATTTTCGCGCCTGATTTATCCGGTGCCGCATTCAGCCGGGCTTGGCGTTCATTTGACGCTGGACATGGGCAGCCAAGCGAAGTTCGGGCCAGACGTCCAGTGGGTGGAGGGGCCCGCAGATCTGAGTGTTGACGCGTCACGGGGCAGCGCGTTTTACGCCGAAGTGCGCAAGTATTGGCCTGACTTGAAAGACGGCGCGCTGATCCCCGGCTACTGCGGAATCCGCCCCAAAATCAACGCGCCGCACGAGCCCGCGCGGGATTTCATGGTTCAAGGGCCGTCCGACCATGGTGTGGCTGGACTCGTCAACCTGTTTGGCATCGAGTCGCCGGGCCTCACCAGCGCGTTGGCCATTGGCGAATATGTGGTTGAGATGCTCGGCAGGTCGCACTGAGGCGATACCTGCCGGCCGAATTAGAATTTTCCGTTGACGAGGTACATCGCGATCCAGGGTTGCCAGACCACCAGCGCCAGGCACACCATCATCATCAGTATGAACGGCACCGCAGCCTTGATGAGCAGGCCAAACGGCTGCTTGAAGGCCGACATGGCCACAATCAAGTTCAGGCCCACCGGTGGCGTGAGATACCCAATCTCCAGGTTCAGAATCATGATGATGCCGAACGTGACTTTGTCAAAGCCATAAGCCTCGGCCATGGGCGCCAGCAGGGGCGCCAGAATCAAAATCGCCTCGCCGGTGGTCATCAGGCACCCCACGCCCAGGAGCAGAATATTCACCAACAGCATGAACATGATCGGGCTGGTGATGTAACCCTGCATGAATTGCACCAGGGCGCCCGGCACGCGGTGTTCGATCAAAATAATGTTCAGTGAGAGCGCGACGGCCAGAACCGGGAACAGCGAGCCACCCAGTTTGGAGGCTTCCAGCACCACGTTGTAGAAGTCTTTGAGCTTCATCTCGTGGTGCACAAAGGTTTCGACACAGATGGCGTAAACCAGTGCCACTGCCGCGGCCTCTGTGGCGGTGAAATAACCGCTGTAGATGCCGCCCAGCAAAATCACCGGCATCATCGCCGCCCAGACGCCGTTTTTGCAGGCCAGCGTGAATTCAGACATGCTGAACTTCTGGCGTGGCATGTTGCGGTTGAACCAGATGGCGTAAATCGAAAACACGATCAGGATCAGGATGCCGGGGCCGACGCCTGCGAGGAACAGGTCTGTGACCGAGGCTTCGGTCACCAGCCCGTAGATGATCATGGGGATGGACGGCGGAATGATGATGCCCAAGGTGCCGCCCGACATGATGGTGCCCAGCGCGAACTTGTTGTCATACCCGCCGGCTTTCATGGCCGGGTACATCACCGTGCCAATCGCCAGCATGGTGACGATGCTTGAACCCGATATCGCCGCGAATATGCCGCAGCTCATGATCGCCGCCACTGCCAAACCGCCCGGCAGCGGGCGTGCCACCGCCGCCATGATGTCGATCAGGCGTTTGGCGGTGGAGCCCTGCGTCATCACATTGCCGCACAGGATGAAGAGCGGAATGGACAGGATGAGCTCTTTGTCCAGCCCCACCCACATGTCTTCGATGATGTAGTCCAGTTGCCCTTTACCCCAAGCGAACTGCACAAAGGCGCATACGGAGAGC
>JANNMM010000225.1:0-1869 GCA_031397915.1 Rhodoferax sp. | reverse complement strand
GGAGACACATATGCGCAGGTTGGCATTATAAACAGCATCATTGAGGCTCGCGAATATATCAGAAAGATAAAAGATTAAATACGATCACATGACGTGGCTATTGATGATCAACCTGATGACGATCCTCACACCTCTGAAGCTGGCCCAGCGCGTTTCGACTTGCGTATCCTGGTATCGGCTGGTTATGTGCCATTCCAGTAACTCTTTAGTTTTGTGAGCACGCGTCAACGAGGGTCTCATGGGCAGTGGACAAAAAATCTTTGCCCTGGCGCTCCCAGGTCATGATAATCGAAAGCATGCGTGCGAAGGCATGTGCCCCGCGCTTCGAGCGACTGCCGAAGGAGGTCTTGCGGGTCACGACCGCACCGCGCAGCGCGCGTTCGGCCGCGTTATTGGTCGGGTCAACGGCTGGGTCAATCAGCCAGACGAGCAGATCATCCAGATATTTCTTGATCCGTTCGGCCAGTTGTTGCGATTGCCAGGTGCGCCAGTGTTCGGTGGCAAAGCGCCAGAGCTTCGCGCGCATCTCGTCGTAGACGCGTTCCCGTCCGGTAGGGTCGGCCTGCACTTGTTCGAGCGCCACGCCCATCTCCAGAAACAGCGCATGCAGCGTGCGATGGAAGCGCATGCGCTCGCTCTCGGCATCCTGGCCCTTGGCGTAATCATGGGAGTCCCGCAGGAGATGACTCCAGCATTTGGCTTTTTCGACATCCAAGGGCGAATAGGCGCTGAAGAAGTCGCTGATCACCACCCCTTCAAAGTCGGGGCCGAGCAGCGCGTGCGGCACCTTGCTGCCGCGACTCCGGCTGACCACGTAGAGGGCGACCACATCGTTCACGAACACCCACAACCAGTGCGGCACGCCGTCGATGCGCCAACTGGTCTCATCGACGTGAATGGCGGCTTGCTGGCGCATCAGGTCGAGCAGGCGGGCATAGGCCGGGCCGAACAGGGCGGCGATCTCGGCCACCATGCCGGGCAGTTCACCGGCGCTGACGGTCAGGCCAAAGTAGGTGCGGAGTTCATGCTGGATTTTGCCATAACTGAGGCCGAGGGCCACCTTCTGGTAGACCACGAACAGCAGCACATGCAAGCCCAGGCGATGGCGTGGCAAGGCGGCGGTGACGGTATCCTCATGATAGGTGCGGCAGTTGGGGCACCAGCGCCGCTCAATCACGTACTTGGTAATGACCGTCGGTCGCACCAGTTCGATATCTTCGACGATCCGCGTGCGGGTGGTGCCGCTGCCGGTGAAGGCGGTGCCGCAATCGGGGCACGTGTCACCGGCGGGAATCGCTTGGGTCTGGTCAATCCGGGTCGGGCGCAACCGACCGCTGCCGGGGTGACCGGCTGGTCGACCGCGCGGTTTGGCCACGTTGGTGTCGTCAGAACGCGCGCGTGTGGTGAAGGGTTTACGCATCAGATCGACCAATTCCTGGTGGGTCGCCTGGCGTTCCGCTTCCACTGCGGCAAGCTGCGCTTGTGTCTGGGCCAGTTGGGCACGGAGTTGCGCCAGTTCGGCCAGCACATCCGCAAGCACGCCGCGCAACTGATCGCGTTCCGCGCGAACCGTGCCCAGTTCCCCGTGCATGGCCGTCAGGTCGGCAGGGTGCCGAACGACCGGGCGGGCAGGCACTGCGGGAGCGGCGTTGCGATCGGTTGTGGCTTCAAAATGCATAGCCGGCATGGTAGCATACCCCGCATTAGCGGCGCATTGGAGCACTACTAGCGTTTCGTTTGAGTGTCGGTGTGCGACCAACATCCCTATCCGCTCACAAAACTAAAGAGGTATGTTATTTGTTGCCCTTGCGGGGCAACAAATAACCTACAAAGAGTAATAAATCCTTGACTTGCGTAAGTCCTATAGTT
>JANNMM010000351.1:0-1649 GCA_031397915.1 Rhodoferax sp. | reverse complement strand
GTTTTTGCCTCGGGCCGGCCAGCAGCGCAGGATTGAACTGGTGGTAGACAACTTCAGCATCCTGCCGCAAATGCTGTTGGGCACCAACCGGGTCGCCACGCTGCATCGGCGTCAGGCCGAGCATTTTGCACAGCACTTGCCGCTTCGCCTGATCGACACCCCTTTCGAAATGCCACCCCTGGTAGAGGTGCTGGCCTGGCCCGTTTATTTGGCGAACGACCCGGCCCATATCTGGATGCGAGGCATCCTGAGTGCCTGCGTGGCAGGCCTGCCGCCTGCCACCTCAAATAAACAAGGCAAAAACGACAGCGTCAAACGTCGGCGTCACACGTCGGCGGTGAAGCCCGAGGCTTTGACAATGGCGCCCCAGCGCTCATAGTCAGCTCTTGCCAGTTGATCCATCTCCTGGGGTGTGGAGGATGTGGCTTCAATGCCCAGGGTGGCCACGCCCTGCACAAAAGCTGTACTTGACAGCGCCGCGCGGATCAATGGCAGCACCTTGGCTGTGACATCGGCACTTGCATTGCCCGCAATGTAGACACCAAACCAGTCGCGCAATTCCAGGCCCAAGACGTTTTGTTCGGCAAACGTCAAGGTGTCGGGTGCAAACACCGAACGCGCCGGGCCAGTCGAGGCCAGCAGGCGCAGTTTGCCTGCCTTGGCGGGCTGAACCAGGTCGCCCAGGGTGAGCACCAGGGCGCTGATCTGGCCGCCCATCAGGTCATTCAGGGCGGGCGCACCGCCACGATAAGGAACATGGGTCATGTTCAGCCCGAGTTTTCGGCTCAGGAAATCGCCGACAAAATGAGGTGGCGCACCGGCCGCTGGCGACCCGTAGGTGACGCGGCCTTCATTGGCTTTGGCCCATTTGGCAAAGTCCGCCAGTGTTTTAACCTCGGCCGGTACACCAGCACCCACGGCGAAGCCAAAGTCAAGCAAGGCGACCAGGCTGAGCGGCGTAAAGTCTTTGAACGGATCGTAGTTGGACTTTTTGAAGGTGTGCGGGTTGATGGTCAACACGCCGGCAGGGTTCATCAGCAAAGTCAGCCCGTCTGGCGGACTCTGGCGCGCAATGTCCACCGCAATGCGCCCGGCAGCACCGGGCCGGTTGTCAACGATCACGGCTTTGGCCAGTTTGCCCGTCAGTTGTTCGGCCAGGCGACGCGAGATCAGATCAAGCCCTCCGCCCGGCGGAAACCCAACCAGGATCCGGGCTGATTCTGGCAAGCTTTGCGCCTGCGCTTTGGTGGAACCCAGCATACAAACAGAAGGTGCAGCAACGCCCAGTTGAAGGGCTTCACGGCGGGTGATTGGGTTCATGGTGTGATCCTGCCAACGTTGGATTTCAAGACCCTCAAAGGGTATAAAGGCAGGCCGGGCTTGGGAAACAGTTTGTGCAGATGCACTGCATTGAAGCAGGTGATACCAAGGGCTTACCCTTGATAACTACCACGCATTTAGCACGCATTGAAGAAGTGGAAGACGCGAGTGCCGCGGCTAGGTGGCGCTGGAGTTGTCGCACTTCATGAGCTGCTGGCCACCCTCCCCGACAGCGACCTGATCGCCACGGTGCCCGACGATATCGCTGCGGCTATTGCCCGCCACATCAAGGTCAGCCGCCTCGACCTGCCCTTCAAGCCTGCAACACG
>JANNMM010000219.1:0-12919 GCA_031397915.1 Rhodoferax sp. | reverse complement strand
CAGCGTGCGCATCAGCGCCTGCGCAGACGAAAAGCTGTACCTCGGCCCCTGCGCGCGGCCAGTTTCCATGGCGACCGCAGCGTCTGCCAAACTGGCTGACAATGTTCGGACACCCACTCTTAGCATGCCCATTGCGACTTCCCCCTCTCTGCCCTTTGGCCATTTACTGAATCTGCCTGCACAGGCTCTATGATGACACGTGCAGTCGTCCAATTTCATTCGCGAATTCCATGAAAATCCTCATCCTCCACGGCCCCAACCTCAACCTCTTTGGTCGGCGCGAGCCGCACATTTACGGCTCGACCACCCTTGCGCAGATCAACGAGCGGCTGGTGGAGCTGGCGTCGTCACTTGGCGTGGAGATCGAGATTTTCCAGTCCAACCACGAAGGCGCGCTGGTCGACAAGCTGCATGAACGGATCGATTCGGTACAAGGCGCCTTGTTGAACCCGGCAGGGCTGACCCAACACGGCGTTTCGCTGCACGACGCGATCAAGGCCATGCCATTTCCGGTGCTGGAGATCCACCTCTCGAACATCGCAGCGCGCGAAGAATGGCGACACAAATCGATCATTGCGCCAGCGGCGCGGGCCACCATTCAGGGGCTCGGATGGCGCTCATACACCACGGGTTTGCGGGCGCTGGTCGAGCTGTTGCGGGACGCGGGTTGAGCCAGGCCTCAGGGGCCGGGATGGGCTTTTGACGCGGCAGACCGGCGCAGGTCTTTTCGAATTTTCAGGAAGCTTCCCGCGACGGTAACCAGCACCGAGGCCACCGCGAGCCAGACTGCCAGCACACCAGCGGGGTAAGCCGGCGCTTTGAACAACAACCATAGACCGGTCACCAACAGCAGTTGCCCCATCACAAACTGGCTCAAGGGCGCCTTCCAGATGGCCGGGAAGCGGTCGCTGAGCCAGGCGCCACTGCTGCCGGCCAGCACGCCACACGCGGCGCCCGCCCACAAGTCCACTGGCCAGTGCGCGCCGACGGCCACACGGGAAAGGCCGATCAGTGCCGCCAGCATTAAAACCGCCACGGCCAAAAGCAGGGTGCTGGTGCCGGCCTTGCGGTGTGCCGCCACGGATTTGGAAGCAGCTTGAACCAGAATCAGCGCCAGTGCAGCGGCGAACGCCGTGATGGTGTGGCCCGAGGGAAAACTGGCATTGCCCAAAGCGATGCCAACCACTTTGAACTGGGCAGGGTCAATCACACTGGCGGGGCGCGACGCATGAAACAGCGCCTTCAAGGTGACCGACAACAACCCACCCAATGGGACCGCCGCTAATACGGCAAACATCATTTGCGGACGCCACAGGAGCAGTGGCGACAACAGACAAAACAGCACATCGGCCTCACCCAGCAGGGTCACAAACGACCAGACCGCCACGGGGAACTGACTCAACCATTGGTTGGCTGCCAAAAACAGTTCGCGCTGCGGAGGCTGGGTCTGCAACCACATCGAGGCTGCCAACACCACAAGCGCCACCAACACCGGCCCCACCCACATCCGACCGAGCGCGCTTGACGGCCGGGTGTCCGCCAGAACCGGTTCGCCCGCACGGCCTGGGGGACCGCCCTGGTTGTCAGTTGCGCCG
Organism: Rhodoferax sp.; assembly: GCA_031397915.1. Taxonomy (GTDB): domain Bacteria; phylum Pseudomonadota; class Gammaproteobacteria; order Burkholderiales; family Burkholderiaceae_C; genus JANYCG01. The sequence continues at coordinate 11,324 of JANNMM010000219.1, read as the reverse complement.
GTCAAGTGCGGTCTCCTTGGGGCCTAGCCAGTTTTTGCACATCTGGAAATTGAAATGGGCGATTTGGCGACCCCAGCGAAACACGGGTTGCTGCTCCAGCAAGTCGCAACGTTCGAATTCCGCCGGCCCAACGGGTGGGGCAAAACTCATTTGTGACCAGTCCACCAGCAGCACGTTTTCGCCGGGCTGCAACACACCCCACCACAGGCCAAACTGGTCAAGGTGCCGCTGCACCACTTTCACCGGCTCGTGGGTGTACCAGGCGAAGCGGCTGGCCAGCGTCCAGTTCATCACCGCAAGTGTGGGGCTGCCGTTCTTCAGGGCCAACTCCCTGGCGCGAACGGCCGCTGCATCCCACCCGTACAGATCGGCGAAGGGGTTGAAACTTGCTGTCGCGATGGGCTGACCGGGCAAACTCCTGGCTTCGTCGCCTTGTTCACGCTGGATCCCGCTGGACAACATCAGGCCAAACAAACCCACACAACACAGCGCCTGAAAAACACCCAGCCCGGCAAGCCAGCGCCTGTCGCCTTGCCGCACACCCTGCCAAAGCCGCACGCAACCCGCGGCTGCGGCTGGCAACAGCGCCAGCCACGCGGTGACCGACCAATGCGGCAGGGTTGAGCCACGGCCCGAGAGGTAAACCATCAACACCAGCGGTGGCAAGCCAAAACACAGGCAAAACAGCCAAGGCGAAAGGCGCGGCTCCGGGTTCAACGTTGTCGCCGCAGGTCCCGTTGTGGTTATCGTTGTCGTTATCGGCACACTCGCCGCGCGACGTGCTGCAAGTGTTCCCACAACCAGCAACAGGCCATAACCGAGCAGTTGCACGGTAACAAACGCGCCGACCCGGTACAACTCCCAAGTCTGGGTGCCCGCCGCGTGGCTGCTTTGGTAGGCCAGCGAGATCCAGTGGTGGGTGGCGTTCCAGGCAATCACCGGGCTGATCAGGAGCAACGCCACCGCCACCGCCAGCCAGGCGCCCCGCCATGCCAACACACGCTGACCGTGCGCCATGAACAAGGCCACAACACAACCCACGCCAATAAAGATGGCAGTGTACTTGGTCAGACCGGCCATGCCCAGCAACACGCCCAACAGCAACCACAAGCGCGTGTTACGCAGGTTTTCGGCGTGGCACAAACGCCAGCAGACCAGCATGCTCAGGCCCATGATGGGCATCAGGATGCTGTCCGGTACCAGTGCCAACCCCAACAAATGGGGCAAGGGCGACACCACCCACAGCAACAGCGCGGCGCGCGAAACCCGGGGCACTTGGGGATACAGCATCAAGGCCACAGCCGCCGCGAGCCACGCCGACAGCACCCAACAGGCCATCGGCAGGATGCGCATCAAAAGGTCAGGCAGTTTGCCGACGGCGCCGAGAGCCTGAGCGAGTTGCCCAAACGGCCATTGCAGCCAGCCCGACATTGGGGGGTGGTCGAAATAACTCCAGTCGATGTTGATCGAGTACAGCGCGTAGTGGGTTTCGTCGGGCGAAAGGTGAAAGGCCAGCGCCAATAGAAAGTGCAGCGCGGCGCCGCCCAGCAGCAGCGCCCGACAAAATGGGTCTTGCCAGACCTGGCCGAGCAGGGCGCCCGGTCGCATACCGGAAGGTTCAGCCACCGGGTTTCCGCTTCGGCCGGATCCACACCAGCCAGGCCGTTGCACCGTAGTTCCAGACGGTTCCCACCAGGATGCCGGCCAACGCCGACAAGACCCAGTTGCCACCGTCGCCATTGGCGCCGTGGATGTAGGTGGCCACACCCACATTTGCCAGCGCGCCAATGGAACACGCGGCCATGAACTTGAGCAGGCCCGCCAGGACGCCCCAACCGCGCACTTGCTGGTCACGGTAGGTGAGCGCGTTGTTGAGAAAGAAGTTGCCCACCATGGCGACCATCACTGCCGTGGTTTGCGAGGTGCTGAAGTCGTTGCCGGTGACTGCCAGCGCGATGCGCAAGACCGCCAGATGCACCAGCACGCCAAAGGAGCCGATCGCGGCGAATGACACCAGGCGCGTGGGCACCCAGCGGCCGATGGTTTTGTCGGCCAGCAGCATCAGGTAGTCCCAGGCGACGCGGTTGTCGAGTTTGCTGTCACCCGCATGGCGGTTGCGGAACTGGTAAGGTACTTCTTTCACGCGCAATTTGGCGGGCGACGAGACCACCAGGTCCACCAGGATCTTGAAACCGATGTTGGAGAGGCCATACACAGCCGCTTCAAAGGCTCGGCGCCGGATCATGAAGAACCCGCTCATCGGGTCCTTGAGATCCAGCCCGAGAATGCGCTGGCTCAGGGTTGTGGCCAGCGAACTTATTTTTTTGCGTGAGGCGTCCCATTCACTTACCCCGCCGCCCTCCATGTAGCGCGTGCCAACGACCAGGTCGCAGGACCCGTCGCGCAGCGCTTCAAGCATCCGGGGCAGGATGTTTTCGTCGTGCTGCAAATCGGCGTCCATGACGGCGATGTGCGCAGCGCCGGTCGACAACATGCCCTCCACGCAGGCGCTGGAGAGGCCGCGCCGGCCCACACGGCGCAGGCAGCGTACCTGCGGGTTGGCCGCCGAGAGCGCCAGCAGGCGCGCGGAGGTGCCATCGGGTGAGTCATCGTCGACAAACACCACTTCCCATTGCACGCCAGCCAGCACCCGCCCCAGGCGGCTGATCAATTCTTCAACGTTGCCAATTTCGTTGAACGTCGGGATGACGATCGCCAGTTCAATCATGTGCAATTTCAACCCTTCAGGTGTCCAGTCTTCGGGACAATTTTCGGCGGCGTTTTCTGCTGCTGCGGTGCCGCCCGGACTTGACCCCGTGTTTGCGTTTCACATACGCCAGCCATTGGCTGAATGCCAAGGCCAGAATGCCCACGCCCACAATGCCAATTGCCCAGGGTTTCACCTCGTCGATGAATTGGCTGATCAGATAATCAGACCGGATCTGTTCCACCTGGCGCTGATGCTCGCTTCTGGGGGCATACCGGGGGCCCGTCGACCCCTGCACCATCCGCGGGTTCACGTCCAAAGGGTCCTCGGAAGGCGGGCGGCCACTTGAACCGGCTCCCGGAATAAAGTCCTGGTACGGTTTGACGATGTCCCAAACCGTGTGGCGCAAGGCGCGTGTCCAATCCTCGTCGTCGCTTTTCTCGGGGCGTTCCGGCAAGGTGGCCGCTGCAATCGCCGCATTGACAGCGCCTGCCGGGCGCGACGCCCCGGGAGCCGGCGCAGACGCGGCGCGAGCCGGCGGGCGGGTCAACGGGCGTTCCAGCTCCAGCAAGTGGTGTTCGAGCAGTTTGGCGTCCACCCCATCGGCCGCTGACTCCGATCCCTCCCGGGACGATTTTTCGATCGCAGCCGACCAGTTCACACCCGAGGGGGCGCTGGGGGGAGGCAGGGTGGGGGTGCCGGTAGCAATTTCTGCGCGGGCGGCCAACACAAGCAGCCAGAAGGAGCAGAAGATTGCCAGTGATTTCATGGTGCGATGCAGCGAATTCTATTGCCTCGCCTGGCGCGGCGCCTGACGCCGACGCTCAGGGCCAGGCAGGCGCGTGCGTGCCGGGCGGGCTCGATGGCCGCAGATAGTGCGCTGGGGTTGCGGACAACACCGCGGCGTGGCGCACGGCGGTGAGTTCACCAAAGCCGCTAGGTGAGGTCTCCAGAAACCCTTTGCGGTCGGGCCGGTTGACGCTGAATCCCGCGCTGATGCGCCCCAGCTGGCGCAACCAGTGCCCGGTCTGTGCCAGCGACAGGCGCACGTGCCAGCTGCCACCCTCCTGCTGCTGCTTCAGGAGTGCGGCCGCCGCGGCAAAGGCCATCAGGTGGCCGGTGGCGCAATCAAGGATTTGCATCGGCATGGGCTGGGGCGCTGTACCGCCCGAAGCCTGCATTTCGGCGTGGTTGAAACCGGTGGCGGTTTGCACGAGAGAGTCAAAACCGCGCCGCTGGGCCCACGGGCCTTGATCCCCGTAAGCCGACAACGACACACAAACGATGCCGGGTCGCATTTGGGCGAGTTCTGCTGCGCCCAGGCCCAGGGATGCCAATGCGCCGGGGCGGTAACCCTGCACAAACACATGGGCCTGCGCTGCCAGAGCCTTGAAGTTGGCTTGACCCGCAGGCGTTCGCAGATCGATGTGGCAGGAGAATTTTCCGCGGCTGGTGTCGGCAATGGCCTCGATGTTCGGCAGATTCGGCGAATTCACCAGCAGTACATCGGCGCCATACGCGGCCAGCGCGCGCCCGCACACGGGGCCGGCCAGGATGCGGGTGAGGTCGAGCACCCGCAAACGCTTGAGCGGGCGCTCGCCAGCTTCCAGGTCGGGCAACTTGAGCGGCGCTGCTTCGCCGATCTTTTCAAAATGCATCAGGGCTTGGGCGGCAATGGCCTGGCCGTGAGGGTGCGCGTCCCATTCGCCGAAGGTCCGCACAGCCGCCACCACCAGGCCGGCCCGTGCGGCGGCGTCTTCAAAGTCCAGGGCCTGCCAATTCGCCATGCAGGCGTCGGTCTGTTCCCGGGTGGCGGTGGCCGGGTCCAGGCCCATGACCCGCAGCGCGCCTTCGCGGTGGTGCAAGAAATTGGCATGGATGCGCACAAAACCGTCGCGGCAGGTGTAGAGGCCCGAAAACTTGTCCCAAACCTCGGGAACCCGGCCGTCCAGGCTGAACCAGTTGGTGCATTCGACGGCCGCGTGCGCCATGTCGACAGACACACTTTGGCGGGTCTGGCCGCGCGCATGGCCCAGCTCACACGCCGCCAGCGCTGCCGCCGCAATGCCGGTTTGCGCCGCCGTGCCGACCGCGAAGGAGGAGGGGAAAACCGGGTCTTCCCCCATGAGTGTGGCAAACGCCAAAGCTTCGGCGGGCAGGCCGCCCATCTGCCAGATGTTGGCCAGCACAGCTGTGGGCGACAGGGTCATCCTCTGCCGATCAGGCGTTGAAGTTGAGGCGCAGGCCGGGAATCGGCCAGTCATCCACGGCAATCAATCGGCCGGTTCCCGAGAGTGTGATGAAGGCGGTGCGCATGTCGCTTCCGCCAAAACAGATGTTGGTCACATGCGGCTCCGGCATCGGCACGTGGGTGCACAGGCGCCCGTCTGGCGAGACGACCGTGATGCCGCCGTGCCCCAGCGTCGCCACACAGATGTTGCCCAGCGCGTCAACCGCGATCGAATCAAACCGCTGGTACACCGCGCCGGGCGCCGCCGTCACCAGGCGTCCACCATGGGGCGAGGGCCAGGGCTCCTTGCGGATCTGGCCCGGGCCGGTGAGGGCAAATGCCCACAGGCGGGCCGCTTCGGTTTCGGCGTAATACAGTGTTTGGCCGTCGGGCGAGAGGGCAACGCCATTGGCGGTGAGCGCCGGGCGTGCAATGGTGTGGCTCGACGCGAAACCGGGCGCTGCGTAGAAAACACCGCCCCGGTCCATTTCGGTGGGGCGGGCTTTGCCCAGGTCGGTGAAATACAGGCCGCCGTACACATCAAACACCAAATCGTTGGGGCCGCGCAGGCCGTAGCCCTCTACCGTGTCCAGCAGGCGCTCGATCTTGCCGGTGTTGAGGTTCACGCGCTCGATGCGCCCGCCGGAATAGTCGTCGGCTTGCCCTGTGGGCAAATAGGCGCCGTGGGCGTTGGTGGTGAAGTTGAAGCCGCCGTTATTGCACACGTACATGGCGCCGTCCGGGCCGATGGCCGCGCCATTGGGGCCGCCGCCCATGTCGGCGAGGATGGTTTTCTTGCCGTCGACAGCCACCCGAGTGAATGTGCGCCGGCCGATTTCCACCAGGATGACGGAGCCGTCGTCCATCGCCACCGGGCCTTCGGGGAATATCAAACCACTGGCCAATTCACGGATTTTCATGGGAGTTCACTCGGGTTCTTCTGGAGAGGCGGCGCCTGCCTTCTGTCACTTTACCGGACAATAGCTGCCTATGCCCATGATCCCGTTTTCCGTTCTGGACCTCTCCCCGATTCTCGAAGGCAGCACGCCGGCGCAGTCCTTCCGCAACTCCAGCAGCCTGGCGCAACACGCCGAAAAACTTGGCTACCGGCGTTACTGGCTGGCCGAGCACCACGGCATGCCGGGTATTGCCAGTGCGGCCACCGCCGTGTTGATCGGCCATGTGGCCGGCGCCACCGCCACCATCCGCGTCGGCGCGGGCGGCATCATGCTGCCCAACCACTCACCGCTGGTGATCGCCGAGCAGTTCGGCACGCTGGAGGCGCTGTACCCGGGCCGCATTGACCTCGGCCTCGGCCGTGCACCCGGCTCGGACCAACTCACCGCGCGGGCGCTTCGGCGCAACCTGACCAGCGACTCCGACGAGTTTCCGCAAGACGTGGTCGAGCTGATGGATTTCATGTCCGACGCGCCACAACAAACCGTGCGCGCGGTGCCGGGGCGCGGCGCCAAGGTGCCGGTGTGGATTCTGGGCTCCAGCACCTTCGGCGCGCAACTCGCCGCCGCGCTGGGCCTGCCCTATGCCTTCGCGTCGCACTTCGCGCCGCAGCAGATGATGCAGGCCATCGCCATTTACCGAAGCAGTTTTCGCCCATCCAAAACGCTCGCCAAACCTTACGTGATGTTGGGCTTCAACGTGTTTGCCGCCGACACCGACGAAGAAGCACACTGGCGCGCCAGCTCCATGCAGCAAGCCTTTGTGGCGCTCAGAAGCGGCAGGCCGCGCCAGTTGCCGCCGCCCGTCGAAGGTTATCTGGCCAGCCTCACACCACCGGAGCGCGCGATTCTGGACACCGTATTGCCCTGCTCCTCCATCGGCTCACCCGCCACGGTGCGCGCGGGTTTGCAAGCGTTTATCGAGCGCACGGGTGCAGATGAGCTGATGCTGACCTCACAGATTTTTGAGCATACAGCGCGCTTGCACTCCTACGGGATCGCGGCCGAGGCCCGGCAGGATGTTGCTTCATGAACGATGGTGCGCGCCTGGATCAAACGGTTTGCCCGCTGTGCGGCAGTGCCAACCAGTGCGCAATGGAGACCGAAAAAGCAACGGGCATGGCGCAACCACCCTGCTGGTGCAGCACCCTGAGTATCGATGCGCGACTGATCGAACAGATTCCGAAAGCCAGCCGGGGCCTGGCCTGCATCTGCCCGGCCTGCGCCCAACGCCCACTGGCCGCTGCGTCTACTGCATCACGCCTTCCCTGAAACCCGCCAACCCTGAACCAAGGAACACCATGCCCACGTACCACATCGAAATGATGGAAGGCCGCACCCTCGCGCAGAAGAAAAAGCTGGTCGAAGAGATCACCCGCGTCACCGTGGAGGTGCTGGGCAGCCAGCCTGAATCGGTGGACATCATCATCACCGACGTGAAACGCGAAAACTGGGCGACCGGCGGCAAACTCTGGTCTGAACCGCGCACTTGATGGCGAATATTGCTATTATTTGTATAGCATTCAATCGAATATATTCGTGACTTCATGCCCGATTTTTCTTTAAATATGGTGCAATCCCCTGAAATACCAAACTTCATACCCAATATGGGTATGATTGATTCATTTCCGGAATAGACCCGGCTCCGCCGCCGAACGAAACTCCCGCCATGTGCCAACTCCTCGGAATGAACAGCCGACTGCCCGCCGCGCTGCATTTGAGTTTCACCGGCTTTGCACAGCGCGGCGGTGCCACCGGCCACCACGGCGATGGCTGGGGCATGGCGTTTTTCGAGAGTGAAGGCGGCCTGCCGGGCAAAGGCATCCGGTATTTCATCGACAAGGAAAGCGCCGCCGCTTCCCCCATCGCGCAAATGCTGCGCAGTTACCCGGTGAAGAGCCACAATGTGGTGGCGCATGTGCGCAAGGCCACCGTGGGCGCCGTGCGGCTGGAGAACAGCCACCCGTTTGTGCGCGAACTGTGGGGGCGCTATTGGGTGTTTGCCCACAACGGCGACCTGAAAAACTTCAACCCGCGCCTGCACGGCAGCTTCCGCCCCGTGGGCGACACCGACAGCGAACTGGCCTTTTGCTGGCTGATGCAGGAACTTGCCAAGTCGCATTACAACGTGCCCAGCGTGCAAGAGCTGTCGTTGACGCTGCAAGAGCTCGTGCCGCAGATCGCCAGCCACGGCACCTTCAACTTTTTGCTCTCCAACGGCCAGGCGCTGTGGGCGCATGCGAGCACGCACCTGTATTACCTGGTGCGCCAGTACCCGTTTGGCGAGGTGCACCTCAAGGACGAAGACCTGCGTGTGGACCTGGCCGCGTTGAATGGCCCCGAAGACCGCATCTGCATCGTGGTGACCGAGCCGCTGACCACCAATGAAGCCTGGACCGCGTTTGCCCAGGGGGAACTCAAGGTGTTCCTGGACGGCGATGAAATGGCATCCCCACGCACCTAAAGCATAGCCTCCAGCGCATCCAGAAACAACGCCGGCACGTCGCACCCGGTCTGGTCGTGGATCTCCTGAAAACACGTGGGGCTGGTGACGTTGATCTCGGTGAGCGAGTCGCCAATAATGTCCAGCCCCACCAGCAGCAGGCCGCGGGCAAACAAGAGGGGCCCGAGTGCCTCGGCGATCTCTCGTTCACGCGCGATCAGGGGCTGCGCCACGCCTTTGCCGCCGGCCGCCAGGTTGCCGCGCACCTCGCCGCCCTGCGGTATCCGCGCCAGGCAATACGGCACCGGCTTTCCGCCAATCACAAGCACCCGTTTGTCGCCTTGTGAAATTGCCGGCAGGAATTTCTGCACCATGATCGTCTCAAGGCCGTCCTTGTTCAGCGTTTCCATGATCGCGCCCAGGTTCAGGCCATCGTCTTTCACGCGGAAGATGCCCATGCCGCCCATGCCGTCCAGCGGCTTGAGGATGATGTCGCGGTGCTGCGCGTGGAACGCACGGATTTCATCCGGTGAACGGGTCACCAGCGTTGGGCCGATGTATTGGGGAAACTCGAGAATCGCCAGTTTTTCCGGGTGGTCACGCAGTGCCAGCGGTTTGTTGAACACTTTCGCGCCTTCGCGTTCGGCATGGCTGAGCAGGTGCGTGGCGTAGAAATACTCGCTGTCAAAGGGCGGGTCTTTGCGCATCACGACGGCGCCAAAGTCTTTCAGCGCGGTGCGCGCGGTGGCGGTGGTCTGGTACCAGGCGGTCCCATCGGACTTGTCGCCGGTGAGGGTGATCGCCTGCACGTCGGCCATCACCACGCCGCCCTGTTGCCACGAGATGGCGCGCTGCTCGCAGGCAAACACGGCGTGGCCGCGCCGCTGGGCCTCGCGCATCATCGAAAACGTGGTGTCTTTGTAAATCTTGAACGAATCGAGCGGGTCGGCAATGAAGAGCAGGTTCATATTTCAATCTTGGAGCCCAGTTCAACCACCGCGTTGTTGGGCAACTTCAGGAAGTCGGCCGCGGCGCTGGCGTTGTGGTGCATCTGGGCGAAGAGTTTCTCGCGCCAGGACGCCATGCCGTGGCCCATGGTCGGGATGACAGTGTCGCGCGACAGGAAATAACTCGTCGTCATGTCTTCAAACTCGCAGCCCCGCCCGCGGATCGCCTGCAGGGCCTTGGGCAGGTTGAGGTCGTTCATGAAACCGTAGTGCACCATCACCTGCCAGCAGTGGTGGCCCAGGGGCTCGATCTGCACGCGTTTGTCCAGGCCAATCCAGGGCACCTCGTGGTTTTTCACGGTGACAAACAGGTTGTGTTCGTGCAGCACCTTGTTGTGTTTGAGGTTGTGCAGCAGCGCATTGGGCACGGTGCCGGCCTCCGAGGTGAGGAACACCGCCGTGCCCTCCACACGCGTGGGCGGGCTCACAAACACAGCCTCCAGAAAACCGGGCAGGTCGATGGCGTCGGTGCGCAGCTTCTGCGACAGCAGGTGGCGGCCCTCTTTCCAGGTCATCATCAACATGAAGACCACACCGCCGATCATCAGCGGGAACCAGCCGCCGTCAAACAGCTTGAGCAGGTTGGAGGCCCAGAACGCCAGATCGACCACAAAGAAGAAACCGGTGGCTGCGATGCACAGGATGATCGGGTACTTCCAGTGGTAACGGATGACAAAAAACGTCAGGATGGTGGTGATCAGCATGTCGGTTGTCACCGCAATGCCATAAGCAGCCGCCAGGTTGCCCGACGATCTGAACATCACCACTGCCAGCACGATGGCCACAAACAGGCCCCAGTTGACGAAGGGAATGTAAATTTGCCCGGTATCGCGCACGCTGGTGTGCAGGATGTTCAGGCGCGGCAAATAACCCAGCTGGATCACCTGTTTGGTCACGCTGAAAGCCCCGGTGATGAGCGCCTGCGAGGCGATCACCGCCGCCATGGTGGCCAGGATGATGAGTGGAATCAAGGCCCAATCGGGCGCCATCATGTAAAACGGGTTCTTCACGGCGGCCGGGTTCTTGAGCAACAAGGCGCCTTGGCCAAAATAGTTCAGCGTGAGCGATGGCATGACGATGCTGAACCAGGCCAGGCGAATTGGCTTTTTGCCGAAATGGCCCAAGTCCGCATACAGCGCCTCGGCCCCGGTCACACACAACACAATCGCGCCGAGCATGATGAAGGCCGTGCCGGGGTTGACCCACATGAACTTCAGCGCATAGGTTGGGCTCAGCGCCCAGAGAATCACCGGGTTGTCAACAATGTGCGCGATACCCAGCAGCGCCAGCACCGCAAACCAGAACAAGGTGATGGGGCCAAAGAACTTGCCAATGTCCGCTGTGCCGCGTTTTTGTACCAGGAAAAGGAAGAACAGCACAATGAGCGACAGCGGCACGACGTAGGCGTGGAACTTGGGCGAGATCACCTCCAGCCCCTCCATGGCGCCGAGCACCGAGATCGCCGGGGTGATGACACCGTCGCCGTAAAACAGGCAGGTGCCGAAGATGCCGATGATCAGCAGCACCCGGCGCAGGCGCGGGCTGCCTTTGACGGCCTGCGAGGCCAGTGCCAGCATTGCCACCAGGCCGCCTTCGCCGTTGTTGTCGGCCCGCAGCACCAGCGCGACGTATTTGATGGAGACAATGACAGTCAGTGTCCAGAAGATGATGGACAAGACACCATAAATATTGTCAGGCGTGAAGGCCACATGGCCCGAGCCAAATATTTCCTTGACGGCATACAGCACGCTGGTGCCGATGTCGCCATAAACCACGCCGATGGCGCCCAGCGTTAGCGCCGCGAGTGACGATTTCGATGCTGACACGAGTTCATCCGGTCTTCGCCCATACAGTCAAAGGGGCCGGATTCCATTCCATGAGGGAAGGCTATTGTGCGCCTGTTGCTACAACTCGCAACGCAGTCAATGACTCTAGAAACTGCAATATGAAATTATGTTGCGCTGCAACAACTAGGCGAAAA
>JANNMM010000206.1:0-2742 GCA_031397915.1 Rhodoferax sp. | reverse complement strand
GGTGGCGGTGGGCACCTGCGCTTTCAGGGTGCCGGCCGCGCAGTCGATCAGGTATTCGACGGCTTCGCCCAGATAAGACACACCCTTCACCTGCCCCACATACGGACCGTGCCCGATCACCACATGGCGCGGACGCCAGGCCAGTGCGTGGCTGGCCAAATGGGTGCCAGTTGTCCCCACCGGCAAGGGCACATCACCCTGGTCGCCCACAAGGCGACCGCCCTGCACGCGAAACAGGTTTTCAAAACCGACAAACTGCGCCACAAAGGCAGAGGTGGGGCGCTCGTAAATATCCGCCGGCGCGCCTTGCTGGGCGATCTTGCCGGCCTTCATCACCACCACCCGGTGCGCCAGTGCAAGCGCTTCGACCTGGTCGTGGGTCACATACAGCATCGTCACGCCGAGATCGCGTTGCAGGCGCTGCAATTCGCTGCGCATCTCCAGGCGCAGGCGGGCGTCGAGGTTGGAGAGCGGTTCGTCGAGCAGCAGCAAGCGTGGCCGCACGACGACCGAACGCGCCAGCGCCACCCGTTGTTGTTGTCCGCCCGAGAGTTCACGCGGCAGGCGGCGCTCAAAGCCTTTGAGGCCCACCATCTCCACGGCCTCCATCACACGCCGGTTCAGCTCGTCACCCGCGACACGGCGCAGGCGCAGCCCGAAGGCTATGTTTTCAAACACCGACAAATGCGGGAACAGGGCATACGACTGGAACACCAGGCCGACTTCACGCGTGTTGGCGCTTTTGTAGGTGATGTCTTCGCCCCCCAGCAGGATGCGGCCCGATTGCGGCGCCAGCAGCCCGGCAATCGCGCGCATGGTGGTGGTCTTTCCGCAACCGGACGGGCCCAGCAGAGCCAGCAATTCGCCCTCAGCCACCGACAAATTCAGCCCGGCCACAGCGACCTGGTTGGCGTAGGCCAGGGTGAGGTTTTCAAGCTGCAAAAAATCAGACATAACGTGACAAGCCCAACATGCGTTCAGCCACCAACACGATCACCATCGACATCAGCGCCATCAGGGCCGAGAGGGCGGCGATGGACGGGTCGTATACAAATTCCATCGAAGCCAACATGTCGATCGGCAATGTGGTGATGCCGGGGCCGGTGAGGAAAAGCGACACTGGCACCTGGTTGAACGAGGTGACAAAACCGAGGATGAAGGCCGCCAGAATACCGTTCATGATGTTCGGCAACACCACGCGGAAAAACGTGCGCAGGCGTGTGGCGCCGAGCATGACTGCCGCTTCTTCCACATCCGGCCTCAGGTTTTCCAGGCTGGCCGTGACCACCCGCACGGCATACGGCACCACGAGCACCGTGTGCGCCAGCACCAGCGCCAGGTTGACCGACATGTCCAGCGGAATCACCGCGTGGCGCAACAGGGCCAGGCCGACGATGATGCCCGGCACGATCACCGGCGTGAACACAATCGTGCGAATCACTTCGCGCCCCGGGACCACATAACGCGAAAGCCCGTAGGCGGCGGGCACGCCCAGCAGCAGCGCGAGCAGGGTAGAACCGACTGCCAACTGCATCGAGAGGATGAAACTGGCGCGGAAATTGTCCATGGCAAACACGGCGTAGAACCAGCGCAAAGAGAGGCCCTGCGGCGGGAAGGCGAGCGTCTCTCCGGCCGACAGGCCCGCAGCGGCAATCAGCAAGAAAGGCCCGAGCAGGAAAATGAAGATGGCCGCGAGGGTGGCCCAACCGGCAAGACGCATGAGCGGGTTCACAGAGGACTCATCTCGATCGGGCCTTCGCCGCCCGCTTGAGCACCATGTGGGTAACCACGCCCATCGCGATCAAGATTGCGGCGATCACGCTGGCCGCCACAAAGTCGTTGTTGACCGATACCTTCTGGTACAGCAGCGTCTCCAGCATCAGCACCTTGGAGCCGCCCAGCACGGCCGGCGTGATGTAGGCCGTGACGGCACCGGTGAACACCAGAGTGCCGCCGGTGACCAGGCCTTCCTTGGTCAGCGGCAAGATGACCTTGAAAAACACGCTGAACCAGCCTGCGCCCAGTACCCGCGCGGCCGGGATCACATCCGCAGGCAGGTTCTCCAGCGCACTGACCAGCGAGAGCACCATCAGCGGCAAAAAGAGTTGCACCAGGCCAATGAAAACGGCTGTTTCGGTGAACAGGATACGCACCGGTTCGTCGGACAAACCCAGCCCGGTGATGAGCTGGTTCACCACACCGGTGCGCCCCAGGATCACGATCCAGGCGTAGGTACGCGCCACTGGCGAGATCATCAGTGGCAACACCACCAGACCGACAAAACGGCCCTTCCAGGTGGGGCCAGCCTGAACGATGGCCAGCGCGGCGACATAGCCCAAGGCAGCAGACGTGAGCGTGACCAGGGCACCCAGACGCAGGGTACGCCACATCACCTCCAGCGACAACGGGTCGTTGAAAAACTCGGTGAACAGTTGGAGCGACCAACCGTCGGGTGTCTTGACACTGCCCGAGAGCAGGATGCCGACCGGCAACAAAAATGCCAGCAGCACAAACACGGCGGCTGGCAGTGCCAGCGCCATGCCGATGCGCCGGTTGTCAAACATTTACCGCCCGGCGCTCACTTGGACGCGATCTTCGCGTTCCAGCCATCCACCCACGACTTGCGGTGCAGCAACTGCTGCGTCGGTGGAATCAGGTTGAGAGCTTTGGCCGTGTCGGCGCCATAGGTCAATACCTCGGCCACTTCTTTGGGCAGTTTCACGTCTTTATTGACGGGGCTGT
>JANNMM010000189.1:0-5603 GCA_031397915.1 Rhodoferax sp. | reverse complement strand
CTCAAGGTCAACCTGGCTGGGTAGTAGCTACCCTTCTTCTCATCCGTCACTGCATCGGCGGTGACGATGTCTACCCGGGCTTTGACGGTGCCGTATTTCGTATACGTAAAGGTCTCCAGCTTCACTTCGGCCATTTGCCCGGCATTGACAAAGCCGATGTCCTGGTTGGCGATGGTGACTTCTGCGGTCACCGTGGCTGAATCGGGCACCACGATCATCAGCGGCTGGGCGCTGGTGACGACTCCGCCCACCGAGTGGATGGCCAGCTGCTGCACGATGCCCGCCACTGGCGCGGTGAGCTGGGTTTGGCGCTCACGCTGGCTGGCTTTGCGCTGCTCGGCCTTGAGCTGCTCCAGCTTGGTGGTTGCCTGCGCGTGGCGGTCGTTCAACTGGCGCTGGGCCTCCGCCTGGTAGGCGGCTTTGGCTTGCGCCGTCTCTGCCAGGGCCGATTGCGCTTCGCCTAAGCGGGCGCGCTGGGTCGCCAGGTCGCGCTCTTGCTCCACGCGTTCACGGGTTTTGTCTTGTGTGGCGTGGCTGGAGATGAAGCCCTCACCGACCAGGTTTTTGTAATCGGCCTCGCGCGTTTGCGCCATCGGCAGGGTGCTGAGCAGTTTGTTGATCGCCGCCTGCACGGTGGCCACTTCGGCCTGGCGGCGGGCGGCCTCAGCATCGAGTTTGGCGAGTTTGGCGCGGATGTCTTGCCATTCGGATTGCAATTGGGCGTCCATGGCTTTCACTTCATTCCCGTTCAACGCATTCATATTCAATGTCAATGCTTTCATACCCAATTTGGGTACTATTTCTGTAAAATTTGGTGCTTTGCCTGAATTTGAAGAAAAATAGGCCATCAAGTCACGTGAAATGGCCTTAGTGTGCTCCTTATTTAATAGCAAACCTTGGAGCGCTTGGGTCCTGAAAGCTTCCGACGCAGCGGTTTTGACCTGCTCTTGCACGCTGCTGGTGTCGGCGCTGGCGATGGTTGGGTCCAACTCCACCAGCACCTGGCCGGCCTGCACCCGGTCGCCGTCTTTGACGAGCACTTGGCGCACGATGCTGGCCTCTAAGGGCTGGATGAGTTTGGTGCGGTCGCCCACGATGATGCGGCCCGGCGCCACAGCGACGATGTCCACCTGGCCGAAACAGGCCCAGGCAATGGCAATGAGGAAGAGCGCGATGATTGCGATGGCGAAGCGCCGAGGCGCCGGGTGCACGGGGGTGTCTTGAAGACTCAGCGCGGCGGGCAAGAAGGCAGCTTCGTCGGCGAGGCGCTGGGGGCCGGCGAGTTCGGCGCGGTGCGCCCAGGCGGCAGAGAGGATGGCCTTGTAGCGGGCCAGAAGATCGAATGCGGGGTGCAGCGGCCTTGCCACCGGCGCAACGGCATTGGGAGTAGTGGAAGTAAGTGGCGTCATGGCAGCATTTTTGATATCATGTGGCGATGAACAGCAAGCAGCGTAAAACCCTGGAAAAGGTGTTTGCGCGGCCCGTTGTCAAAAACCTGGATTGGGCCGAGCTTGAAGGGCTATTAGTGGCACTTGGGGCCGAGCGGGTTAACCGGGGCGGCTCGATGGTGAGTTTTTTCCTGGGCAACGAAAGGGCAGACTTCCACCGGCCGCACCCGGCGAAAGAAGCCAAGCCGTACCAGGTGCGTTGCGCCCGGGAGTTTTTGGAATTGGCAGGAGTTAAACCATGACTAATGCGAGAAGTAATGCAATGACTTACATGGGCTACAGCGCCCGGGTGGAATACAGCGATGAAGACGGGTGTTTCATTGGCCGCATCGCTGGCATCCGGGCGGTGGTCGGGTTTCACGCTGACGATGTGGCCGGGTTGCGCCGGGCATTTGAGCAAGCGGTGGATCATTACGTTGATTTGGCCCTGGAGCGCGGGCAAACCCCTGAGAAGCCGTTCTCCGGCCGCATGATGCTGCGCTTGCCCAGCCAGGTGCACGCCCACGTGAGCGCCGCCGCCGAGCGTGCGGGACTGAGCGTGAACCAATGGGCCGCCAAAGCGCTTGAGCAGGCCAGTCACGTGTAAGCCTCTTTGGCTTGGGCTGCAAGACCTGCCGAGCTGGCCTGCCCGCCATCCTGCATGCGCCACAAATGCGCGTACAGCCCTTGAGGCTTGGCTACCAGCGCTTCATGCGCGCCAGCTTCGACGATGCGGCCTTTGTCCATCACCACGATGCGGTTGGCGTGGCGCACGGCGCTCAAGCGGTGGGCAATCACCAGCACGGTGCGCCCTTGGGCGATGAGGTGCATGTTTTTCTGGATGATGGCTTCACTTTCGTAGTCCAGCGCGCTGGTGGCTTCGTCGAAAATCAGGATGCGCGGGTGGGTGAAGAGCGCGCGGGCGATGGCGATGCGCTGGCGCTGGCCGCCGCTCAAGGTGCTGCCCTGCTCGCCCACCACGGTGTCATAGGCTTCTGGAAGCTCGCTGATGAATTCATGCGCGCCCGCTAGTTGGGCCACGCGCATCACGGCTTCAATCGGGGCTGCCGGGTCGGTGATCGCGATGTTCTCCCGCACGCTGCGGTTGAAGAGCAGGTTTTCTTGCAGCACCACGCCGACTTGGCGGCGCAACTGGGCAGCGTCGATCAGGCTGATGTCGATGCCGTCCACCAAGATACGGCCGGCTTCGGGGCTGTAGAGGCGTTGCACGAGTTTGGTCAAGGTGCTTTTGCCGGAACCTGAGCGACCGACGATGCCGATCACTTCACCGGGCATCACGTCCAGGCTGATGGCGTGCAGCACCGGCGGCGCTTCGGGGCGGTAACGGAAGGTGACTTGGTCCAGCGTGATGCGGCCTTTGACCGGCGGCAAATCGGCGGCGCTGCTGGGAGCCACTTCAGTGCGGGTGTTGAGAATGTCCCCTAGCCGCGCCACTGAAATGCCGGTTTGCTGGAAGTCTGTCCACAACTGTGCCATGCGCATGATGGGCTGCGCCACGCGCTGCGCGAACATGTTGAAGGCGACGAACTGGCCGACCGTCAACTCGTTGTTCATCACCAAATGCGCGCCGTACCACAGGGTGGCGGCGTTGACAAGTTTGCCGATGAGGTTGATGCCTTCGTGCGCCATCGTCGCGAGGTTTTGCGTTTTGAAGCTGGCCTGCACGTAGGCGGCGAGTTGTTTGTCCCAACGTTTGCCAAAGGCCGGCTCCAGCGCGGTGGCCTTCACCGTTTGAATGCCGGTGACGGTTTCCACCAGCATGGCCTGATTCTCGGCGCCCCTTGCGAACTTCACATCAAGCCGACGGCGCAAGATCGGCACCACGGCCAGGCTCAGGCCGAAATACAGCGGCAGGCTGACCAGCACGATCAGCGTCAGCGGCACGCTGTAAAACAGCATCACGGCAACGAACACGACCGAAAAAAACACGTCCAGCACCACAGTGAGCGCGCTGCCGGTCAAAAAGCTGCGGATGTTTTCCAGCTCGCGCACGCGGGCCACCGAGTCGCCGACGCGGCGGGCCTGGAAGTAGGCCAGTGGCAGTTGCACCAGGTGGCGAAAGAGGCGTGCGCCCAACTCCACGTCGATGCGGCTGGTGGTGTGGCTGAAGACATAGGCGCGCAGCGCGTTCAAGACGCTCTCAAAGATCACCACGATGACCAGGCCGATAACCAACACGTCCAGTGTGGTCAGGCCCTTGTGCACCAGCACTTTGTCCATCACCACCTGGAAGAACAGCGGGCTGACCAAGCCAAAGAGTTGCAGCATGAAACTGATCAGCAGCACCTCGCCCAGCAGCTTGCGGTATTTGACCAAGGCCGGGATGAACCAGGAGAAGTCGAACTTGGCGAGTTCACCGGCAAGGGAAGCGCGGCTGGTGATGAGGATGAGTTGGCCGGTCCAGGATTGGGCGAATGTCTCGATGGGTTCGATGGTGGGGCGGCCACCCGAGCCATCGGCACCCTGAAGCAACACCCGGCTGGCGTCGCACTGGGCAAGGACGACGGCTTGGGGTGAACCGCCGGGTGAGTGCATCAAGGCCAAGGCGGGCAGTGGCGTGTGGGGCAGGCGCTCCGGGGTGGTTTGGGAGAGTTTGGCTTTCAGGCCCAGGTGTTTGGCCGCGCGCAGCAGGTCGTTGGCAGAAACAACGTCGCTGCTGGCCAGCCCCAACTGGTGGGCGAGCGTGGCTGGGTCTGCGGCGACCTGGTGAAAACGGGCGATGGCGCACAAGGCGCCAAGGGCCGCCAGCCCGTTAGCTGAACCCGTCGATGGACCGGGGAATGGGCCGGCGGATGAACCCGAGGACGAATCGCTTGCGGCTGCGAACTCCGGGGGGGGTTGCCGCCCCAACGACACTGGTTTGGCTCATCTTCCACCCTGTTTTGTTTGTTATGCATGGCGGTGCATGCTACGTCACAAAATGTTTCAAACACGGGATTTAGCGGCTCGTGAATGGTTTTCCCGTACTCCATTTGGAGGAAATTTGAATCGGGTTGGTTTGGGCACCAGATGTTCAAACCGCGGGGTGTTGCAGCCGCCACACTTTCCAGGCGCAGCCTGAGGCGATCAGGCCTGTGCCCAGGCAAGCCCAGAACACCGAAACCAGCCCCAAACTGGCGCTCAAGGCACCCCCCAACACGCCGCCGAGCACGCCCGGAAACCCATAGGCGATCACCGTGAACAGGGCCTGGCCGCGGCCCCTCAGCCGCCCCGGGAAATGGTGTGACAAGAGCGCGATACACACCGAATGGTGCGCCGCAAATGTGATCGCGTGCAGCGCCTGGGCGACCACCAGCACCGGCAGAAACGCGCCCAGACCCGCCGTGAGCCCCATGCGCAACACCATTGCCAAGGCGCACAGCAGCAGCCAGGCCGTGAGCGAGAGCCTGGGCAACCAGCGCCCCTGGCTGAAGAACCAGTAAATCTCGACCACCACACCCACCGCCCACAAGACGCCAATCATGGTTTTGCTGTAGCCCAGAGCGTCCAGATAGAGCGACAAAAACGCGTAAATGCTCATGTGCGAGAGCACGTGGAAAAACAGCGAGGCAAAAAACCACTGCACCGCAGGCTGCCGCAGGATCGGCATGATGGGCAGTTTTTCCTGGTGCGCCGGCACCGCCTCCTTGTGGTCCGGCATGGCCCACACACTCAGAGCCACGGCCAGCAGCATCGCTGTATTCCACTGCGGCAGGTGGCGCATGCCGAAGGTTTCAAACCAGGCGCCGGCCGCAAACACCGTGACCATGAACCCGACCGAGCCCCACAGGCGCAGACGCCCGTACAACTGGCCGTCAAACACGCCGCTGCGGCTCACCAGATGCGCCATGGCGGCTTCGTTCATCGGCATCATGGCGCTGGTTTGCAGGAACATCACAAACAGCACCAGCGTGGTCCAGAAAATGCCGTGAGAACTCGCTGCCGCCCAGGGGTTGAACCACAGCCCGAATGACAACAGCAGCGCGGTGGTGGCCGCGAAACGCAGCAGTTTGACGCGCTCGCCCGAATGGTCGCTCAGCCAGCCCCAGCCATAAGGCGCGGCCAGCCGTGTGGCCGATTGCACTGATGCCAAGAGGCTGATGGTCAACAGGCTCAGGCCCTGCTCCTGCAGCCACAGCGGAAGGTAGGGGTTGAAGAAACCGATGTGCGCGAAAT
>JANNMM010000162.1:0-4929 GCA_031397915.1 Rhodoferax sp. | reverse complement strand
TCCGGCAGGCGTGCCACCGTCAGTGGCATAGACGGCAAACGCGTCTTCACCGACGGTTCGCGCAGCGTGGAGGTGTATTTCATCGAAGGCAGCGTGCATGCGCATGGCTTCAACATGGTTTACATGCCCAAGGAGAAGTTGCTGATCGAAGCCGACGCCTACACGCCGGGCCCGCCCAATTCACCCACACCTGCGGTCATTAATGGCAACCACCAGGTGCTGGTCGCCAACATGGACCGCCTCAAACTGGGCGTGGAGCGCATCCTGCCGCTGCACGGCCGGGTGGTGCCGGTGGCAGAGCTTTACACTGCGGTTGGCCGTAAATAAGGCCATACCGCACCGCGCACTGCACACAAGAGACGAAGCCCTGATTTGACTGAAGCACCCCCCCATGATTTCTGGCCCTCCAGCGGCTTCTCGCAACTTCAACGCAACGACCGTGGCTGGCTGATCCCCAGCGACGGTTATCTGCGCCTGTTTCTGGCCCGCCCTGAACTGGCACTGGTCGATGAGTCTTGCCCCGCTGAAAAGGCGCTGCATGCGGCGTTGATGGACACGCCAGGCCGCCCCATCGCTGAACGCGAATTGAACCAGTTGCGAGACGCTGACGTAGCCGGCAATTACCGCCATTTTCTGGCGTTTCGCGATGCGCTTTTGGCCGCCGGCACGCTGGAGGCCTGGTACCTTGCGAGCCTGCGCGCCGGCATCGTCAACCTGCCGCCGCTGTTTCTGGACCTGGTGGTGCAGGCCTGTGTGCGCAATGTGCTGGACAGCGTGCAAGACGCTCAAATCGCCCGCGCCGGTGAAATGCTGTTCCGCCCGCAGCGCATTCACACGCAAGACGGCCAGGTGCTCAGTGGCGACCAGAACGTGCTGGATTTGCTCAATGAAACCGGTGGCCTGGGTGACATTGGCCGCTTGCTCACACAAAGCAATGCGCCGCTGCGGGAGGTGAGTCTTGAAGTCTTGACCGACGCCAATGCGCAGAAGTATTGGCAAAACGCCGACCGCCACAATTTTCTGCTCGACTTGACGCATGAAATCAGCAACGACTTGAGCCACGGCCTGGTGCTCACCATGACACGCGCCCGCTCGGGCCTGAAGGCGCTGGCCCGCGTGCTCGAGGCCTGGGTGGTGCATTTTCTGGGTGTTCAGGTCACCATCCGCCCCGAGCAAAAAATTGAAGACACCAACTGGCGCTGGCATGTTGGGCTGGATATGGAATCGTCTGCGCTGCTCAACGACCTCTACGAAGACCGCCCGGTCGAAACTGCGCGGATGCAACGCCTGGTGAGCCTGTTTCGATTGACGTTCAGGGACCCTCAGGAAATGCGCGCCGACGTGGCAGGCAAGCCGGTTTACCTCGGGTTGGCGATGAATGCCGACAAAATCATCAAGCTCAAGCCGCAGAATCTGCTGCTGAATTTGCCACTGCGGGCAGCGCAATGAGTCTGGCCCGGGCGCCCAGGTGGGTGCTCAGGTGTGCCCTCAGGTGTAGTGCCCGACCCTGAAATCGTTGCGCCCGGTTTTGTCTACCCCACGCAGCAGCCACAGGGGGCGCGTTGCAAAGGCCGTGTTCACCCCGGATTTGCCGTCCACCGGGTTCAGGTCGCGTTCAAACACCGAGGTGCCCGGCATATAACGCAGCGCAACACCGGCGCGGCGCTTGCTTGAACGGTTCACCGCCGCGCCGTGGATCATATAAACGTCGTGCATCGACATGTCGCCCGGCTGCAATTGCAAATCGACGGCATCCCGCTCGTCAAAGGCGTCGTCCCGGGTGCGCAGGTTCAAAACCAGATCGGTGCGGTCTTCCAGCAAATGCGGGTGCGTGAACTTCGCAGCGTGTGATTTTGGAATCACCCGCAGGCAGCCGTTTTCCACCGTGGATTCATCCAGCGCCACCCACACCGTGCAGGTCGCCAGCGGGCGCATGGGCCAATAGTGGCCGTCCTGATGCCAAGGCGTCTCCTGGCCATCACCAGCGGGTTTGCAGAACACGTGGCAACCCCACAGGATGAGGTCGGGCCCGATGAGCTGCTCGACCCTGTCCAGAATCTGCGGCTCCATCGCCAGATCGAGGAACGCCTGGCTGCCTTTCACGCCCTCATCGTTCTTGCCGCCATTCTTGCCCACGGTATGTGCGCTGACCAGCTTTTCGGGCCGCACGCCCGGGTTTTCGCGGATCAGCTGGTCCAGCGTTTCGCGCAGGCGGGTGATGCGCGCGGCAGGCAGCCGGAAGTTCGGGACGAGGTAACCTTGCTCGTGGTAGTGCGCGATTTCAGACGGTGTAAGGCTGGCCATGGTGATTGGATGTAGCGGTTGCTGCCCGAGTTTATGGTCAAGACTGCGGGATAATCCAAGGTTTTACCATTTCCACGGAGAAACACAATGGCACAGGCCCCCCGCACCGAAGCTGAACGCAAAGCAACCCCCCGCCCTGCCGCCCCTAAAGGCGTGACATACACCAGCCCCAAAGGCCAGAAGATCAGCCTCGAGCGTGGTGTTTCGACCAACAACAAGAAGAACCCGGGAAAGCGGCCGCACAAAGGGGGTTGATTTCCGCCTGCGGTGTCGCAGAAAAAAGGCCGCTCGAAGCGGCCTTTTTTCGCTTTTACATATTGCGCCGGTACTGCCCGCCCACCTCAAACAGCGCGTTCGTGATCTGCCCCAGTGAGCAGACACGCACCGCGTCCATCAACACTTCAAACACATTGGCGTTGTCGATCACGGCCTGCTGAAGCTTTTTCAGCATGGCGGGTGATGCTGCGCCATTGCGCGTGTGAAATTCGTTCAGGCGTTTCAACTGGCTCTGTTTTTCATCGTCGGTGGAGCGTGCCAGCTCCAGCTTGTCCTGCACCGCATCGCCATGCGGGTTGCGGAAGGTGTTGACGCCGATGATGGGCAACTCGCCGGTGTGTTTCAACATCTCGTAGTGCATGGACTCGTCCTGAATCCGCCCGCGCTGGTAACCGGTTTCCATCGCGCCCAACACACCGCCACGCTCGGCGATGCGCTCAAACTCCAGCAACACCGCTTCTTCAAGCAACTCGGTGAGTTCTTCGATGATGAAGGCGCCCTGTGAGGGGTTTTCATTCTTGGCCAGGCCCCACTCTCGGTTGATGATGAGCTGGATCGCCATCGCGCGTCGCACCGAGTCTTCGGTGGGCGTGGTGATGGCTTCGTCGAACGCATTGGTGTGCAGGCTGTTGCAGTTGTCGTAGATGGCGATCAGCGCTTGCAGCGTGGTGCGGATGTCGTTGAACTGGATCTCCTGTGCATGCAGGCTGCGCCCACTCGTCTGAATGTGGTACTTGAGTTTTTGGCTGCGTTCATTGGCGCCGTATTTCTCTTTCATGGCCACCGCCCAGATGCGCCGCGCGACCCGGCCCATCACGGTGTATTCCGGGTCCATTCCGTTGCTGAAGAAGAAGGATAGATTCGGCGCAAAGTCGTCAATGTGCATGCCGCGCGCGAGGTAGGCTTCGACAAAGGTGAAACCATTGCTCAAGGTAAAGGCCAGTTGCGAAATCGGGTTGGCCCCGGCTTCGGCAATGTGGTAACCGCTGATCGACACGCTGTAGAAATTGCGGACCCGGTTGTGCACGAAAAACTGCGCGATGTCGCCCATCACCTTGAGTGAAAATTCGGTGCTGAAAATGCAGGTGTTCTGGCCCTGGTCTTCCTTGAGAATGTCCGCCTGCACCGTACCGCGCACGTTTTCCATCACCCATTCCTTGATTTTCTGGGCTTCGGTGTCGGTGGGGTCGCGTTTGTTGTCGGTCTTGAACTTCTCAAGGTTCTGGTCGATGGCGGTGTTCATGAACATGGCCAGAATACTTGGCGCCGGGCCGTTGATCGTCATGCTGACGCTGGTGGTCGGGCTGCACAGGTCAAAACCGCCGTAAAGCACCTTCATGTCGTCCAGCGTGGCGATGGAGACGCCGCTGTTGCCCACTTTGCCGTAGATGTCTGGCCGCTCGTGCGGGTCGTTGCCATACAGCGTGACCGAGTCAAACGCGGTGGAGAGGCGCTTGGCGTCCATGCCGCTGGAAAGCAATTTGAAGCGCGCGTTGGTCTTGAAGGCATCACCCTCACCCGCGAACATGCGGGTCGGGTCTTCGTTTTCGCGTTTGAAGGCGAAAGTGCCCGCGGTGTACGGGTAACTGCCAGGCACGTTATCGAGCATCAGCCACTTCAGGATTTCGCCGTGGTCTTCGTATTGCGGCAAGGCCACTTTGCGGATGGTGGTGCCGCTCAATGACTTGCTGGTGAGCGCCGTGCGGATTTCCTTGTCGCGAATTTTCACCACGTATTCATCGCCCGCATACGCCTGCTGCATGGCAGGCCATTGCGCGAGAAGCTTGCGCTCTGCCGCGCCCTGCAGCGCAACACGGTTCTCGGCGATATCGTTCACCGCTTCCACGGCACGGTGGCGCTCGGGCTTGTCGGTTTGCAACATGCCGGCCGTGGCGCGCAGTTGCTGCACTTCGCGGGCAAGACGCGCCTGCGCCAATGTCCGTGCCTTGTAGCCGCGCACGGTGTCGCTGATTTCTGCAAGGTAACGTGTGCGCGCAGCGGGCACCACGGGCGTCTGGTTGGTGCTGTGACGCACGTTGACCTGGGGCAACAGGCCCGCAGCAGTTTTGATCGGAACACCCAGTGCGGCCAAACGCGGCTTCAAGGCCTGGTAAAGGGCTGTCACGCCGTCGTCGTTGAAACGCGCGGCCATGGTGCCAAACACCGGCATCTGGTCAGCCGCTGTGGTCCAGGCCTCTTTGTTGCGTTGCACCTGTTTGGCCACGTCACGCAAGGCGTCGAGTGACCCTTTGCGGTCGAACTTGTTGATGGCGACGAACTCGGCAAAGTCGAGCATGTCAATTTTTTCAAGCTGGCTGGCAGCGCCGAACTCGGGCGTCATCACGTACA
>JANNMM010000085.1:0-4934 GCA_031397915.1 Rhodoferax sp. | reverse complement strand
ATGGCCATCGGCGCTGAACACCAGCTTGCTGGCCAGCTGGTGCAAACGCTGCCATGGTGCCGTCAAATCTTCCAGCACGCTGAAATGGTTGCGGCCGGGAACGGTTTCACACACCGGCACCGCTCCTTTCCCCCAGGCGGTCTGAATCATCTGGTTGTGGCGCAAAAACTCGGCGCTTTCGTCTGCACCCGCCAACGCATACAGGGTGCCTTGGCGCGGGCACGGCATCCAGGCTGGGCTGGCCATTAGCACCTGTTCGGGCGTGAGGCGCAACGAGTCTTGCAGAAACGGCGTGTGCAGGATCGGTTCCAGGTCATACAGGCCCGAAATCGACACGGCGCCTTTGACCAGATCAGTCGGCAAGTCCTCGCCGTAAATGGGCCAGGCGCAGGCCAGCAACATCGCCGCCAAATGGCCGCCGGCGGAGTGGCCAATCACCGTGATCCGGTGCGGGTCACCGCCGTAACGCGCAATATGGCGGTGAACCCAGGCCAGCGCCCGCACCATCTGCATCACGATGTGTGGCAGCGTGACGGCCGGGCACAACGCATAGTTGGGCACCACCACACAGGCGCCCTGGTTGGTGAAAGCGGGCGCAATAAAGGAATGGTCGGACTTGTCGAGCGAGCGCCAGTAGCCGCCGTGAATGAACACCACCACCGGCGCGCCTCGCCGGCTCGTGCTGCTGCTGGCGCTCACGGAAGCCGGAAACAAGTCCAGCTTTTCCGTGGCATGGTCGCCGTAGGGAATGTCGCGGAAGCTGGGGTGGGCTTCACGCGCTTCCTCCGAAGCTTCAGCCCATTGCACCAGGTGATTGGCGTGGTCCGGCACCAGGGCGCGGTTGTTGTACATGCGGTCAAGCCACTGCGGGTCAAGATTCGTCATTTGATATTTCCTTTACCCAAGCATACCGCTTGCCATCCAGTGTTCTGTGGGAATGGATTGAGCCAGTGATATGGGCACCCCTTGGCTGGGATAATCGGCTCACTATGGCGGTGAAACAGCGCATTGTGGTCGGTTTGAGCGGAGGCGTGGACTCTGCGGTCACCGCCTACCTGCTCAAAAAGCAGGGCCATGAAGTGGTTGGCATCTTCATGAAGAACTGGGAGGAGGATGACAACAGCGAATACTGCTCCTCCAACGAAGACTTCGTCGACGCTGCCGCCGTGGCGGATGTGGTGGGTATCGAGATCGAACACGTCAACTTCGCCGCCGACTACAAAGACCGCGTGTTTGCCGAGTTCCTGCGCGAATACAAGGCCGGGCGCACGCCCAACCCCGATATTTTGTGCAACGCCGAGATCAAGTTCAAGGCCTTCCTGGACCACGCGGTTCGTCTGGGCGCTGAAAAAATTGCCACAGGGCATTACGCGCGGGTGCGCTTGAATGCGCAAAGCGGCAAACACGAGTTGCTCAAGGGCCTGGACGCCAGCAAAGACCAAAGTTATTTCCTGCACCGGCTTAACCAGGCACAACTCTCGAAAACACTGTTCCCGGTGGGTGAACTGCACAAAACCGAGGTGCGCCAGATTGCGCTCGATATCGGCCTGCCCAACGCGAAAAAGAAAGATTCGACCGGCATCTGTTTTATTGGCGAGCGGCCGTTCCGCGATTTCCTCAACCGCTACATTGCCAAGGCGCCAGGGCCGATCAAGGATGAAAAAGGCCGTGTCTTGGGCCAACATGTCGGTTTGAGTTTTTATACGCTGGGTCAGCGCCAAGGTATTGGCATTGGCGGCGTGCGGGCCAAGGGCGCGCAACGTGGCGGTGGCGACCATGCGCCCTGGTTTGTCGCCCGCAAAGACATGGTGCACAACACCTTGTGGGTGGTTCAGGGCCATGACCACCCGTGGTTGTTGTCCCTCACCCTGACTGCGCAAGACGCAAGCTGGGTTTCAGGCTCCGCGCCACTGCCGGGCCACTACACCTCCAAAAACCGCTACCGGCAGGTCGATGCACCGACGCAGCTCACGGCGGTGCACAACGACCACTTTTCCCTGAGTTTTCCCGAGCCGCAGTGGGCCGTTACGCCGGGGCAGTCTGCCGTGTTGTACGCGGGCGAGGTGTGCATGGGCGGCGGCGTCATCGCGTCTCCGGTCACTTGACGCTGTTGGGTGATGGCGCAAACCTTTGACGTGGCCATCTTCGGTGCCGGCATCGCGGGCGCGTCACTCGCTTGGCGGCTGGCAGAGCATTGCCGCGTGGTGTTGATCGAGCGTGAAAGCCAGCCCGGTTACCACTCGACGGGCCGATCTGCGGCGATGTTCATGGAAAGTTACGGGCCGCCGATGGTGCGGGCCCTGACGCGCGCGAGCCGCCGCTTCTACCAGCAGCCTCCGCCTGGTTTCACCACCACCCCCATCGTCTCGCCGCGCGGTGCCTTGTACCTGGCGTCTCCCGGTCAGCAGGCACAACTCGATGCCACCCGCGCCGAATTGGCACCAACCTGCCCGAACCTGCAGTCCCTCAACGCCGCCCAGACGCTGGCTCTGGTGCCCTGCCTGCGGCCTGAAAAAGTGCTGGCGTCGCTGCTGGACCCGGATGCGATGGACCTGGACGTTCACGCCCTGCACCAGGGTTTTTTGCGCGGATTTCAGCAGCGTGGCCAAGCGTGCGGCTGTGAGCTGACCACCAGCGCGACACTCACGCAAGCCCGGCACGACGGCCAACTTTGGCACATGCAGTTCAGCGATGGCACCGCGATGCAGGCAACGACTGTGGTGAACGCTGCGGGCGCCTGGGCCGATGAATTCGCCTTGTTGTTCGACGCCAAGCCCATTGGCCTTGTGCCGCACCGCCGCAGCGCCTTTACGTTCAAAGTCCCGGATGGCCTGGATGCCTCAGCCTGGCCGGTGGTGTCGGATCTGGCTGAAACCTGGTATTTCAAGCCAGACGCCGGCCAGTTTCTGGGCTCGCCCGCCAACGCGGACCCGACGCACCCGCATGACGTGGTACCTGAAGAGCTCGACATTGCCAAAGGCATTTACGCCATTGAAGAAGCGACCACCTTGCAAATTCGCCGGCCCACGAGCACCTTGGCGGGCCTGCGCTCCTTCGTGCCGGATGGCGAAATCGTGATTGGTTTTGACGACCGGGCACCGGCTTTTTTCTGGCTCGCCGCGCAAGGCGGTTATGGCATCCAGAGTGCGGCAGGTGCCAGCGCCCTGGCGGACGCATTGATTCGAGGGATGTCGCTGCCCGATGAGCTGCTGCTCGAGGGTGTCAAGGCCGAAAGCGTTTCACCCCGGCGCCTGCGCAAAGTCATCTGATCCGTTGGGGACAGGGCTTGCCCACTTCGTGTGGCTGCGGACTGTCCCGCAAGTCATTTATTTTGCGAACAGCGAATCGAGGTCAGCGAACGACTTCAACTCCATCGCATTGCCGCTCGGGTCGAGAAAAAACATCGTTGCTTGCTCCCCCACTTCACCCTTGAAACGGATATAGGGCTCGATGATGAAGGCTGTGCCCGCGGCCTTGAGCTTGTCGGCCGCTGCCTGCCACTGTGCCAGCGGCAACACCGCGCCGAAATGCGGCACCGGCACGTCGTGGCCGTCGACCGCGTTGGTTGGGCGGTTTGCAGTTTTACCCGGCACCAGATGCGCCACGATCTGGTGGCCAAAGAAGTTGAAGTCAATCCACTCGTCAGAGCTGCGGCCTTCGGGGCAGCCGAGCAGGTTGCCGTAAAAATTGCGGGCAGCGGCCAAATCATGCACCGGGAAGGCGAGGTGGAAGGGGGGCAAAGAAGCAGCGCTCATGTCAAATCAGTCTCAAAGTCAAAACGGAATGTCGTCGTCCATGTCGTCAAACCCGCTGGCCGATTTAGCCGGCGCAGCGGCTTTGGGCGCCTGCGCAGCCGGGCGCGACGCGGGCGCGGGGCGTGAATAACCGCCGCTGCTGTCTTCGTCGCCAGACGGCCCACCCTGCCCTTGGCGGCTGCCCAGCATGGTCATTTCACTGACGTTGATTTCGGTGATTTGTTTCTCGGCGCCGTCTTTATCGGTGTATTTGCGGGTGCGGATCGAGCCTTCCACATAAATTTGCGAGCCCTTGCGCAGGTACTGCTCAACGATGCCGGCCAGGCCGCCACGAAACGTCAGGCGGTGCCACTCGGTCAGCTCTTTGCGTTCGCCGGTGTTTTTGTCTTTCCAGCTCTCGGTGGTGGCCATGGTGCAGTTGGCCACGCGGTCGCCGCTGGGGAAGGTGCGCACCTCGGGGTCGCGGCCCAAATTGCCGACGAGGATGACTTTGTTGACAGATGCCATGATCGGTTCCTGACTATATTTACAGTGTTTTGGATTATCCTGCCATTTTCCGCTGAATTTGCCGACAAGACGGTTTCACCTATTTTCGGCAGGATTCACGATAATCGCGGGTTGCCCTAAAAAAGCCATTCTTTAAAAGCCCCGCACTGTGAATTCAGAGACCGATAGCGCCTACCTGGCCAACGCGCTGCGCCAGCAAACCATCAGCATCCGTGGCGCACGCACGCACAACCTGAAGAACATCGACCTCGACATCCCGCGCAACCAACTCGTGGTGATCACGGGTTTGAGCGGCTCGGGCAAGTCGTCGCTGGCGTTTGACACGCTCTACGCCGAGGGCCAGCGCCGTTACGTGGAAAGCCTTTCCACCTACGCGCGCCAGTTTTTGCAGTTGATGGACAAGCCCGATGTCGACGTGATCGAAGGCCTTTCGCCCGCCATCTCCATCGAGCAAAAAGCCACCAGCCACAACCCGCGCTCCACGGTGGGCCGCGTCACCGAAATCCCCGACTACCTGCGCCGGCTCTTTGCCCGCGCGGGCACGCCGTTTTGCCCAGACCACGATCTGCCACTGCAAGCGCAGACGGTCAGCCAGATGGTGGACGCGGTATTGGCGCTGCCAGTGGACACCCGCCTGATGATCCTCGCCCCACTCGCCCGCGAGAAAAAGGG
>JANNMM010000081.1:0-21315 GCA_031397915.1 Rhodoferax sp. | reverse complement strand
GCATCAGCAGTTCGGGTGTCAGGATCGGGTCAATGCCTTTGAGCATCAGGCCGCCTCCGCCATCACCTGACCTGGCAGACTCGCATGCGCCAGTTTCTCCGGATCTATGGCACCCGTGATCAGACCCACGATCTCCTGGGGGTTGGATTCACGCCGCAACAAGCTGCAAACGATGCGGCCCTGGCGGAACACCCAGATGCGGTCGGCCAGATCAAACACCTGGCGAAGGTTGTGACTGATGATGATGAGGGGAATACCCTGCTGTTTCAGGCCCTTGATGATGTCTTCCACCCGCGCCGTTTCGGCGACTCCCAGTGCCGCGGTTGGCTCGTCAAGAATGATGAGCTTTTTGGCGAACCCTGCCGCCCGCGCGATCGCCACACATTGGCGCTGCCCGCCCGACATGCCGCGCAGGCTCTCGCTCATGTCCTGGATCTTCACGCCCGTGGTAGAAAGCATCACTTTCGATTTTTCCCGCATGGCGGCGTGGTTCAGAATCGACAAAGGCCCCAGGTTCAACCGGGTGATCTCGCGACCCAGGAAAATGTTGGCTGGCACGTCGAGGTCTTCGGCCAGCGCCAACGTCTGGTAAACGGTCTCGATGCCCTGGTCACGCGCGTCCAGCGGTGAGTGGAAATGCACCGCTTTTCCGTCCAGCAGGATCTGGCCTTCATTGGGCCGCTCGACACCGGTAATCAGGCGCACAAAGGTGCTTTTGCCGGCGCCGTTGTCACCCACGATGGCCGCGTGTTCACCCGGCTGAAGACTGAATTCGGCGCCGGTGAGCGCCTTGACGCCGCCGTAATGTTTGGTCAGCCCGCTGATGCGCAGGACGGACTGGATTGAAGTGGTCATGGTGAAGGCGAGTCTGAAGGCGATTCGAAAATGGCAGCCGGTTGGTTTTCCGTGAGCACGAAGGATGCCAGTTTTACACCAAATTTGTATTAGTAAAACTACTAGGTTTAATTAAGGCCCAACTGCGTTCTAATCTTTTACCAGCAGATGCATGAGTCACCTGTCTTGAACCGTCCACCGCTTTTTTTAAACCCTAGGAGATTTTGATGACTTCAAAGCGCATGTTTGGCCAACTGGCCATCGCCGCCGTGATGGCTGCCACTTTGGTTGCCTGCGGCAAAAAGGAAGAAGCCAAACCGGCGGCTGCGCCTGCTGCGGCCGCACCTGCCGCTGCCGCACCGGAGTTGACGATTGCCTACATCACCAATGGCAACACCAACGAAGGCTGGACGCTCATCAACGGCGGTGCCAAAGCCGGTGGCACTGGCCCCGGCATCAAACTGATCGAGCTGGCCGCTGAAAAAGGCGAACTCTCCAAGCAGTTGGCCATCGTTGAAGACATGATCACCCGAAAAGTCAACGCCATCGCGATCGCGCCCGTCGACAGCGCAGGCATCGCGCCCGCCGTGGCCAAGGCCCTGGCCGCCGGCATCCCCGTGGTTGCAGTCGACACCGGCATCACCGGCGCCGAGATCACCTCCTATGTGGCCACCGACAACGTGCCCGCTGCCAAAACCCAGGGCGACTGGACGGCTGACCAGGTCGGCGACACCGACACCGTGATTTATGTCACCGGCGACCAGGCCCAGTCTACCGGCCGCGAGCGCAAAGAAGGTTTCCTGGCGGGCCTCAAAGCCAAAAAGCCCAACGTGAAAGTGGTTGAAGTGCCCACCACCTGGGACCAGACCATGGCCCAAAACGGCGTGGAAGCCGCCTTGCGTGCCAACCCTGGTGCCAAAGTGATCGCTTGCGCCTGGGACGGCGGTGCGTTGGGCGCCAAAGCTGCTTTGCTCGCTGCTGGCAAAAAAGCGGGTGACGTGAAGATCGCCGGTTTTGACGGCTCACCCGGCGGCCTGGACATGATGAAAGAAGGCTGGCAACAAGCCAACTCCGCTCAGATGCTGGCCAAAATCGGCAAAGTTGGCGTTGAGACTGCCATCAAAGCGGCCAGGAAAGAAGCGGTTGAGAAACGCATCGACACCGGCTCCTTCCTCGTGTTGCCCTCCAACGTGGACCAGTTCGCAAAAGACTCCGGCGTAGCCCAGTTCATGAAGGTGAAATAAGCATCACCGTGTTCACACTGACCCCATTCATTTGGGGTCAGATTCCAATTAAATATGCGCCGTTTGCATAATTAATTGGAATCTGACCCCAATTAATTTCGCAGATTTCTCAATGAAAACACTCACTCGCCAGGAATGGTATGGCGCACTGGTTGCGGTGTTGGTGCTGGGCGTTTTGCTCAGCATCGCCTCACCCTATTTCCTCACCACGGGCAATCTCAGCAACATCCTGGTGCAGGCCTCGGTGATCGCGCTCCTGGCCGGTGGCCAGACTTTTGTGATTTTGACGGGTGGTGTGGATTTGGCGGTGGGCGCACTCACCGCCCTGGCAGGCGCGATAGCCGGCCACTTGATGATCAAACTGGGCATCAACCCCTATGCCGCCATGATGGCCGCGCTGGCCATCGGCGCGGCCGTGGGGGTTTTCAACGGTTACCTCGTCGCTTTTGTCGGCATCCCCTCCTTTATCGTCACACTGGGGGGATTGACGTTATGGCGCGGTCTGGCCTTTGACGCCACCGGTGGTTTTGACAACGCCGGCCTGCCCGCTCCCATGCCCTTCATCGGTTACGGCACGCTTCTCGGCGTGCCAATGCCGATCTGGATCACCGGCATTTTCTTTGTGGTGATGGCCTTCGTGCTCTCCAGCACCAAACTCGGCCGCTACGTCTACGCCATGGGCTCCAACGAAATGGGTGCGCGCCAGGTGGGCATCAACATCCGCTGGTACAAACTCGCTGTCTATGTCGTTAGCGGCTTGAGCTGCGCGTTGGGCGCTATCGTTTTGATGGCGCGCATGGATTCTTCCAGCGGCAAGATGGCGCAGATGTTTGAGCTCGACGCCATCGCCGCCGTCATATTGGGCGGCACCTCACTCTTTGGCGGGCGCGGCAGCATCTGGGGCAGTTTGCTCGGCGCGGTGCTCATCACCATGATCCGCAACGGCATGAACCTGATGGAGATTTCGCAGTTCAAACAGATGATGGCCATCGGTGCGGTGGTGATCGTTGCCGTGTGGATTGACGTGTTGCGTCGCCAGCACCTGCTGAAAAAATAACCCGCTTTATCATGGCTGCCAAGATCTGGGTGCTCGGCGAAGCACTGATGGACTGCGTGGCGCAGCCTGACGGCTCGCTCGAGCCCTTCATGGGTGGCAGCCCTTTCAACCTGGCGCGCGCGGCATCGCTGCGTGGCGCACAAGTTGGCTTCATCAACCCGCTTTCGACCGACCGTTTCGGCGACCAGATGCGCGCGCAATTCGCCACTGACGGCGTGCAAACCCTGTTGCCCCCAAGCCGGCTGCCGACCTCGCTGGCCGTCGTTCAAATTGCCCACGGGCAACCGAGTTACGGCTTCTACCGCGAAGGCATTGCCGACCGCGACTACTCGGTAGACCAGGTACTGGGCTTGCTCAAAATGCAGCAAGGCGATGCCGGCATGAAAGTCCTTCACACCGGCTCGCTGCTGCTGGTGCCGCCCGAGCACGAGAAAGTTGCTGCCATCCTGAAAGGTGCGAAAGCCCTGGGCTGGACCCTCAGCGTTGACGTGAACCTGCGCCCGAAACTCGCTGCCGACCTGATCGCCTACGTCGCCGCCGTAAAACAAATTGCCGCGCTCGCAGATTGGCTCAAGGCCAGCGACGAAGACCTGGAGCTGTTGGGTTTTAGCGCACCCAGCCGCGCCACCGCCACGAGGATCGCTGACCACTTCACGGCTCAGGGTGCCAGCCGTGTAGCGCTGACATTTGGCGCCAGCGGCGCCTGGCTGCAAGTGGATGGCTCTTACGCTGACGCTGAGGTGCCTCTGGTTAAAGTCGTTGACACAGTGGGCGCCGGTGACACCTTTTGGGGCAACTGCCTGGGCGATTGGGTGGCATCGAACCTTGCTGATTCAGCCGGTCAGCGGGTTGCACGCACTCTGAGCGAGGCAATGCTGGCGGCCGCCATCAACTGCACGCGCAACGGTTGTCAGCCACCCAAGTATGTGGAAGTGCTGGACGCATCTTTCAAATAACTTATTTAATAATATTTATTAAATAAGTTTGGTTATTAAGTTACAAATTCATTCAGTTTTTTGCTATAGTTTATATACTTAAATATATCTTTTTTATATCATAAATTATATTCAAATTAAGATTGAACGAATTTTACCCGCGCTTTGACACCCGCACCATCAAGCTCTGCGTCGCCCGTCCGATCAACCCCCGCGCGTCAAACAGGCTCGATTCGGCCAACCCGCTGCCGTTCTCGCCCAAAAAGGTCTGCGCATCCAGGCAAATCCATTCGCCCACGGGGCGTCGCAGCAGGTTGATGGTCAGGTCAAAATTCACAAACACATCGCACCGATAGTCCAGCACCGCGCTGATGCCATTGCCGGAGTCGGCGGCCACGGCCACACGCTGGTACGGGCTGACGGGTTCGCCCTGCACCAGCGGGTGGTTCAGGCGAAACCAAACAGCACAAGGGCCCTGGAAATTCTTGCCGCGCGCTTCGCGGATTTCCACCAGCTCGGCATAACCCGGTTGACCATCGGCAAACGGGAACTGCGCCGGTGTGGACGCCTCTGGCGGCGCCGGCGCATGTGACAAGGAGTGGCCGGGCATGGCGTTGATGAACCCATCGGCCAGCGCCCCGTCATTTGGCTTTTGCACCAATGCCGTGAAACGGGCAAGCTCCTTGCCCAAACGCCCCGCGCCGTCGCCATTGGCGTTACTGGCTGTGTCACCATGGGACGCAGGAGCATCAAACAGGCGCGCCGAGTAGTGGCCGGCGGTCTTGCCCAGGTAGTCAGTCGCCACTTCAATCGCCAAGGGCCCCAGTGGAATCGGCCGCAGCAAATTCGCGGTCAAGCGCGCGACGTGGGAAAAGCCATGGGTCGCCGCGATTTTTTCAATCGCACCACACACCAACGCAATGGGCGGGCCGGCGTGTTGGTGCGCCGGATTCCAGGGGCCGCGCGTGAGCGGGGTCGACTGGTAAAACCGGTCTCCAGATGCCACATAAGCGCCGCTTTGAAGGGTTGCTGTCATGGTGACATTTTCTTTTTGTTATTCGATCAACGCCACGGATTTCACCTGCGCCCACACAATCTGACCCGGCGCGAGTCCCAGTGCATCGACCGCCCGGGACGTCAGGCGGGCCAGCAAAATGGCGTCACCACAGCGCAGCCTTGCCAGCGTCTGCGAGGGGTGCGCGTCCAATGCAAGTGTTTCGATTTCGCAGCGCAGCAGGTTCTGGATGCTGGTGTGAACCGGTTTTTCGGTGGCGAGACTTACATCGCGCGCCAGCACCCGCACGCGCACCGGTCGACCCAGCACGAGCCCGGTGTCGCGCAGCCACAAACTTCCGCCACTGAACGACACACGGGCGAGTTGCCAGCGTTCGTCGCGCGCATCCAGCGTGGCACTTAGCAGGGCGCCGACGTCTTCGCCCAAAACCAGCGGTGAGCCCGTGTGCGCCAACACATCGACGACCGGCCCACAGGCCTTGATCTGCCCGCGCTCGAGCACCACCAGGGTGTCGGCCAGGCGCGCAACTTCGTCGGCCGAATGGGTGACATACAGCATCGGGATCTTCAACTCATCGCGCAGCCGCTCGAGCCAGGGCAACACCTCCTTGCGGCGCGCTTCGTCCAGCGACGCGAGGGGTTCGTCCAGCAACAGCAGCCTCGGCTGGGTTGCCAAGGCGCGGGCAATGGCCACCCGCTGGCGTTCACCGCCAGAGAGTTGGTGGGTGGCGCGGGTCAACAGGCTGGCAATGCCGAGCAGGTCTATCGCGGCATCCAGCGAAGCTTTTGCCGCGGTGGATTTGACGCGTTGTTGCCCAAAATCCAGGTTGCCGCGCACGCTGAGGTGCTCAAAAAGACTGGCCTCCTGAAACACATACCCCAATGGCCGCTGCCAGGTTGGAAGGAAAATTCCCACTCGGTCGTCCTGCCACACCTCGCCGGCCATCGACACCAGGGCGCCCGAGGCCGCCCGCTCAAGCCCCGCCACGCAACGCAGCAGACTGGTTTTACCAGAGCCCGACGCGCCAAAGAGAACCGTGATACCGCTCCCGGGCAGGTTGAGATCCACATCAAGCGGAAAATCAGCACGTGGCAAGCTCAGCCTGATGCGCGTGGTGGCGGCGCATGCGGCGCTCATGGCATGACCCGGGTGGACGACCCGTTGCGTGAATGCCGGCTGAGGTACGACAACGCGAGCAGCACCACAAAGGAAAACGCGAGTAATCCTGCCGCCAGCCAATGCGCTTGCGCATACTCCATCGCTTCAACGTGGCCGTAAATCTGGGTCGAAACCACTCGGGTTTTGCCCGGAATGTTGCCGCCGATCATCAGCACCATGCCAAATTCGCCAATCGTGTGGGCGAAAGTCAGTATGGAAGCAGTAACGAAACCCGGTCGTGCCAAGGGCAGTGCCACCGACACAAATGCATCCAGCGGACGGGCACGCAAAGTTGCTGCCACTTCCATGGGGCGTGCACCCATGGCTTCAAAGGCGCGTTCCAGCGGCTGCACCGCAAAGGGCAGAGAATAAAAGAGTGAGCCAATCAGCAAGCCGGTAAACGTGAAAGACAGAGATCCCAACCCCAGCGCCTCCGAGGCCTGCCCCAAAGGCCCGCGTGGGCCCAGCGCGACGAGCAAGTAGAAGCCCAGCACCGTCGGGGGCAACACCAGCGGCAAGGTCACCAGCGCATTGACCGGTGCGCGCCACCACGAACGCGAGCGCGCCAACCACCAGGCCAGGGGTGTGGCGATCACGAGCAACAGAATGGTAGTGAGGCTGGCCAATTGCAGCGTCAACCCGATGGCACGCCACGCATCGGCATCGAAGACAGGAAGGGCCGGGAAAATGCTCATTTCGCGCTTTGAGGCACCGAGCGGCACGACCCCTGGCTGGTGCACAAGTCGTAACCGAAGGCGAGAATGGTGTCGCGTGCCTTGGCACCCCGCAAAAACACGAGGAACGCCGCTGCAGCGGGGTTGGAGCGGCCCTTGGTCAGCAAGACGGCGTCTTGCAGGATCGGTTTGTGGAAATCCTGCGGAACGACCCATGCCGAACCGCGCGTCAGGCGGCCACTGGCAAACACCTGGGACATGGCGACAAATCCGAGCTGGGCGTTTTCCGAGGCAACAAACTGGTAGGCCTGTGCAATGCTTTCACCCTGCACAAGTTTGGGCTTCAAACGGCCCCATACCTCCAACCGGCTCATGGTCTGCAGCGCCGCTGCACCGTAGGGCGCCAATTTGGGGTCGGCGATGGCGATCTTCCCGAAATTGCCGCTTCGCAGGACATCACCTTTCGCATCAACCAGTGCCGCATTCGGGCTCCACAACACCAAACGCCCCACGGCATAGGTGAAGCCGGAACCTGCCAGCGCCAGACCCTGCATTTCAAGCTGCCTTGGTGTTTCAGCGTCTGCCGCCAGCAGCACTTCGAACGGCGCGCCGTTGGCAATCTGGGTGTGAAACCTGCCGGTTGAGGCGAACGCCAGCCGTGCCGTGTGCCCCGTTTCCTTCTCAAAGGCTTGCGCAATTTTCTGCGCGGGCAAGGTGAAATTCGCCGCCACGGCAACGCTCACTTCTGCTGCAACCGCGGCGAAGCTGCCGGTCAACGCGGCGGCCACCAGCATCCTCAGGGCAATCCAGGCTAGCAAAAATCGCGGTTGCATACGCTATTCAATTTTTGAATAGCGCAGTATATCCAGGTACAACAGCGCGAGTAGAAACGGTTCATCTGCCGCCATGCACGCGCGGCCTTTGGGTGAAAATCGGGCCATGAAGCAACCCGCGCCAGTTAACGCCGTCCAATTGCGGCTGTCTCAGGCGCTGGGCCATGAATCCGCCGATAAGCGCTTGGACATCCTGCGGCGCATTGGTGCAGCCGGTTCGATTTCGCAGGCCGCGCGGGCTGCCGGTGTCAGTTACAAAGCGGCCTGGCAGGCCATTGACACCTTGAGCAATCTGGCCGGAACACCGCTGGTTGAGCGGCTGGTGGGCGGTGCGGGTGGCGGCGGCGCGCGTCTCACGCCCGCGGGGCTGAGGCTGCTTGACGCGGCCCGCAAAATGAACCGCGCCAGGGTTGAGGTGCTGGATCAAATCGCCACAACGCCTGGCACTGGCAGCCCGCTGCCCCACCTGGCTGCTCTTGCCCTGCGAACCAGTATGCGCAACCAGTTGCCCTGCCTAGTCGACACGGTCCGGGCGAGCGCCGGCGCGGTGCGGGTTGAGGTTGTTTTGGCAGATGGCACCCGCCTGTGCTCACGCATCACCCGAGAGAGTGCGCAATTGCTGGACCTCAGTCCCGGGCTATCACTGCTGGCCCTGTTCAAGGCAACTGCCGTGTCGATGGCTCCTGCAATGGCGAAGGTAGATGGCCGCAACTTGCTGGCCGGACGGGTCAGTCGGGCTTCTCGCTCGATGCAAGGCGGCGAAGTGGCACTCACCCTGCCCTCTGGTTTGCAGGTGGTGGGCTTCACACAACCTGGCGTGGTGCTCAAGGTTGGCATTGGCGCAGTGGCCGTTGTTGATGAATCCGCCGTCGTGGTGGCGGTGACATCCTAAGCAGCCTCTGTCATACTGGCGCGTGGCTTCCAGGGCACCTCTGCAATCACGGAAAATGAACCCATGACACTCCCAACCGTAGCGGTTTTTACCGGCGACCCGGCAGGCATTGGTCCCGAGCTGGTGCAAAAACTGCTGGACAACCCGCTGACTTTTAAAAAGGCGCGCATCACCCTGATCGCGCAGCAAGGTGCCATCCGGCCGGCAGACGGGGTGCTTTGGCACGACTGGGCTGGGGCATCGGCTCCGGCATTTCCATTGGGCCTTGCCAGTGCTGACAACGGCCGCTTCCTGATGCAGGGCCTTGCCGAAGGTGCACGCCTTGCGGCCAATGGGCAGGTTGATGCTTTCTGTTTTGCCCCCTTGAACAAGGGCGCGCTGCGTCTGGGCGGCATGCGCCAGGAGGACGAATTGCGCTGGTTTGCCGAGTTTCTCGGCTACACCGGGGTCTGCGGGGAACTCAATGTCCTGAAGAACCTGTGGACCGCCCGCGTCACTTCACATGTGCCATTGAAAGACGTCAGCGCGCTGCTCACAGCACAAGGCGTGGCCAACGCGATCCGAATGATCACCGAAGCCCTCAGGGCCAGTGGCATCGAAGCGCCGCGTGTCGCCGTGTGTGGCCTGAACCCGCACAACGGGGACAACGGCAACTTTGGCGACGAAGAAGGCCGCATCATCGAACCTGGCGTGCAACTGGCCGCGCGACAAGGTTTCCATGCGGATGGCCCTTTTCCTGCCGACACCGCGTTTGTGCGTGCGATTCGCGCCGAAGGCGGTTACGACGGTGTGGTCACCATGTACCACGACCAGGGCCAGATCGCCATGAAACTCATGGGTTTCGAGCAGGGCGTCACCGTGCACGGTGGCCTGCCGGTGGCCATCACCACGCCTGCCCATGGCACCGCCTATGACATTGCCGGGCGCGGCATTGCAACACCCACGGCCATGTTCAACGCCTTCGATCTGGCCTGCAGAATGGGGCAAAGCCGGCGTCTGGCCGGGCAATCTTCAAACCGTCAACTGGAAACAATGCCATGAACCTCCTGAAAATCATCAACCCGCGCCTGTTGAGTGCAAGCGTCACTGCGTTGGCAATTGCGTCGGTCTGGGCGCCCTTGCCAGCGTACTCACAGAGCTTTCCCAACAAGCCGGTTCGCCTCATGGTTGGCGCCAACGCGGGCGGCGGCACCGACATCATCGCGCGCATGTTGGCCGAGAAAATGGCCGACGGTCTCAAAGGCACTTTCGTGGTTGAGAACAAACCCGGTGCGTCCAACACCATCGCCGCCGACCTCACCGCCAAGGCCCCGCCCGACGGCCACACCTTGCTGGTGGCCACCAACACCGGCCAGGCCATTGCGCCGCATTTGATGAAACTCAATTTCGATCCGATCAAGGACCTCACGCCGGTCGGCCTGATCGTCACCGTGCCCAACGTGTTGGTGGTCGGCAGCAACGTGACGGCCAACACCGTGCGTGAGCTGGTCGCGCAGATGAAAGCCAAACCCAACGATTTCAAATACGCCTCGTCCGGCGTGGGCAGCACGCAGCACATTGCCGGTGAAGGCTTCAACCTGGCCGCTGGTGTGCAAAGCGTGCACATTCCCTACAAAGGCAGCAGCCAGGCGCACCTGGACGTGATTGCCGGCAATGTGCAGATCATGTTTGACACCACCTCCTCGGCCATGAGCCAGATCAAGGCCGGCAAGTTGAAGCCGCTGGCGCTGACCACCGCCACGCGCAGCAGCGAGCTGCCCCAGGTGCCGACACTCGCAGAGGCTGGCGTATCCGGGTTTGAGATGAGCACCTGGTACGGCCTGTTTGTGACGGCTGGCACGCCGCCCGATGTGTTGTCACGCCTTCAAAATGAGCTGGCGCGCATCCTGCGGCTGCCCGATGTGCAGGCCAAACTCAAAGGACTGGGCGGTGAAATCAGCACGCTTTCGCCCGAGCAGTTCTCGCAATTGAACCGGCAGGAATTCGAGCGTTTTGGTGTGCTGATCAAACAGGCCAACATCAAGCTGGAGTAATGCGGATTCGGAGAGGCTTTCCTTCCGAGCGCGCTTAGGCTTCAGTCAAAAATTTCATTCAGCCACGATTTCTTGCGGCGCACGCCGTAGCCTTGCCTTTGCTGAAAATCTGAGTCTTCGAAATCAGGTTGTCGTTGGTGATTGGCCATCGGCCTTGACGAAGCAGAAGGCGCGGGAGCAGCAGCGGTCACCGCAGCCGCCCGATCCAACAGTTTGTCGAGCTCGCCTCGATCCAGCCAGATGCCACGGCAAGCGGGGCAATAGTCAATCTCCACGCCTTGGCGGTCAGCCATTACAAGGGTCGCATCAGGGCAGCCAGGACATTTCATAGATTTCTTTCATCGTAAAGTTACACAGGGGAGCGTCAACTACCATTCGCGGCCTGCGGTCAATTCACCCAGGCGAAGGTGCTGCCAATCAAGGCCGTTACGCCGACGGCAGCCAGCAATTTGGCGTCGCGAGCGTTGTCACCTCTAAATTCGTGCCAAGCGCAATAGAGAATCACCGCCGCAAGGGCAATGCCGCCAGCGGCAATTTCCGGCGTGGTCAATTCAGTCATTGGCCCCTCCCCATCCGAACAAACTGAGCAAGCTGGTAAACAGGTTGAAAACGGACACATACAGTCCGACCGTCGCCAAAACGTAGTTGCTCTCGCCGCCATTAACGATGCGGCTGGTTTCAAACAAGATCAGCCCTGCCGACAACAAGGCCACCATGGCCGATACCGCGAGACCCAGTGCCGGGATTTGCAGAAACACAGCGGCGATGGCGGCGAGCAGCGCAATCACCATCCCGGCGAACAGAAAGCCGCCCATAAAGCTGAAGTCGCGTCGCGTCAACAAAACGTATGCCGAGAGTGACAAAAAGGTGGCTCCGGTCGCCCCCAGGGCCAGCGTGACAGTTTGCGCGCCACCCGGCAATGCCAAGGCATGCGTCAGCAGCGGGCCCAAGGTGTAACCCATGAAACCTGTCAACCCGAAGACTGCAGGCAAGGCCCACACGCTGTTTTTCAGCTTGTAGACGGCAAACAGCAGGCCAAAGTAGCCGACCAGGGTCAGCACCAAACCAGGCGCGGGCAGCTGCAAAGTGAGCGCGGCCACGGCCACGCCAGCGCTGAAAAGCAGGGTCAGGGCGAGCAGCGCATAGGTGTTGCGCAGCACCCGCTTGACCTGTCCCGAGTCCAACGCGTCGGGTGTCGTTGTGACGATAGGGTATTGGCGGCCATGGGTGCCAGGCAAAGCGGAATGGGTGTTGTTCATGGTTAGATTTCCTTTGGGGTTCAACTTGGTAGGGCGATTTTTGAGGCGCGTTTTCGGGCTGGCTTGAGGTTGCGTTGCAAACTGCGTCGCAGCACGCGGGTGACGCGGGCCAGCGAGCGGTCCAGCGCGGTGCGCCAGTCACGCGCCAACGAGGCGATCACGACCGTGCCCACGCTGTCGGTTTGAACTTCCACCTGGCAGCGCTTGTCTACACCGCCACGGGGCCCGTTGACATCTGAAAACTGCACTTTGGCGCGCGCCACCAGGGCGCTCAAGCGGCGCAAGGCGAAACGCACACGGTCAACAGACAGTTCCCGCATTTGAGTGCCATCCGCATCGCGGGATTCAAAAACAACTTGCATCGCAACTTCTCCGGTGGGTTAAACAAGTCGCAACGATAAACGTCGCTAGACTTCTAAAAAAGCAGATAATTTCTCAACGTTACTCCCTAAAATACTGACTATGAGCACAGCCTTCAACTACAAGCATTTGTATTACTTTTGGGTCGTCGCCAAAGAAGGCGGCATCTCGCGGGCGGCAGACAAGCTCGACATGGCCGTGCAAACCGTAAGCGCCCAAGTGCGCGAGCTGGAGCGCTCCTTGGGGTATGCCTTGCTGCGGCCGGTCGGGCGCGGGCTAGCGCTAACCGAGGCCGGCTTGGCCGCCATGCAACAAGCCGACTTGATTTTTCAGCTGGGCGAGAACCTGCCAGCGCGGGTCCGGGATGCCGCCAGTTCTCCCACCGTGCGCTTGGCCGTCGGCATCTCTGACGGCCTGCCCAAACTCGTGGTGCGGCGCCTTTTGCAGCCCGTGATCACCGAGCCGAATTTGCGGCTGTTGTGCCACGAGGGCGAGTTTGATGGCCTGTTGGGCGACCTCGCGCTGCACCGCCTGGATGTGGTGCTGTCAGACCGGCCCGCGCCGCCCAATCCCAACATCAAGCTCTACAGCCACGCGCTGGGAAGCTCGGCGATTGCCTGGTATGGGAGCGCCTCGTTGGCAAACGCCGCCACCGAAGGTTTTCCGCAAAGCCTGGCCAGCGTGCCAGTGCTGCTGCCAACCGGGCATACCGCCGTTCGCACCCGCCTGGACCATTGGTTTGAGCACCTTGGCGTGCGACCGCGCATAGTGGGCGAGTTTGAGGACAGCGCCCTGCTCAAGACCTTTGGTGCCAGCGGCATGGGCGTTTTCCCGGCCGCGGCCTGGGTGCACGACGACCTGGTGGCGCGCTACCAGGTGCAGCGCTTCGGCTTGTGCGACGGCGTCACCGAGCACTTCTTTGCGATTGGCACTGAAAAGAAAGTCCAGCACCCGCTGGTGCAGCGCCTGCTGCAACCTGCGGTGCAGCTTGGCGCTTAAACCTTAGCTCAAGTCTTGGGCTGGGGCTTGGCCGTGCGCACACTCAGCAGCATGGTCAGGGCCAAGATACCCGCGACGACGCCCAAGGAGAAGACCACCGGGATCTTGTACACATCGATCAAGCACATTTTGGTGCCGATGAAGACCAGAATCACCGCCAAGCCGTAGTTAAGCAAATGGAACTTGTCGGCCACAGCGGCCAGCAGGAAATACATGGCCCGAAGCCCGAGGATGGCAAACACATTGCTGGTCAGCACGATGAAAGGGTCGCTGGTGATGGCAAAAATCGCAGGAATTGAATCCACCGCGAAGATCACGTCGGTCAGCGCAATCAGGCATATCACCATGAATAGCGG
The DNA here is from genome assembly GCA_031397915.1 of Rhodoferax sp. GTDB lineage: Bacteria > Pseudomonadota > Gammaproteobacteria > Burkholderiales > Burkholderiaceae_C > JANYCG01. Next base: position 7,666 of record JANNMM010000081.1, on the reverse strand, counting down.
GGTTGCGATCTTTTTGCCGTTTTCCACTGTCCAGAACTTCTCGCCGTCGTATTTCTTGCTGACGGGAATCAGCTTGCGCAGCAATTTCAGCGCCGGGTTGTTGTTCAGGTCGGGCTCCTTGCCGGCCGCCCACCACATCTTCAAGCCGGTCAATATGAGGAACGCGCCAAACACGTACAACACCCAGTGAAACTCGGCCAGCAACCAGCCGCCGACCAAGATCATGATGGTGCGCAGCACAATCGCGCCAATGATGCCGATCATCAGCACCCGTTTTTGGTAATTGGCAGGCACCGCGAAGTAGGTGAAGATCATCAGGAAGACAAAAACGTTGTCTACCGCGAGCGATTTTTCAATCAGGTAGCCAGTGAGGAATTCAAGCGCCTTGGTGTTGGCGATTTCGACCGAACCGGTGCTGTCTCTCACTGCCCACCAGAAGAGCCCGTTGAAGAGAAAGCTCAACCCGACCCAGACCAGCGACCAGTTCAGCGCATCTTTGACGCCAATCTCCTGCGCACCCTGCTTTTTGAGCACAACAAAGTCAATGAACAGCGACACCACAACGATGCCCGCAAAAGTGGCCCACAGCCACAGAGGCGCTATAGTTTCCATAAAAACCTCAAGGAATTGAAATATGCAGGAGTCGCAGGTTGCCGTGCCGCAAGGCAAGGAGCAAGCAAAAGACCCGCCCGAACCGACTGCGAAGTCTAATTCCAAACAACTGTTTTTTTCTGCTAAAAATGGATTTTTAGTTCGCAAAAACAGAAGTGTTTAATCGTATTTCTCTGCTGTCCGGATGGTCTTGAACGGGGCATCATCTGCCCACCGCCGTTAGACCTACCTCCCGGGAAATGTGCCGGTCAGCGCACTGAATGTGGCGCAGATCGGGGCAATGTTTTCATTTCTAAATCATTTGTGAAGTGGGAGCGTCGGCGTGCTCGAATGATCCAAAAACGGAATGAGCTGATTCACACACAACAACGCCAATGACGCCTCCACCCCAGCGCCCGCAAGCGCACCCTACGCCCTCTTCGCCCTCTTCACCATCTTCTCCTACTTCTCCCCCGTCCGCGCGTTTGGCAGATCGAATCCGCGTGCGGCTTCCGACGCGCGAAGCGCTGTCAGCCCACCCCTGGCTGCAGCCCATCACCGAGCGGCTGCTTGAGCCAAAACTCTGGCGACTTCACCATGAATCAGTCGCGCGCGGTGTTGCCGTGGGCACTTTCTGGGCGTTTGTCATTCCGGTGGCGCAAATTGTGGTGGCGGCCATGCATTGCACCTGGTGGCGCGCCAACATACCGGTGGCCGTTGCCGCGACCATGCTGACCAACCCGCTGACCATCGGGTTCTGGCTCTGGTTGGCCTACCACCTGGGCGCGCTGGTGCTGGGCCAACCGCTGGTCGCGCCGCCGCCCTCGGGCACAGTTGCGCTGGGCTGGCTTGCCGAATTCGGCTGGCCCACGGTCTTAGGAATGGGCCTGTTTGCGGTAGGTGGCGCAGCGGCGGGTTATTTCAGCGTCAAGCTGATCTGGCGTTTGCGCATTTGGGTGCGGCGGCGCTGGAAAAAGCCCGGCTGACAGCCGCCGGGCTTGGGGGATATGGTGGAGCTGGGGGGATTTGAACCCCCGTCCGCAAGCCATCTTCGAGCAGATCTACATGTTTAGTGGTCTGATTTGAGTCTCGCCACCTGAACCGCGCAGCCACACGCTGATCAGGACGCCAGCACCCTATTGTCTCGTCTCACACCAAGGTACCCGGTGCAAAACCAGCCGATGAAAATGACCTTACAGCCTGGACGACCCGAGCTTGCGCTCAAGCCACCCTTGCCCGACCCATCGGCCTGCCGTTGTAAGGCTCACGGGTTATTAAGCCGCGAGTGCGAAACGTTCGTCGTTTGCAGTTAGTTTTTTTGAATCTGTTTTACGAGCGCATTCAGCTCGACATGCACCACAGCGATTCCGTACCCACGTCGAAACCAGTGCAGCCCCAGACCCTTATTTTAGGCCCAGCGATGAAATTGCAAGGGTATTTGTGGTGTGCGATCGCAAACTTCCTGGCATTGTCTGAGAACTGGCTGTCGGCGCGCCCGCCTGCGCCGTCACCTGTCAGGTCTCAAGTATCGGCTCGCCTCAACGTATCGGGCAAAATTATTCAGGATGGCTTGCCACCCTTCCCGCTGCTGTTCGATCGGGTATTCTGTTTCAGCGTCAAAGCTAACGCGAACCGTGACCCCGTTGGCGCCCGCCAGGAATTCAACCGAGGCAGCGCGATCTCCAAAGGAGAATTCCAGCAATTCATTCGGCACGATCCTGGTATAGGTTCCCGCGAAATCAAAGCCGAAGCTGCCGTCTTTGGCCTCCATGCGTGAGGTAAACGCACCACCGACCCGCAAGTCAACCGTGGATTGTGTGGTGTGCCAATCTGCAGACGCGGCATTCCATTGCTTGATGTCGCTGGGCGTTGTGTAAGCACTCCAGACTTTGTCGACAGGCGCCTTCACGAGCGTTTCAATGCTGATTTTCATGGTGTGACCCGTTGCGCATTCAGTTCGGGATCTCAGGCTCCGTTAGCCTGGCCAGGTTGCGCAGCGATTCCTGCCAACCGAGGTAACAGGCCTCCAGCGGAATGACGTCGGGCACGCCCTCCTGCACCACCGTCAGCTCCGTGCCCACCGACACTTTTTTCAACGTGACCGTGACGGTCATGACGCCCGGCAAATTCGGATCGTCGAAAACATCGGTGTAGCGCAGCCGTTCGTTCGGCACCAGCTCCAGGTATTCCCCGCCAAAAGAGATCGTGGTGCCCGTGGTGAAGTTCGTGAACGACATCTTGAAAGTGCCGCCTACCTTCGCGTCCATCTGATGCACCTTGCCCGTGAAGCCGTTGGGCGGTATCCAACGCGCCATGGCATCCGGCTCAAGAAAAGCGCGGTAGATTTTCTCGGGTTTTGCCGTCAGTACACGGTGCAGGCGAACGGTGTTGTTGCTGGTCATGGAATTTCCCTTCAGGTGGGGTTTATGTCGCGCTTTGATGGTTTGCCAAAGGATTGCCGGGTGCACGCTTGCCAAGCAATAGTTCTACATAACGGTGCAAATGCGAGACGCATTGCACGGCGATTTCGGCCGCGCCTTGGGCCTTTGCCAGGATGAAAGCGCCCTGCAGGGCGGCCTGGGTGTAGTGCGCCAGGCTCTCGGCGGTCCAGTCGGCGCCAGGGGCGTAGAGCGCGCGGGCCTGGGCAATGTCTCCGGCAACCAACTGGGCATGGCTGTCGATGCCGATCCAGCAGGCGTCTCGGATGGCGGGGTAAGTCTCAAATGTCTCCTGCACCATGGTGCCCAGCAGGCAGGTGAAGTCAGGCAGATTGCCCCGCAGGATCTCGCGGCGAAAGTCGATGTATGCCAGCACCCGCTCTCTTGGATCGGCGATTTTCTGGTACGGCGCATTGGCAAATACCCCACCCGTTACTTCCGTCCAGTGACGTGTGGCCTCAACGGCCAGCTCTTCTTTGCCCTTGAAATGGTGAAAAAAGCTGCCTTTGGTGACTGCGGCAGCGTTGCAAATGTCGTCCACCGTCGTGGCGGAGTAACCTTTGGCGCGAATCACCTGCAAGGCGGCGTCCAGCAGCTTGGTTTTGGAGGCATGAGCAGGAGTAAACATCGATAACATACCGCTTGGTTGGTCTAATATACCAACTGAGCGGTATGGATGCAAGCCTGATTGCCGTTATGTTGCAGAAATTTGTAACGCATCCTGCGCGCAGGTTGAACCGGTCAAGGCGCTGCAGCATGCCGCTGCCAGACTCGGGGGATGGTCAGGTGGCGAGGTGCTGAGCGAGCGGGAGTTGCTTTGCAATCATATGCTATATTTTTAATAGCAAACTATGCAATTAATTCGTGACTTGGAGGCCAAAAATCTTCAAATTTGCGAAAATTTCAGTCCAATTACTGAATAATTAACACCCATGTTAACAATTTGGCATTTTTGTCGCAATTGTTAACATAGGTGTTATTTTTCACCTGTCAGCTGTTTTTGAGCAAGGGCAACAGGTCCAGCGGCGCGTCGATCGCCGCATGTGCGCCCCATGCCTCAACTTCCGAGGCTTTGCCCAGATAGCCATAGGTCGCAGCCACGGTGTACATGCCGGCGGCAGCACCTGCCACGATGTCACGCAGGTCATCGCCGACATACACGCAACGCGCGGGTCGCACCCCCATGCGCCGGGCCGCTTCATACATCGGCTCGGGGTGCGGCTTGGCATGCGGTGTCGTGTCGCCGCAGATGATGGCACCAGCCGTGGCAAACAGCGGCATTTGTGCGGTGAGCGGCAAGGTGAAACGGGCGGCCTTGTTGGTCACAACGCCCCAGGCCAGGTTCTTCTCAAGGAGCTGGGCGATCAGCTCATTGACGCCGTCAAAGGCAAAGGTGCGTTCGGTCAGGCTGTTTTCATAGTTGACGAAAAACTCTTCGCGCAGGGTCAGGAAATCGGCATGTTCCGGCGTGATGTTGAAGGCAATGTCCAGCATGCCGCGTGCACCTGCGCCCGCCATCGGGCGGTATTGCGCCAGCGGCAACGACGGCAGGCCGCGGTCGGTGCGCATTTTGTCGGCAGCGGCGCCCAGGTCGGGCGCGCTGTCAATGAGGGTGCCGTCCAGGTCGAACAAAACGGCGTCGATGGCGTTGAACATGGTGGCCTACTTCGTGTGAACCGGTTGAACCGGATCGATGGACAGGCTTGCAGCCGGCTGTTTTTGCAGGGCCACCAGGTAATTCACACTGGTGTCGCCGCTGAGCCAATAACGGCCCGTGACCGGGTTGTGTTCGAGCCCGCGCGTTTGCTGCAAGTCGAGCCCCGCCTCCCGGCACCAGCGGGCCAGCTCACTGGGCCGGATCATCTTGGCGTATTCGTGCGTGCCTTTGGGCAATATGTTCAGCACATACTCAGCGCCGACCACGGCAAACAGGAAGGACTTCAGGTTTCGGTTGATGGTGGAGAAAAACACCCAACCCCCGGGTTTGACCAATGTCGCACAGGCCCGCACGATGGCACCGGGCTCGGGCACGTGTTCCAGCATTTCCATGCAGGTGACCACGTCAAAACTGGCCGGCGCTTCGGCCGCAAGCGCTTCGGTGCTGACCTCGCGGTAACTGACGTTCGGCGTTTGGGCCTCCAGCGCATGCAGTTGCGCCACACGAAGCGGTTTGCCCGCCAGGTCGATACCCAGAACCTGAGCGCCCTTTCGGGCCATCGAGTCGGCCAGAATGCCGCCGCCGCAGCCGACGTCGAGCACCTGTTTGCCGGCCAGCGGGCACTGGCTGCTGATCCATTGCAGACGCAGCGGATTGATCTGGTGCAAGGGGCGGAACTCGCCGTTGGCGTCCCACCAGCGGTGCGCCAGGTCGGAGAATTTGGCCAGTTCGGCCGGGTCGACGTTCGTTGCGGTCATGAATAGATTATCGGGAGATCCCATAAAAAAACCCCGCCGGGGCGGGGTTTTTTGAAGCAGCCCGAAGACTGCTTTCTTCCAAAGTTGCCAATTAACGGTTGGCGCGTGTGCCGACCACTTCGACTTCAACGCGGCGGTTTTTGGCGCGGCCTTCAGCGGTCTTGTTGTCAGCGACTGGCTGCTTCTCGCCCTTGCCTTCGGTGTACACGCGGTTTTTCTCGATGCCTTTGGACACCAGGTAAGCCTTGACGGCTTCCGAGCGACGCACAGACAGCTTCTGGTTGTACGCATCGCTGCCGATGGCGTCGGTGTGGCCCACGCCAATGATCACTTCCAGGTTGATGTCTTTGACTTTGCCAGCCAGGTCATCCAGCTTGGCTTTGCCTTCAGGCTTGAGCACGGACTTGTTGAAGTCAAAGAACGCGTCAGCGGCGTAGGTGACCTTGGTGGCAGCTGCAGGAGCGGGTGCAGGTGCGGGCGCAGGTGCCGGACGCGGTGCAGCGGCTGGCGCTGGCGCTGGCGCAGGTGCGGGCGCAGGACGCGGAGCGGGCGCAGCAGCGACCGGTGCGGGTGCGGGCGGCGGAGCCACGATGGCGCCATCACAACCGACAGCGGCGGTGGCCGGTGTCCAGTTGGCATCGCGCCAGCAGTATTCTTGTGTACCGTTTCTCCAGACCAGTTCACCACCGGCATTGCGCCAGTTGTCAACGGTTTGTGCACCGGCGGAGGTGGCGAGTGCTGCGGTAGCAATCAGCATTGCCACGTTATTAAATTTCTTCATAGGGCTCCTCAAGGGGAAAGTCCGCAGCAGCGCTGCGATTAATCGGACGACTCAAATGACCATCAGCTGAGTCGTTCGAGTTATTGTGCCACAGCATCAGGCCTTACCAGTCTTTGTTGCGCTGCTACGTTGTCAGACAAAACCGCATTTTGCGCAGAAGTGTTGCAGCCGAGCGACATCGTCTTGCCTCTAAAATCAGCGGGCTGACCGCATGCCTGCGCTTCAGCTTGCCCACCTCACGTCCCGTACGCCCGCTTTTTGTCCGCCCAATGACCCAGTTCGCCAAAGAAACACTGCCCATCAGCCTCGAAGAGGAGATGCGGCGAAGTTACCTCGACTACGCGATGAGCGTGATCGTCGGGCGGGCATTGCCCGATGCGCGCGACGGCTTGAAGCCGGTGCACCGGCGCGTCCTGTTCGCGATGCACGAGCTGAACAACGACTGGAACCGGCCATACAAAAAATCAGCCCGTATTGTGGGCGACGTGATCGGCAAATACCACCCGCACGGCGACAGCGCAGTGTATGAAACCATCGTCCGCATGGCGCAGGATTTTTCGCTGCGGCACATGCTGGTCGATGGCCAGGGCAACTTCGGCTCGGTTGACGGCGACAACGCCGCCGCCATGCGGTACACCGAAATCCGCATGTCCAAGATCGCCCACGAGTTGTTGGCCGATCTGGACAAGGAAACGGTCGATTTCGGCCCCAACTACGACGGCAGCGAGCAGGAGCCGCTGGTCATGCCGGCGCGTTTTCCCAATTTGCTGGTCAATGGCTCCTCCGGCATTGCCGTGGGCATGGCCACCAACATACCGCCGCACAACCTCAACGAGGTGATTGACGGCTGCCTGCATTTGCTGCGCAATCCCGAAGCGTCGATCGACGAGTTGATGGAGATCATCCCCGCGCCGGACTTCCCCACGGCCGGCATCATCTACGGCATCAACGGCGTCAAAGACGGTTACCGCACCGGCCGCGGCCGTGTGGTGATGCGCGCCAAGTGCCATTTTGAAGACATCGACAAAGGCCAGCGCCAGTCGATCATCGTGGACGAGCTGCCCTACCAGGTCAACAAAAAGACGCTGCAGGAGCGCATGGCCGAGCTGGTGCACGAGAAGAAGATCGACGGCATCAGCCACATCCAGGACGAGTCCGACAAGTCGGGCATGCGCGTCGTGATCGAGCTCAAGCGCGGCGAAGTGCCCGAGGTGGTGCTGAACAACTTGTACAAGCAGACCCAGCTGCAGGACAGCTTCGGCATCAACATGGTCGCGCTGATCGACGGCCAGCCCAAGCTGTGCAACCTGCGCGAGCTGGTGGCGGTGTTCCTCGACCATCGACGCGAGGTGGTCACCCGCCGCACCGTGTTCGAGCTGCGCAAGGCGCGCGAGCGCGGCCATGTGCTCGAAGGCCTGGCGGTGGCGCTGGCCAACATCGA
>JANNMM010000072.1:0-6387 GCA_031397915.1 Rhodoferax sp. | reverse complement strand
GACGCCACAGGCGGCGCGAATTCGCACCGTGAGGCCCAGCGCTGTGGCGAACGTCGGGCCAGTGGCAGTAGCCGTTAACGACGCCAACTCTCCGCCGACAGGACTACCCCAACGCCTGCTCAAAATCCGCCAGCAAATCGGCCGCACCTTCCAGGCCCACCGAGAAGCGGATCAACCCCTCGGAAATTCCCATCTTCTGGCGGTTCGCCAGGCCCATTTCCCAAAAGATGGTGGGCGCCACCGGAATGACGAGGCTGCGGTTGTCGCCCAAACCGGTGGCCACCACTGGCAGTTTCAGCCGGTTGATGAATTTCAGGCAGGCGGCTTCGTTGCCAACTTCAAAGGCCATCAGCCAGGAGCCGGCTTTGAAATGCTGCTTGGCAAAAGCATGCTGTGGGTGTGATTCAAGCATCGGGTAAAACACCCGCTGTACCGCTTTGTGGCCTTCGAGGTACCGGGCCAGTTCCAGCGCGGTCTGGCTGGTTTGTGTGCAACGCAGCGCCAGGGTTTCAGAACCCAGGCTGATCTGGTGCGCATGCTCCGAACTCAAGGTGCCGCCCATGTCGCGCAGGCCCTTTTTGCGGATTTGCTGCAGGCCCCAGCCCTTGGGGTCGCCCGCCCGGTAGTTGGCAAAAATGTTCGGGTAATTCGACCAATCGAAGAGGCCGGTGTCGGTGACTGCGCCGCCCAGCGCTGCGCCGTGGCCGGCGATGGTCTTGGTGAGTGAATTGATGATGAGGCTTGCGCCCACCGTTTTGGGCAAAAACAGCCACGGCGAGGTGATGGTGTTGTCCACCACGTAAACCAGGCCATGCGCTTTGCACACGTCGCCGACGCCCTGCAGATCGGGCACCTGGGTCGCCGGGTTGGCGATGGTTTCAACGAACACCATGCGGGTGTTGGTTTTCACGGCGGCCGCTACGGCATCGGCTTTTGTGGCGTCCACCATGCTGATTTCGATGCCCAGATCACGCAGCGTGCCCCATAACGAATTGGTGTTGCCAAACACGTACTGGCTGCTGATGAGGTGGTCGCCCGCTTTCAGAAGCGTGAGTGTCATCGCAGTGATCGCCGCCATGCCGGTGGCAAAACTGATGCTGCCGATACCCTGCTCCATCTGCGTCACGCGCGCCTCCAGCGCCGCCGTGGTGGGTGTACCTTGCCTTGCGTAGTTGAAGCCACCTTTGACCGTGCCCTGAAACACGCCGATCAGCTCTTCAACGGTTTCGTAGCCGTATTGCACCGAGGTGTGGATCGGTTTGTGAATGCCGCCGTGCTCCACGCCAAACTGGCTGTCGGCGTGGACGTTGGCGGTGGTGAATCCGGTTTGGCTCATGGTGGATGGCTCACAAAGAATCAGATTAAATTCAGTTTAAAATAACGTTTTAACAAATTAATGATTATTTTTTAGTTAAATTATTTACAATTTTTATAGCAATAAATTAAGATAATTCGAGACTTACACTGAAATTATATTAATTACAAAATTATAAATATATTTATTTCAACTTCCCGCGCTCCAGATTCAGCTGCCGCTGGCAGCGCGCCGCCAAAGCCGGGTCGTGCGTCACAACCACAAATGCCGTGCCCTGGTCGCGGGCGAGTTGCATCATGAGTTCAAACACGGCGTCGGCGGTGCCCCGGTCGAGGTTGCCGGTGGGCTCGTCGGCGAGCACGCAGGCGGGTTGCGTGACCAGCGCGCGCGCGATGGCCACACGCTGGCGCTCACCCCCCGACAACTCCGACGGCCGGTGGTGCAGGCGTTCGCCCAAGCCGACACTGGCCAAGGTTTTTGCAGCCGTTTGCGCGGCTTCTTTTCTGGGCAGCCGGCGAATCCACAAGGGCATGGCCACGTTCTCCAGCGCTGTGAACTCGGGCAGCAGGTGGTGGAACTGGTAAACAAAACCCAGGTGCCGGTTGCGCAAATCGCCCTGCTCGGCCGCGCTCAAACTGGCCAGTTTCTGGCCCTGGATCTGCACCTCGCCGCTGGTCGGCGCGTCCAGCCCGCCCAGCAAATGCAAAAGCGTGCTCTTGCCGGAACCCGAAGCGCCCACAACCGCCAGCGTTTCGCCCGCGCGCACTTCCAGGTCGACGCCTTGCAGTACGGTGACATCCAGCGGCCCTTCGTGAAACCGCTTGGTCAGGCCCGTAGCATTGAGAACAATGGCGCAATTTTTCGACGGGCCGCCCCTAGAAAAATTAGCCCCCTCGGGGGGCAGCGAACCACACGAAGTGGGGAGCGTGGGGGCCACACTACTCATACCTGAGTGCCTCAGCGGGGTTCACCCGGCTGGCGTGCCAGCTTGGATAAATGGTCGCCACAAAGGCGAGGATCAGCGAGATCACCGCGATCGGCACAATGTCGCCCTGCTGCGGGTCGCTCGGCATGCGGCTGATCAGGTAAATGTCTTTGGGCAGGAAATTGGCCGAAAGCAGGCTCTCCAGCGCCGGCACGATCACGTCGATGTTGAAGGCCACGCCCAAGCCCAGCAACAGCCCCGCCAGCGTGCCAATCACGCCCACCATCGCGCCTTGCACCACAAAAATGCGCATGATGCTGCCCGGGCTGGCCCCGAGTGTGCGCAGGATGGCGATGTCGGCGCGTTTGTCGGTCACCGTCATCACCAGTGTGCTCACCAGGTTGAACGCCGCCACCGCGACGATGAGGGTGAGGATGATGAACATCATGCGTTTCTCCAACTGCACGGCGGCGAACCAGGTGCGGTTTTGCCGCGTCCAGTCGCGGATCAAAAAGTTGCCGGTGAGCGTGCGGCCGAGCTCTGCCGCCACTTCGCGCGCCTTTTGCAGGTCGCGCAATTTCAGGCGCACGCCGGTCGGCCCCTCGAGGCGAAAGATGCGTGCCGCGTCGTCCACATGCATCATCGCCAGGCCCGAATCGTATTCATAGTGGCCCGAGTCAAACACGCCGACCACCGTCATCTGCTTGAGGCGCGGCACCACGCCGGCCGGCGTGACCTGGGCGCTCGGCGCGATCAGCGTAACCGCGTCACCTTCGCGCACCCCCATCTGGCGCGCCAGCTCGGCGCCGAGCACGATGCCAAACTCACCGGGCACAAGCCGGGCCAGCGTCGTTTTTTTCAGGGCGTTGGCCAGATCCGTCACTTCGGGTTCGAGCGCCGGGTCTATGCCGCGGATGATGGCGCCTTTCAGGTCTTCGCCACGCCCCAGCAAACCCTGCGCGCCTATAAACGGCGCGGCGCCCACCACCGCCGGGTTGGCACGCACCTGCTGCAGCGTGAGCGCCACGTCCGGCAACGCGTCGCCATTGGGCGCGAACACCTCGATGTGCGAGATCACACTGTGCATGCGCGCCGTCACCACTTTCTCGAAGCCGTTCATCACACTCAGCAGAATGATCATCGCCGCCACGCCCAGCGCAATGCCCAACATCGACACACCCGAAATAAACGAGATGAAACCGTTGCGCCGCGTGCTGCGGCTGGCGCGCGTGTAACGCCAGCCGAGGAGGAGTTCATAGGGGAGTTGCATTCGGCTTGAGTTTACAAGCCTGCCCGACAATCGACCCATGCACCTGCTGATTCCCTTTGCGCATTGCCCGTCGCCGCCTTGTGTAGAGGTACAAAAGACATTGGCGCTGCCCAACCTGGCGCAATTGCTGCAGACCTTGACATTGATCGCCACAGATTCGGCAGATGCCGATACCCTGTCGCCGCCGCATGAGCGCGCGCTGGCACTGGCGCACCGGCTGGCCACTCCCGCGAAGCCTCTGGCCGACGGGCAATTGCCATGGGGCGCATGGCACGCCCTGCAAGCGGGTCTGGTGCCAGCCGACGCAGCGCCTGTGGATGTGGCTCACTGGGCCGTCATCACACCCGCGCAATGGGCCGTGCAAACCAACCACATCACCATGTCGGACCCGCAGGCGCTGCAACTGGCCGAAGCCGATTCGCACGCCTTGCTGGCGGCCATGGTGCCCTATTTTTCCGGGGACGGCATTCGCCTCGTCTATGACACGCCCACACGCTGGCTGGCCTCGGGTGAGGTGTTTCGCGGGCTCGCCACGGCCTCGGTGGACCGTGTCGTGGGCCGACACGTCGACGACTGGCTGCCCAAAAGCGACGCCGCCAAACCGCTGCGGCGCCTGCAGCAGGAAATGCAGATGCTGCTCTACACCCACCCGCTCACCGAAGCGCGCGCGTCACAGGGCTTGCCGGCTGTCAATTCGTTTTGGGTCAGTGGCACCGGGCCTGCGCCAGCCATCAACACACCAGCCACAGCCCCTACACCGGTTTGCCCAAACACCCTGCGCGACGCGGCCGTCCAGGAAAACTGGGCCGCTTGGGGCGAGGCCTGGCAGCAGATTGACGCTGGGCATTGCGCCGATGCCTTGCGCGCCCTGGCGCGGGCAGAACCCGTCACGCTGACCTTATGCGGTGAGAAAAATTCGCAGCGTTTTGAGTCAAAACCGGCTGGCCGGCTGGATCGCCTGATTCGCAAGGTCAAGGGCCTTTCTGGCCAGCAAAGCCCGCAAATGGTTCTGAGCCAGTTATGAAAATCAAGGCCAGAGAAGTTCCCCCGCGCGCCGTCTGGGCGCTTGAGCAGGCCGGTGTACACCCGCTGCTGGCGCGGCTTTTTGCCGCGCGCGGCGTGCAAAGCAAAGCCGAGCTGGAAGATGGCTTGTCGCTGTTGCTGCCGCCGTCCACGATGAAAGGCACGCAGGAAGCCGCCGTGTTGCTGGCCGACGCCATCGCATCGCAGAAGAAGCTGTGCATCGTGGCCGATTACGACTGCGACGGCGCTACGGCCTGTGCCGTTGGCCTGCGCGGCTTGAAACTGCTGGGCGCCCTCAATGTCGCTTACACCGTGCCAGACCGCGTGGTGGACGGTTACGGCCTCACGGCGCCGATTGCCGAGCGGGTGAAAGCCAGCGGCGCCGATGTGCTGATTACGGTAGACAACGGCATCGCCAGTTTCGAGGGCGTGGCGGCAGCACGCGCACTGGGCATGGCGGTTTTGGTGACCGACCACCACCTGCCGGCGTCGGTTGATGGCGCGATCCAATTGCCCGACGCCGACGTCATCGTCAACCCGAACCAGCCCGGCTGCGCCTTTGAAAGCAAATCCATCGCCGGTGTGGGTGTGATGTTTTACGTACTGCTGGCGCTGCGCGCCGAGTTGCGCGCGCGCGGGGTGTTCGATCTGCCCGCCGCCGCGACGGGCCGCCCCGAGCAAGGCACGGCCCCCCCGGGGGGCAGCGCCGTACACGCAGTGACAAGCGTGGGGGCACCAATGCCCCAGCCGAAGCTGGACGCGCTGCTGCCGCTGGTGGCGCTGGGCACGGTCGCGGACGTGGTGAAGCTCGATTCCAACAACCGCCGCCTCGTCGCGCAGGGCCTCAAGCGCATCCGCGCGGGCTCGATGCAAACGGGCATCAACAGCCTCTTCACCGCTTCCGGGCGCAACGCGCAGGCGGCCACCACGTTTGATTTTGGCTTCGCCCTGGGGCCACGCATCAACGCTGCCGGTCGCCTGGCCGACATGACCCTGGGCATCGAATGCCTGTTGACCGACGACCCTACCCGCGCCGATGAGTTGGCCAAAACACTCGACGGCATCAACCGCGAGCGCCGCGACATCGAAGGCGGCATGCGCGACCAGGCATTGCTGATCGCCGAGTCACTCTTCGACGAATCCAGAGAGCCGCCGCCCGCCTTGTGTGTCTTTGACGCCGCTTTTCACGAAGGGGTGGTCGGCATCGTCGCTTCGCGGCTCAAAGACAAGGTGCACCGCCCGGCTTTCGTCTTCGCGCAGAGCAAGGCGCCGGGCAAAGAGCACGAACTCAAGGGCTCGGGCCGCTCGATTGCCGGTTTCCATTTGCGCGACGCGCTGGATCTGGTGGCCAAGCGCCACCCCGGCGTGTTGCTGCGCTTTGGCGGACACGCAATGGCGGCCGGCTGCACCGTGCACCAGGACCGTCTCGCCGAATTCGAGCAGGGGCTTACGCAGGTCGCGGCCGAATGGCTTGACGCGGCGACGCTTACCCGCCGCCTCGACACCGACGGCCCGCTCGACGCGCAGTACCGCCGCGCCGACATGGTCGACACCCTGCACCATGAGGTCTGGGGCCAGGGCTTCGCGCCGCCCGTGTTCAGCGAAACGCTCGACGTGGTGTCCCAACGCCTGGTAGGCGACAAACACCTGGCGTTGAAACTCAAACACCAGGGCCAGCTGATTGACGGCATCTGGTTTGGCCACACCGAGCCACTGCCGCCGCGCGCCACGCTGGCGTTTCGACTGGAGGCCGACGAATGGAACGGAGTGCGGCGGGTGCGGTTTTTGGTGGAAGGTGTCGAGAATTAATTATTTCAGAAAATATGTATTTAAAATAATTAGGGTTAAAGTCAC
>JANNMM010000065.1:0-4775 GCA_031397915.1 Rhodoferax sp. | reverse complement strand
ATCGGATTTACGGTTCGGTATGCCATTGAATAAAACAGCGTCTGGCCTGGCACCACCCCCTTCAATCCACCTTCGCGCCCGACGCCTTGACGACCTTTTCGTACTTGGCCAGTTCGCTCTTCATGAATGCTGAAAACTCGTCGGTGGAATTGCCCACAGGCTCCGCCATCAGCGTGGCAAACCGGGTTTTGGTTTCAGGCGCCTGCAAGGCCGCCACAAAGGCCTGATTCAACCGGGCAACCACATCGCGCGGTGTCGCGGCGGGCGCGACCAGGCCCCACCAGGTGTCGATGGCAAAACCGTTGAGCGTGTCGGCTACCGGTGGCACCTCGGGCAAGGCGGATGAGCGCGCAAGCGTGGTCACCGCAATCGCCTTGAGTTTGCCGGACTTGATGCCCGCTGATGCGGTGGCCAGGTTGTCGAAGTTGAAGTCCACCTGACCGCTTTGCAGCGCCATCTGCGCCGGGTTGCCGCCGTTGTAGGGGATGTGGACGACGAAAACGCCGGCCTGCGCCTTGAACATTTCGCCCGCCAGGTGCCCCGCGCTGCCGTTGCCGCCACTGCCGTAATTCAACTTGGCAGGGTTGGCTTTTGCGTAGCTGATCAGGTCTTTGACAGTGTTGATCCTGAGCCGTGCCGCCGTTTCGGCATTCATCACCAGCACGTTGGGCACACGCAGCATTTGTGTGATGGGTGCGAAATCTTTGGCGGCGTCGTAGGGCATCTTGCTGTACAGCCACGGGTTCACGCCATGTGTGGCGGTGGCTGCGATGCCGATGGTGAAACCGTCCGGCGCGGCCTTGGCCACCGCATCGGCGCCGATGTTGCCGCCAGCGCCGGGGCGGTTCTCGATGATGACGGTGCCCAGCGTGTCTTTCACGCGTTCGGCCAGCACGCGGGCGGTCACGTCAATCGGACCACCGGCGGCGTAGGGGACGATAAGGCGAATCGGTTTGGCGGACGGCGCTGGATTTTGCGCCCAGGCGCTGGCGGCCAGCAGCAGCAGGCCCAAGACGGCGGTTGATTTTTTCATGGCCTCAGTCCAGTTTGGCGCCACTGCGTTTGATGATCGGGCCCCACTTGGCGAAATCATCCGCGATGAGTTTGGCGAATTCATCGGGCGTGCCGCCTACCGTGTCGAGCCCAGCGGTCTTGAGGCGTTGCACGGTGGCGGAGTCCTTCATCGCTGCATTCACAGCGGCGTTGATGCGGTCAATCGTTGCGCGTGGCGTGCCTGCAGCCACCAGCACGCCGTTCCAGGCGATGGCTTCGAAACCGGCGAGTTCTTTCACGCCGCTCTCCGCGAGAGTGGGCAACTCGGGTGTGAGCGCATAACGCGTCTTGCCCGTAACGCCCAGCGCTTTCATGCGTCCGGCGCGCACCTGCGGCATGATGAGGGTTGGCACCGTGGCGAGGATCTGTGTGTCGCCACTCGCGGTGGACAGCGCGGCGGGCGGCCCGCCGTTGAACGGAATGTGCACCGCAAAGGTGTTGGTCAGTGCCTTGAGGTATTCCATCGACAGGTGGGATGAGGAGCCATTGCCCACCGAGGCGAAGTTGTATTTGCCGGGGTTGGCCTTGAGCAAATCAATAAGCTCTTTGGTGTTGTTGGCAGGAAAGTTGGCATTCACGGCCAGGATGTTGGGCTGCGAGGTGGTGAGCACCACCGGCGCCAGGTCTTTGAGCGGGTCGTAAGTGAGTTTGCTGTACAGGTGCGGCGCAAACGCCACCGGGCCGTTGAAACCCAGGAGCCAGGTGTGGCCGTCGGGTGCACTTTTGGCCACTTCGCTGCTGCCCACGGTGCCGCCGGCCTGCGGGCGGTTTTCAATGACGATGGGCTGGCCCAGGCTTTCCCTGAGTTTGTCTTGCATCGAGCGCGCGATCACATCCAGTGAGGAGCCAGCCGGCGCGACCACGATCCACCGGATCGGCTTGTTCGGAAAGCCTTGCGCTTGCAGCTCGCCCACGCCTGCAAGGCATAAAGCGGCGGCTATCGAAGAAAGTACGATGCGGCGTTTCATGTGGGAGGTGTTGTCAAGATTTTTCATGGCGTTGGGTACTCAAACGGTGGCTTGGTCAGCATGTTTGTCGGCTTCGGTGGTGAAGGCGTCGGCATAAAAATCATCCACACTCAAACCGCATTGGGTGGTGTAGGCCGCGCGGGCCGAGTCCACCACGATGGGCGCACCGCAGGCGTACACCTGGTGGCCCGAAAGGTCCGGGTGGTCTTGCACGACGGCGGCGTGCACGAAGCCGGTGCGGCCGCTCCAGGCGTCTTCGGGCAGGGCGTCTGAGATCACCGGCACGTAGGCCAGATTCGGCATTTCGGTGAGTTTGGTTTTCACCCAGGCATCAAGGTACAGGTCGGCCGGGCGGCGGCCCCCCCAGTAGAGCGTGGCGGGGCGGGTGACGCCCTTGGCCTGCATGTGTTCAATCACCGCCTTGATGGGCGAAAAGCCCGTGCCCGAGGCCAGCAGGATGATCGGTTTTTCAGAGTCTTCGCGCAGATAGAAGCTGCCGTAAGGCCCTTCAATGCGCAGAATCTCCTTGTCTTTCATGGCACTGAAAACATGGTCGGTGAACAGGCCGCCGGGCAGGTGGCGGATGTGCAGCTCGATCATGTTGGCGGGCACGCTGGCGCCGTTGCCGTCGTCTTTTTTCAAGGTGCCGGGCGCTGTGCCCATGGAATAACTGCGCCGAACGTCACCTTTCAAAATGAACTCGATGTATTGGCCGGCGTGGTAGTTGAAGGTGTCGTGGGCGGGCAGTTGCAGGCGCACCAGCATCACGTCGTGGGATTTTTTCTCGAGCAGCATCACGCGTGACGGCATTTTGCGCACCGGGAACGCGCCGGCCAGCCCCACCTGACGCGACTCCAGCACCACATCACTTTGGGGAAAACCGCAACAGGTCAGCACAAACCCATTGGCTTCTTCCAGCTCACTCAGGGCCTTGTGCTGGTGTGGGCCGTGTTTCACCTCGCCACTGATTTTTTTGCACTTGC
Source organism: Rhodoferax sp. (assembly GCA_031397915.1). Taxonomy (GTDB): domain Bacteria; phylum Pseudomonadota; class Gammaproteobacteria; order Burkholderiales; family Burkholderiaceae_C; genus JANYCG01. The sequence continues at coordinate 1,771 of JANNMM010000065.1, read as the reverse complement.
AGGAGCCGCAGGCGCCGTCTTTGCAGCCATAGGGCAGGCCGACGCCGGCGCGTATACCGGCCGCCAGCATGGCCTCGCCCGGGTTCACGTCAAACTCGCGCCCGCTGGGCAACACGCTCACGTGGAAGGTGGCGGTGGCGGTGGCGTGGGGGTCGGCGGTGGTCATCAAAGGTCAGACTTTCGTTATGCTCAGGGGTTTTTCAACGAACCCCCGATTTTGCCTTCAAACCAAAGCCCCCTTGGCGCGCTGCCAGCGCGTTTTCGCCGCGAGCGGCTGCTGGTGGTGGGGTGTGGTGACGTGGGCATGCGTGTGGTGCGGGCCTTGGGCGCACGTGTTCGCGTGTTGGCGCTGACCTCGTCGCCCGAGCGCGTCGCCTTGCTGCGGCAACAAGGCATCACACCACTGGCGGGCAATCTGGACGACCCTGCCAGTTTGCGCAGGCTCGCCAGCCTTGCGCAGCGCGTCTTGCACCTCGCGCCGCCGCCGGGCGAGGGCGGGAGCGACCCGCGCACCCGCGAGCTGCTGGCGGCGCTGCGCCGGCGCACCGTGCCCGCGCGACTGGTTTACGGCTCCACCACCGGTGTCTACGGCGATTGCGGCGGTGAGCTTGTTTCTGAAACTCGGGTCACCAATGCCCAATCTTTGCGGGCCGCCCGGCGCATCGACGCCGAGCGGCGCGTGCGGCACCTGGGCCGCGCCACGGGTGCGCGGGTGAACATCCTGCGCATTCCCGGCATTTACGCGCTGGACCGCCCCAACGGCACGCCAGCAGGCCGCCTGCAAAAGGGCACGCCCGTATTGCGCACGGAAGACGACGTGTTCACCAACCACATCCACGCCGACGACCTGGCGCGCGCCTGCATCGCCGCCCTGTGGCGCGGGCAGGCGCAACGGGTTTTCAACGTGAACGACGATACGCAGCTGAAGATGGGCGACTACTTCGATCTGGCCGCCGATGTTCTGAAGCTGCCACGCCCGCCGCGCCTGGCCCGCGCGGATGCCCTGGCACAACTTTCACCAATGATGGCGAGCTTCATGAACGAGTCCCGGCGAATGGACAATTCACGGATGAAGCGTGAACTGCGATTGCACTTGTTGTATCCGACAGTTGTTGACGGGCTTGTCTCGGCTCCTTGAAGTTGCCGATTGAAAACATCAAGGATTGCAGGCCCGCCCATCAGCAACCGCAAGACCCTTTCTGCGAGCGATTCGTAACGCCAAGTATCTTGACAAATCTTTACCCGGCCAGGGGGCAATGGTGGTCAACGCCTAACACAGCGGGGCGTTGACCGAAGGTGCGGCCTTCGTGCCTGCCAAGGAGTGTTCCGTGAAATCAATTCATCGTTTATTTAGAGTTGCTGCCTTCGCAGGTCTGGCGGTCGCCCTGAGCGGCTGCGTGGTGCGTCCCCTGGGCTGGGGCCATGGCGGGCACGGTGGGCATGGCGGTGGTGACCGCCGCCACATCGATTCTGACCGGGGCCACTCACAGGGAAGCGACTACCGCCGCGACAACTCCCGGCGCTCTGGCCACTAGTGTTTTCAGGCGAGCGGCGTTCTAGCGCGTGCCTCGCTCAAATTCCCGCAGGCTTCTTCATGGTGGCCATGCGGTCGACCGCCTTCAAGACGATGGTCTTCACGTCGGCACCTTGCAGCACGGTGAGCTTGATCTCTGACTCGGGCGCACGCGCCCAGAGCTTCTTGTAAAAACTCTCCAGCGTCGAAATTTTCTCGCCGTCCACGGCCAGGACAAAGTCGCCTGGCTCGAGGCCC
>JANNMM010000029.1:0-1889 GCA_031397915.1 Rhodoferax sp. | reverse complement strand
TCGAAAAAATGCAGGTGGTGCTCGACAACCCCTACATTTTGATGACCGACCAGCGTTTGCTGACACAGGAGGAGCTGGGCGCCGTGATCGCGCTGGTGGCCGATTCGAAGCGCCCTTGGCTGGTCATTGCAGAAGAAGTGGTACCGGCCTGCGTGATCGGGCTGCTGTCCTGGCGGGACAAGGGAGGATCGACCGTCGCCGCCATTCACCCGCCCGAGTACGGGCACTGGCGCAAGGCGGCGCTGGAAGACCTTGCCATTCTCACGGGCGGCCGCGTCATCGCACGCGATCTGGGCGGCACCATCGATGGCGTTCAATTACGTGATCTGGGCAGCGCCAGACAGGTACGAATTTCATCGAACCAAACCGTCGTAACGGCAGGCGGCGGGGATGCAGCCATGATCGAGGCACGCCGCCAGCAGGTCTCGCGCCAGTACGAGATTGCGCCAGAAAACATCGAACGCGACAAGATCAAGGAGCGCCTGTCCAAACTCTCTGGTGGCACGGCGGTGCTCCTTGCCGGCGGCGCTACACCCGTGGAACAAAAGCGCAGAGTGCATTTGATCGAAGACGCCATCAATGCAGCGCGTGCGGCCATCGAGGAAGGCGTGGTGCCTGGCGGCGGACTGGCGTTGCTGCGGGTAGCCAGCAATCTCGACAACCTGGCATCAAGCACCGAAGGCCACGTTCAACAGGGCGTCAAGCTGCTGCAGCGCGCCCTGCATCAACCGCTGCACCATATCGCCGCCAATTGCGGACTCGACCCCAAGGTCGCAGTGCGCAAGACGCTTGAGGGCAAGGGCAGTTTCGGCCTTGACGCGCGCAGCGGACGCTTCGTCGATCTGGTTGAGGCCGGCATCATCGATCCGGTCAAGGTCAGCTACAGCGCGGTGCGCAATGCCGCCTCGGTTGCCGGACTGATTCTGACTACGCAAACGCTGATCGCCAAAAAGCCTGACTTGCTCGACCCGACGGCCGGTCCGGCAACCGGTGGCGGTGCTGAACGATTGGGGCGGGCATGAAACACACCGCACGTCACTTCCGGCGTTGGGTAGGCTTTCTCATATCCGGCGCGGGCTTGATGGTTTTGATCAGCGACGCTGTGGGACAGGTGCTTGGCTGAAGCGTGACCCGGGCAGGACGCAAAGTGACTAATCTGGAGCAAAGCGTTGACATGAGCGTGCCGGGGCGCTGGCGCCCGACCCACCTTCTGGATCGACCGCGAATGTCAGCGTCGGTTACATGGACTCACGCAACTGGCTTCGCTTCGATTGCGCAATCGCCAAGGCCGACTTTGAAATGGTCGATATCCATACAACCCAAGCGCTGGCCTTTTGATACCGGCGTTTCGACGTGCCATTCTTCCGTTTTGCTACTTCTGGGGAGACTGTGATGGTCAAATTTGTCCGCGACAACTCGACAACGTTGAAGAAAACCTCCAGCTATTACGTGGTTCACATCACGGTGGCGGCACTGGTTGCCTACGCGGTGACCGGCGACTTTTTGTTGTCGATCACGTTGAGCCTGCTTGAGCCCACTGTTCAGGCTTTTGCTTTCTTTTTTCATGAGAAGGCATGGCAACGCTGGGGTGGCCAGGGCCCGCCACCGCAGGCCAAGGCAAGAGCCGCTTAAGTGGGCCCGTGCCGGGTCTGATTGAAGCCCAGGCTGCTTGTTACCGGTGCGGTTTACAACCTCACACACTGCATCGCCCCGGAAGGCTAAAAAGTGTGCTACACAGGGTCGCCGCCGACGACACGCGACAACACGGTTGTCACGTCAGGCGGGACACGTTCCCTGCTCTAACAGCGGTAGCTGTGCCAGTCGCGAACACGATATTGAGGGAGACACTTATCTATCCTGAAGACATATCAGGTCAGCCCGTAGCCGCC
>JANNMM010000328.1:0-1904 GCA_031397915.1 Rhodoferax sp. | reverse complement strand
TTATTCGCTCGTGACTTTGCACGCCCTCATCCCCCTGCCGGGACCTTGTCCCGCAAGCGGGAGAAGGCAACATTCGGCATCGTCACTGCTGCCTTCTCCCGATTACGGGAGAAGGTGGCGGCAGCCGGATGAGGGGGCTATTGCCCCTCAGAATTTCACGACAGAACGGATGCTTTTCCCGGCGTGCATCAGGTCAAACGCCGCGTTGATCTGATCCAGCGGCATGGTGTGGGTGATCAAGTCGTCGATATTGATCTTGCCCTCCATGTACCAGTCGACAATTTTGGGCACGTCGGTGCGGCCGCGCGCGCCACCGAAGGCCGAGCCTTCCCATTTGCGGCCGGTGACGAGCTGGAAGGGGCGCGTTGAAATTTCGGCACCCGCTTCGGCCACGCCAATGATGATCGAGCGGCCCCAGCCCTTGTGCGTGCATTCAAGCGCCTGGCGCATCACCTTGGTGTTGCCGATGCATTCAAAGCTGTAGTCGGCGCCGCCATCGGTCAACTGCACGATGGCGTCAACCACGTTCTCGGTGTTTTTGGGGTTGATGAAATGTGTCATGCCAAATTTTCGCGCCATGGCTTCACGGGCCGGATTCAGGTCCACACCAATGATCTTGTCAGCGCCCACCATCTTCGCGCCCTGGATCACGTTGAGCCCGATACCGCCCAAACCGAACACGACGACGTTCGCGCCGGCTTCCACCTTGGCCGTGAACAGCACCGCGCCAATACCGGTGGTGACGCCGCAGCCGATGTAGCAGACTTTGTCAAACGGCGCATCCTCCCGGATTTTGGCAAGCGCAATTTCAGGGACCACGGTGTAGTTGCTGAAGGTCGAGGTGCCCATGTAATGCAGGAGCGGCTTGCCGTCCAGGCTGAAGCGGCTAGTGGCGTCAGGCATCAAGCCTTTGCCTTGTGTGCCACGAATCAGCTGGCACAAATTCGTTTTGCGCGAGAGGCAAAACTTGCAGCTGCGGCACTCGGGCGTGTACAGCGGGATGACGTGGTCGCCCTTCTTCAGGGTTGTGACACCTGCGCCCACGTCCACTACGATGCCCGCGCCTTCGTGCCCGAGGATGGCCGGGAACAGTCCTTCCGGGTCCGCGCCCGAAAGTGTGTAGTAGTCGGTGTGGCAAATGCCGGTGGCCTTGATCTCCACCAGCACCTCACCCGCGCGCGGGCCTTCGAGGTCAACGGTTTCGATGGTGAGGGGCGCGCCTGCTTTCCAGGCGACTGCTGCTTTGGTTTTCATGGGGTTTCCGGGTCGTATTGCTGAACTGTCATTTTTGGGAATGTTAGTGTATTGTTGACGCTATCCGGCATCTATACAGATATGATGCGGACGGGAGAAATGTGACGCCCGCGCTGGTCACGGCCTCCTTTGGATGGATCGGACAGCCCATGCCGGTTGTTCAGCGCTGGTTGCGCATCGATTCGGTGTAGTTTGGCACTCACCCGAGCTTGCCGCTCATTGACAGGGTTCACCTGATTGCCCAAGTCAACGGTGTCAGTTATGCCTACCCCACGAGTGTCAACACCTTGTACGCGCCCACCGGGCCGGGCATGGTCTCGGAGCGTTACCCCTTGCCCATTGGTGCGGATACCTACCGTGTCCGGTTCTATGGCTTTGGCGTGACCCTGGACGGAAAATTTCCCCGCTACGAGCACAAAGGTGTGGTCGAACACCCATTGCGGATGGTTCCGTTTCGAAACGCCACGCAGAGCCTGCAGCTGAGCAGTTCTGACCCCAAGGCCCTGCAAATCGGATTTACGGTTCGGTATGCCATTGAATAAAACAGCGTCTGGCCTGGCACCACCCCCTTCAATCCACCTTCGCGCCCGACGCCTTGACGACCTTTTCGTACTTGGCCAGTTCGCTCTTCATGAATGCTGAAAACTCGT
>JANNMM010000325.1:0-20116 GCA_031397915.1 Rhodoferax sp. | reverse complement strand
ACCCTGTACCTGGTGATGGGCATTTTGGCGGCCTTGCATGAAATGAAATCGTCCGGCAAAGGCCAGGTGGTTGACGCCGCCATGGTGGACGGTGTCGCCTCGTTGATGACGCAACCCCACGGCACTTTCGCGGCGGGCATGATGTCGAACGAGCGGGGAACCAACATCACCGATTCGGGCGCGCCTTTTTATGATGTGTACGAATGTTCAGATGGCCAATGGGTGACCCTCGGTGCGGTGGAAACCAAGTTTTATGCCGAAGCGCTTCGCGTGCTGGGGCTCGAAGCCTTGCTGGCGGATCAGTGGAAACGTGAGACCTGGGCGGACACCAAAACCCAGATCGCCCGCAAGATCAAGACCCGCACCCGCGACGCATGGTGCACCGCATTTGAAGGCAGCGAATCCTGCTTCGCGCCGGTGTTGACCCTGGACGAAGCGCCACAACATGCGCACTTGAAGGACCGCAACACCTACATCGACATAGACGGTGTGACGCAACCAGCGCCCGCGCCGCGTTTCAGCCGCAGCGTGGCACCCAAACCGCAAGCGTTTCGACCATGGAACGCGGGTGAAGCGGATGCAATACTGGGTCCCTGGCTGAGTCCGGCGCAAGTCAGCGCGGCCAGAAGCTCAGGCCTGATCGGATGATGATCGAAAAACCGGAAACGAAACGGCCCAAAATGGCACGATGCCCCTGAAAGGACAGCTGACATGATCAAGTTGCAAACCCTGGAACAGGCGCGACCCCGGCGCACCTATCTGCGCAAAGACACTTTCGAAGGCCACATCACTGACCTGATTGCCACCAGCCAGACGAAGCAGCCAGGGGAACAGGCCTTTCTGGTCGAACAGGATCCGAATTGGGTGACTCCCGCGCATTACCACGGTGAACACCAATTCCAGGTGGTGACGGCGGGCCATGGCGCCATTGGCCGCCATGAAGTCAAGCCCATGTGTGTGCACTACGCAGCGCCCCAGACCGGTTACGGCCCCATCGTTGCACGCGAGGCCGGTGTGTCTTACCTCACACTGCGCATGACCGGTGATACCGGTGCCTGGTACCTGCACAAACCTGGTTCGCGCGAGCGCATGCAGCCGGGTCTGAAACGCGAGCAACAGCATGGCGCACCCCAGGCCAGCATCCGTGCAGAGGCGCTGGCGCTGTTGACCCAGACGACGGTCGAAGTGTTGATCGAACCCCGCGCCGATGGTTTGGCTGCGCACCTGCTGCGCATGGCGCCGGGGCAATCGCACCAGCTTGCAGCAGATCACCCGTATGGAGGCCGGTTTTATGTCGTCACGCAGGGTTCCGTGCAGGTGGCAGAGACCGAAGGCCCGTCGCTCACGGTGGCATTTGCCTCCGCCGACGAACAATTGGCGCTGACGGCCGGGCCTAAAGGCGCTGAGGTGCTGGTTCTGCAATTCCCGGTTCAGGCTTTGGCGGTACTTGAACCGGCCCTTGAATCAGACCCAGCGCCGGTTTGAATCTTGACCAACCCGCTTTCATCGGTTTTCAACTTTCACGACCTGCGCGAAGCCGCGCGCAAGCGGTTGCCGCGAGGCGTGTTCGACTACGTGGACCGTGGCACCGAAGACGAACTGGCGCTCGTCAACAATCGCGCGGCGTTTGACCGGATCCACATAAAACCCAAGGTGCTGGTGGATGTGTCGAAGCGGTCCATGGCCTGCACCCTGTTTGGCAAGCCCAGCGCGATGCCGCTGGCTATCGCCCCGACCGGCGCAGCCGGCTTGTTGTGCCACAACGGTGAAATCGAAATCGCCAAAGCCGCCGCCAAAGCAGGAATTCCGTTTTCGCTCTCCACGTATTCCATCAACTCCATGGAGCAGGTGGCTGAAGGGGCGGGTGGCCGCCTCTGGTTTCAGCTGTACATGTGGCCAGACCGCGCCATGTCGCACCAGTTGGTGCTGCGTGCCAAGGCTGCCGGTTTTGAGGCGCTGATTGTGACGGTCGACACCGTCGCCGCGCCCAACCGCGAATACAACCAGCACAACGGTTTTGCCTTGCCCTTTGGCCTGAACCGCCGCAACGCGCTGGACCTGGCCACGCACCCGCGCTGGCTGGTGCAGGTGATGCTGCGTTACTTGCTGGCTTCGGGCATGCCGCAGTTTGAGAACCTGCCCGATGCCCTGCGCCAGTCGCTGATGGGCACCCCGGCCAAAGAGCGCGCCTTGCCCAAGAACGACTCTTTGACCTGGGACGATCTGCGCGAGCTGCGGCGAATCTGGTCCGGCCCGCTGATGGTCAAAGGTGTTCTGGATGAGGATGACGCCGACAAAGTGGTCCAATGTGGCGTGGACGCGGTGATCGTCTCCAACCACGGAGGCCGCAACCTTGACAGTTCAATTCCACCCATCATTGCGTTGCCACGGATAGTGGAGCGCGTCAACGGCCGCGCTGACGTGATGCTCGACAGCGGCATCCGGCGCGGCAGCGACATTGCCAAGGCTATCGCTCTGGGTGCCAATGCGGTGTTCACGGGGCGAGCGCCGCTGTGGGGTGTGGCGCTGGCGGGCGAACAGGGGGCCGGTCACGCCATCGCCATCCTGGCCCAGGAGTTTGACCGCGTCATGGCCTTGATGGGTTGCGCCTGCCTTGCCGACCTGGACCCCTCACGCTTGCACGTTGAAGCGCGTTAGGCGGCCTTTGGTCGTGCCGCCCGTTTGACCTTGCCGACCGCCCGCAGTTTGCCGTTTGGCGTGTTGGGCTCATTCAACACGTCGATGGTCATCGGCGCCTTGTAAGCGGCCAGAACCAGATCCCGCATGTTCTCCAGGTGCGCGCGCCAGAACGCTTCGGCGCTGGCCGGTGTGCCCGTGCGCATCAGCGCCAGCGCTTTCTCGCGCCCCTTGATGTTCTCTTGCCGCAATTTGCCGACACTGGCGCGGGCCTGGGTGCGTTCGGTCACGTGCTCGTGTTGGCGCCGGATGATGTCGTAGATCAGCGACGACAACACATGGATGGTGTTGTTGCCACAGTGGCGGGTGATGAGCATGGAGAACTCGGCGGTGAGGTCGGCGTAACGGATCAGGTCGCGCTGCGAGGCCTCGCGGGCGGCGGCGATGTTGGCCTCCAGTGCGGCAAACGCGGCCGGGTTGCGCAAAGCGGCCAACAGGCCGGCGGCGGGTGGCTCGATGATGGTGCGGGCCAGCCAAACGTCTTGCAAGGTGGTGCCCTCGTTTTGCAGAAACACGCCCACCTGGCTGGCCGCCGTCCCCAGATCGATGGCGATGACCCGTGCACCACCGTGTTTGCCGCGCGAGATGGCGATGAGTCCCTCGGATTCCAGCAGCCGCAGTGCCTCGCGCATGGTGGGCCGCGAGATGGCAAATTCCGTTTGCAGCACGTTTTCGGGGTGCAGCTTGTCGCCGGGCTTGAGGCGGCCGGTGACGATCTGGCGGCGCAGTTCGTTGGCCACCACTTCGGCGGCTTTGGGTCTTCTTTGCGGCGCGGTTTTGACCAAAGTCCGAACGCTGGTTGGGGTGCTCGCCATGTTGTTGTTTGTTGTGATGTGGCTTGGAGAATCGGGGCCGAGAATAGCATAGACCCCTGGCCGCAGCGGGTGCTTGGTGGTCGAAAACAGTTAAATAGCTATATAATTAAAACCAGTTCTTCCGACCATGATTGCACCAAGGGAGTACGGGATGAAACCGCTCAGCGGCATCAAGGTTCTGGATTTTTCGACGGTTTTTGCAGGTCCCCACTGCGGGCAACTTCTGGGCGACTACGGCGCAGACGTTGTCAAGATCGAACCCAAAGCGGGCGACGACTCGCGCAACTGGCAGCCGCTTCACCACGGCCAGGCAGGCGCGGGAACCCTGTTCTTCGTCGTGAACCGTAACAAGCGCAGTGTGGTGGTGGACCTCAAAAGCAAAGAGGGTATCGAGATCATCTGCCGCCTCGTCCAGACCAGCGACGTTGTCCTGCAAAACTTCAGCGCCGGTGTCATGGACCGGCTCGGTCTGGGCTGGCAGCAACTCAGGCAGATCAACCCGCGGCTGGTCTACTGCAGCATTTCGGCATTTGGTGAGCTTGGACCGATGGCGGGGGCCAGGGGTTATGACCCGGTTATTCAGGCCTTCAGCGGCATGATGCAAATTCCTGAAGAAGGTGGCCCGCCGCCCGCGCGCCTGAGCATTCCGTTGATTGACTTCACCACCGGCCAAAACGCGTTTGCGGGAATCCTGGCTGCCATCATCCAGCGCGGCGCTACGGGCGAAGGCGCGTACCTGGAAGTGTGTCTGGCAGACTCGGCCGTGGCCCTGCAGGCCTGGGGTTTGCAGCGGTACTGGGGCACGCAGTGCGCCACCGCTGGCAACGCGCCGGTGAAGGGTGCGCAGGTGATCTCCGACAACGTGCCCTACGAGTCGTTCAAGGCGAGCGACGGGTTTGTCTACATTGCCTGTGGCAACAACAAGTTGTGGACCCTCTTTTGCAACGCGATTGCCCGTCAGGACCTGGCCGAAAACCCCGCCTTCCGCACCAACCCTGCGCGTCGTGACAACTATGCGGCATTGATGGCCATCCTGCGCCCGCTCATCGCCAGCCAGTCAAGGGCGCATTGGGAGCGGGTGTTTGTGCAGGCGGGTGTGCCATTTGCCCCCATCAACAACTTGCAGGAGTTGTCGGAGCATCCACAAATTGCCGCGTCTGGCATCATTCAGGACTACACCAGTCCGCAATTCGGCCCGGTTCATACCGTCGCCCGGGCGGTCCGGTTCAATGGCCAGATCGCGCCCGTCGGCGCGCCGCCGCCGGGTCTGGGCGAACACACCCGCGCAGTTCTGCGCGAAGCCGGATTCAGCGACAGCGACATCGACGCCTACCAAAAAGCGGGCGCCATCGGCTTGCCAACAAGCTGATTGCCTCAGCGCTTGCGCAGCCCCAGCCACATCACCGCGCCCACCACAATCAAGGCGCCCGCCACCTGGATCGCGGCGATGGACTGGCCCAGCAGTGCCCAGGCCAGCACCAGCGCCACCACGGGTTCCACATTCATGATGGGTGAGCTGCCGGCGACGCCGAGTTTGGGTAACACGGTGAACATGATGGTGAAGGCGGTGCCGTAAAGGAAGGTCAAGGCCAGCAGGCCCATCCAGCCGGCCGGGGCCTGGGGCAGGTGCGCGCCACCCTGCGCGGCGACCACAGCCAGCGCGATCACACCGGTGATGCCCAGCGTGCTCACGGTGCGCACGCGGCCGTCCACGTCGCCGGCTTCGTGTTGCGTGAGGATCATCGCCAGGCCAAACGACGCGCCCGCAGTGAGTGCGAAGGCCACACCCGCGCCAATACGCCCCCACTGCGCGGCAGCACCCAGGCCCGAGGCGGCGCCGAACACATCGAGCGCCATCGCCAAACCGATCAACAACACCGGCATGGCCTTGAGTACCGCAGGCTCGGTGCGGTGGCCGTACAAAACACGGTCCCAAAGGGCCGCCCACAGCGGGTAGGTGTTGAAAGCCAGCAGCGCCAGCGCCACCGGTAGCCGCGCCACGGCGGAATACAGGCAGAGGCTCTGGATGCCGATCAAGAGGCCGATCAGGGGCAGAAACTTTTTATGTTTGGCCGCAAGTTGGACGGGTACGTGGTAAGCCGCGACGATGAAGCCCACCACCAGTGCGGTGACGACGCTGCGAAACGCCACCGCCGTCGCCACGTTCACGCCATTGTTAAAGGCAAAACGCGCCGCCACGTGGTTGGCGCCCATCATGAAGGCGATGAGCAGCAACGTCGCGAACGCGCTGGCGCTGACGGCGCGTGTCGGTGCAGCCATCAATACAGGTGCAGACGCCGCGCATGCAGGCGCGCCAGGCCCAAAAGTGCGTCGGTGAACGGCGTGGCAAGCCCGGTCAGGGCGCCGAGTTCCTTCACCACCGCGACGATCGCATCGAGCTCGACTGCGCGTCCGGCTTCGACATCCTGCAGCATCGAAGTTTTGAACGCGCCGAGTTTCATCGTGATCTGGTGGCGGTCTTCGGGGCGCTGGTCGATGGGAAGCCCCAGGCGCGCGCCAATTTCTTTGGCCTCCAGCATCACGCTGGAGACAAAGTTGCGCACCAGCTCGTCGCCCATGATCTGGTCTGTGGTGGCGCCGGTGATCGCACTTACCGGGTTCACCGACATGTTGCCCCACAATTTGTACCAGATGTCTTTCTGGATCTGCGGCGACACCGTGGCGTTGAACCCGGCCTTTACCAGGAGCGCGCAAAGCGCCTGCACCCGTTCGCTGGGCTGACCCGAGGACTCGCCAATGATCAGGCCATTGCCAAAATGGTGGTGAATAAGTCCTGGCGCCGCTATCGACGAGCTGGCGTGCACCACGCAGCCGACCACGTGGCGCGGCGAGATGGCTGCTTCAATGGTGCCGTCCGGGTCTACCGCCTGCAGGCGCGTGCCGGCAAACTGGCCGCCAAAATTCTGCAGGAACCACCATGGAACGCCGTTCATGGCGGGTAACACGATGGTGTGCGGCCCCAGCAAGGGCGCAAGTTGGCGGGCCACACCCGCGAGTGCGGGGGCCTTGACGGCGATGACCACCACGTCTTGCACGCCCAGCGTTGCCGGGTTGTCGCTGGCATTGACGACGTGCGACGTGACGGCATCGCCGCGTTGTAAGCGCAGGCCGTGCGCGCGGATCGCCGCGAGGGTGTCGCCACGCGCCACCACACTCACGTCAACACCCGCGCCCGCAAGGCCGGCGCCAACCCAGCCGCCGATGGCGCCGGCACCGTAAACGCATATTTTATTCATTGAAAATTATTGACTGAAATATTTTGGGACTTGAGTCACGAAAATATTTGATTTATTGCTATGTAATATATATCAAAAATGATTAATATACAATCATTATTAATATTTAAATTAATAAATTACCAGAATTTGATATTTGGCGCGACCAATCAACCCCAAATTGGGTATATTTGTCGAATATCAGTCACTGCCGGTAACTGTCATCCTGCCGGTCGACCAGGCGCACCATCGCGTTGAACAGGTCGGTGCCACCACCTTTGTCGGGGTATTGCAGGGCATCGCGCGTGCATTGCGCGGCAATCTGCGCCGACACCGGAATCGCCCGGCCCATGCTGAATGTGGCCAGTTGCACGTCACAGGCGCGTTGCAGCGTCCACAACACCGCGAAGGTCTGCGGCAAGGTTTTGCCCCAGGCCAGGAGGCCGTGGTTGCGCAAGATCACTGCCGGGCGCGTGCCCATGCTTTTGAGCAGTCGCGGGCCTTCGTCCGCGTGGATGGTGATGCCCTCGAAGTCGTGGTAGGCCACCATCTCGTGCAGCTGCGCGCTGTAAAAGTTGGTCTGCTGCAGGCCACCTTCGAGGCAGGCCACGGCCACGCCTGAGGTGGTGTGGGTGTGCATGATGCAGTGCGCCTCGGGCAAGCCGTCGTGAATGGCGGCGTGCACGGTGAAACCGGCCGGGTTCACCGGCCACGGGTTCGCGCTCTGGCCGGGCGCGGTGATCTTGTTGCCCGCCAGGTCGATCTTGAGCAGGTTCGAAGCCGTGACTTCGCTGTAATGCAGACCGAAGGGGTTGATCAGGAATTCCTTTTTGCCCTCGGTCACCGAGTCGGGAAGGCGCACCGTGATGTGGTTGTAGATCATCTCGGCCCAACCGAGCATGGCGAAGATGCGGTAACAGGCGGCGAGCTGCAAACGTGCGGCCCACTCCTCAGGGTGGAAGCCGGGGTTGGGGGCGGCCAGGAGGTCTGGCGCAAATTGGGCGGGTTTGAGGTGGGCGTTCATGGTGAGGTCTCCTTGTCACGTGCGGGGTGGTGCGGCGTCAACTGTAAAGCGATGTGAAGCCTTCGCGCCAGGACGCGGGCTGCGGCTGCCAGCCCAACTCGCGTTTGGCCTTGGTGTTGCTGGCGCCGGTCTGGCGGGTCATGAAATGCACCAGCATGTCGCCCAGGGCGGCGCGGGCCTCGGCATCCCCTAGCGCCGGTGGCGAAGGCGCGTGCAACAAACCGGCCAGCCAGGGCAGCCACACGCCATGCGCGGCGGGCTCGTCGTCAACAATGTTGTACATGCCGGGTGCTGCGTGCGCCAGTGCAAGCACGGTGGCACGTGCGGCGTCGGCAACGGCTATGTGTGAATACACCCCGCAGCCCAGCCCGGCCGAAGACTGCACCAGCGGCGAGCGGCCCTTGCGCACGCCGCGCGGAATCGGCCCGTGGGCCGCGTCGTAATTGGTGTCCGGGCCGTAAAACCAGCCATACCGCAGCACCACGCCGTTGATACCCGGCGTCTGCAGGGTCAGCCGCTCCATTTCGGCAACGGCCCGCGCCAGAGGCGCAATCGCCGGGCTGCCCTCCAGATACAAGGGCGTGGTTTCAGTGCTCAAACCCTGGGCATCCAGCCCCGACGGCTCGGGCGAACCGATGAAGGAAATGCTTTGCGTGATGAGCCGGCCCACGCCTGCGGCCTGCATCGCGGAGACGAGTTTGCCTGTGCCTTCTTGGCGGATGCGGATGGTCTCGGCCAGCGGGTCGGCGGCCGGGTCGTGGGTTTTCGCGCCGAAGGCCGTGAGCTGGTGCACCACCACGTCGGGCTGTGCGTCGCACACCGCCTGCGTCAACGCAGCCTGATCAAACACATCACCCAGCACCGGCTCTGCGCCCATGGCCAGCAGCTTGGCGGCGCGGTCTGTGCCACGAGTGAGCGCCACCACCCGATGCCCGGCGTTGACCAGCAAGGGGATCAGCGCCCTGCCAATGACCCCCGAGCCGCCGGCGATGAAGATGCGCATGGCATTCGTGTGAAAACGCGGGCGCCGGGTTTGCCGCCTGTTGGTTCAGTACACCTTGCTGGGGGCCACCGGCGCCACCGCCGATTTAAATTTCGCCGCCAGCGCGCTGGTGTGCCGCGTGAGCAGATTGGTGTCGAGGCCCACGGCCACGAAGGTGGCGCCAATGTCCAGGTAGTGGCGCGCCAGGGTTTCGTCGGGGGTGAGGATGCCGGCGGCCTTGCCGCACTTGACGATTCGGCGGATGGCGTTGTCGATCTCTTTTTGCACGTCGGGGTGGGTCGGGTTCAAGACGTGCCCAAGCGAGGCCGACAAATCGGCCGGGCCGATGAAGATGCCGTCCACGCCGTCAATCGCTGCGATGGCTTCAATGTTGTTCAGCGCCAGCTGCGTTTCGGCCTGCAGCAGCAGGCAGATCTGCGCGTTGGCTTCGTTGGCGTAGTTGTTGACCCGGCCAAAGCGGTTGGCACGCATGTTGGCCATGCCGCGAATGCCGCGCACCGGGCTGCCCACGTCGTCATTCTGCGGGTAACGCGCCCGGCGCACGATCTGCTGCGCCTGCTCGGGGGTGTCCACCATCGGCACGAGCAAGGTCGAAAACCCCAGGTCAAGGTACTGCTTGATGATCATCTCGCCCACATTGCCGTGCCCCAGCGGAATGCGGCCAATGGCGTGCACCGAGGGATAGGCCGCAACGGCTTGCAACTGCTGCAGGAAACTGCGCGGCTCGGCAGGCGCATGTTCACCGTCCAGCAGCAGCCAGTCAAAACCGGCACCGGCGCAGATTTCAGTGGAATAGGAGTCGGCCAGGCCACACCACAGGCCGATTTGCGCCTGTTTGTTTTTGAGCGCGGCTTTGAAAGGATTGACAGGGGTTTGCATGGCAATGGTCTCTAGTTTTGAAAAAGTGGATGAAGGCTGCTGATCTTGGCGTCGTAGACCTGGCCCGGGCTCTCGTCGATTTGCAGCGTGATGCCGAGCGGGCTTTTGCGCATCACATCGGCAAAGTGAGCCTTGGTGATGGCGGTGAGTTCGTCCCCGGCTTTCTTTTTCACGGCCTCGCTGCGGCCGGCGGCCATGCGGATGTTGAGGTAAATGAAGGCGTAGTCGGCCGCGTCTTTTGGCGTCCAGCTTTTACCAGCCGCTGCCTCCCGCCCTGCCGCGCCGCCATCTGCCACCGCAAAATGCGCCGCCGGGTAAGCCAGCACGCGGGTGCCGCCCGTGGGGAACACCTGTTTGCCGTTTTCGTCCAGTTGCCCGATCATGCAATCGGCCAGTTTGCGGCACAGCGCCGTCAAATCGGTTCTGAGATCGAGGTTCGGTGTGTAGAGGATGACGCAGTGGGGCATGGGCGGTTTCAGGCAGAGGTCATCAAGCGGTGTGGGGCGATGTCCATCACCGCAACTGTACAGCCCACGGAAAAAATCGGGATGGGCCGGTAATGCCACACGGTGCCCTTGCCACCCGCAGCAGCCGCCACGCTGATGAAGGTGCGGATCTCAAACCCACCCTGGCCCGCGTCTCGGTAAGTCGCTGCGTCGGTGTAGTCAAGCAGCGCGGCGCGGTCACCAGCGCACCAGCGATCGAGGAAATCGCGGTCCCAGGGCTCGTTCACCTTGCCCGAATCCGGCGTGGCCGGCCAGTGCGAGATGCCGCCGGTGCCGACGATGGCGATGCGCTCGGGCACGCCATCGCAGGCGCGGCGCAGGGCCTCGCCAAACGCCCAGGCGCGGTGCAGTGGCGTGAGCGGCGGGCCCTGGCAGTTGATGTTGACCGGGATGAGGGCCTTGTCGTATTTGGGTGTCAAAAAGTTCAGCGGAACCATGATGCCGTGATCGAACTTCCATTCTTCGGAATAGGCCACGTCCACGGTTTGCATCACGTGTTCGATCAGGCGTTTGGAAAGCGCCGCGTTGCCGGGAATGCTGGTTTTCGCGATACCCAGCCACGCCGGGTCTTCAATCGGGCCTTCATAACTGTCGGCCATGCCGATCGCGTAGGCGGGCATGTTGTTCATGAAGAAATTGGCGAAATGTTCAGCCGCGATGACGATGACGGCGTCCGGCTTGGCAGCATTCAGGGCTTTGCCCATGCGGAAAAATTGCGCGTGAAACTCATCGCGAACCACGGGGTCTGCCAACGCCGCTCGGCCCGTGATGCCGGGGCCGTGGGAGCAAATGCCGGCGAAGACCAAAGCCATATGTCTAGACCCCCGCGACTTTCTCTTCGGTGGATGTGGTCATCGCATAAATGCCCGCGCGCACCGGGCCGTAACGCCGCACACCTTCGCGCATGGCTTCCAGGTACTCGGCCCACTGCAGGCCCACCAGCGGGCCGAAGTGCATCAACAATTGGCCGTTGCATCCCAAGACATACAGTTTGCCGACGTCGCCTTGTTCGACGGCTACCCGTTCCTCGGCATTCAAATCGTATTCGTCCAGCAGCGCCGACCGCCCTTCCTTGAAGCGTTGCTGCACCTGCGCCTCGCGGTTGAGGTGATACAGGATTTTCTGGACGGCGTAGAGGCTCACTTCACACGCCCCAGTGTGGAATGTGGTGTGACCCCAGCGACACCGCCACGTTCTTCGGTTCGCAAAACACCTCGTAGCTCCATATGCCGCCTTCGCGCCCGGTGCCGCTGGCCTTGGTGCCGCCGAAAGGCTGGCGCAAGTCGCGCACGTTCTGACTGTTCACAAAACACATGCCGGCCTCAATCGCAGCGGCGACGCGGTGGGCGCGGCCCAGGTTTTCCGTCCACACGTAACTCGACAAGCCGTATTGAATGTCGTTGGCTTTCGCAATCGCATCCGCCTCGTCCTTGAACGGAATCAGGCAGGCCACCGGGCCGAAAATTTCTTCCTGGGCGATTTTCATGCGGTTGTTCACGTCGGCAAAGACTGTCGGCCAGACGTAGTTGCCCTTCGCCACCCTCGCGGTCAATTCCGGTGCATAAGAGGGCCGACCCAGCCCGCCGCACAACAGCGCCGCACCTTCTTTGGGGCCAAGTTCAATGTAACTGCGCACCTTGGCCAGATGCGCGGGCGAGATCATTGGGCCAACAATGGTTTTTTCATCCAGCGGGTCGCCCACCGCGACGCGTTTGGCGCGCTCGACAAACTCTTGCACGAAGTCGGCGTAGATGGACTGCTGCACCAGGATGCGGCTACCGGCCGTGCAACGTTCGCCGTTGTTGCTGAAGATCATGAAAATGGCGGCGTCGAGCGCGCGCGCCAAATCCGCGTCGTCAAAAACCACGAAGGGCGACTTGCCGCCGAGCTCCATGCTGAATTTTTTCAGCCCCGCCGCTTTGACGATGCGGTTGCCCGTGGCCGTAGAACCTGTAAAAGAAATTGCCCGCACGTCCGGGTGAGCGCACAGCGGTTCGCCGGCGTCTTTGCCCATGCCGTGCACCACGTTCAACACACCAGGCGGGATGCCAGCTTCCAGCGCCAGCTCACCCAGACGGGCGGCCGTGAGCGGCGATAGCTCACTCATTTTCAAAACGGCGGTATTGCCAAATGCGAGGCAAGGTGCCGTCTTCCAGGTGGCAGTCATGAACGGCACATTCCACGGGCTGATGAGGGCACACACGCCGACCGGGTGGAAGAGCGTGTAGTTCAAATGCGTTTCAGTGGGGTAGGTGTGGCCATCGACCCGCGTGCACATCTCGGCGAAGTAATAAAAGTTGTCTGCTGCGCGCGGGATGAGTTGTTTGCCGGTTTGGGCGATGACCTGGCCGCAGTCGTTGGTTTCGGTTTGCGAAATCTCGGGCACGTGGGCGGCAATCAGATCCCCGAGCTTGCGGATCAACTTGGCGCGCGCCGGGGCGGGTGTGGCCGCCCATTTCGGGAAAGCAGCCTTGGCGGCGGCGACAGCGGCGTTGACCTCTGCTTCGCCACCCGCCGCGACCTCGGCCAACACTTCTTGCGTGGCGGGGTTGACGGTTTCAAACGTGGCGCTGCTGGAAACGGGCTTGCCGTTGATAAGGTGTTGAATGTGTTTCATGCGGCTTGAATCCAGTTCACCAAATCGCCAACGGCTTCGATGGACGTGACAATCTCATCGCCCGGCTGGCAATCGACTACGCCATCCGGCGTTCCGGTCAAGATCAAATCGCCCGGTTGCAGCGTCATGAAACTGCTGAAGTATTCGATGAGAAAAGGCACGTCAAAAATCATGTCTTTGGTGTTGCCGGACTGGGTGACTTTGCCGTTGACAGTGGTCTGCAAGGCCAGCGCCTGGGGGTTGGGGACATCGGCGGCATCGACCAAAAAAGGCCCTATGGGTGTGCAGGTGTCGCGGTTTTTCACCCGCAGGTTGGGGCGGTACCAGTTCTCCAGGTAGTCGCGGATGGCGTAGTCGTTGGCTACCGTGTAGCCGCTTACAAAGTCGTAGGCGTCATCACGCTTCACGCGCCGCGCCGTTTTGCCGATGACTACAGTGAGTTCACATTCGTAATGCATGAGTTTCACATCTACTGGGCGGCGGGTGAAAGCGTGGTGGCCGATCAGCGCACCTTCGCCCTTGGCGAACACCAGGGGCTCCTCGGGGGCCTTGAATTCGAGTTCTTTGGCGTGGTCGGCGTAGTTCAAACCCAGAGCCAAAATGGTGCGGGCCTGCGCAACCGGCTTCAGGGGCGGCAGCCAGACCACCGAGTCGAACCCAACGCAGCGGCCATCGGCCAGCAGCAGTTCGCCGTCGCGTTCCACGGCGTCATGAACCGCACCGGCACAGGCAACCCGCGCGTGTTTCATGCGGCCGCCGCAACCAGGGAATTGGACAGCACTCCGAGCACGGGATGGCTGGGAGAAGCGATCTCAACTCGGTCGCCCACACTGGCCAAGGGTCTGCCGCCGCCGGCAAGGCAATCCAGCCCGAGCATCAGCACGTCGCCTTCACGAAGAGACATGAATTCACCGACATCTCGGGCCAGGGTTTGCGCATCGCGGATCAACTGCGAAAAATCCATCACCTGTTCGAGATCACCGTTGATGCGAACCTCCAGCCGCACCCGCGCCGAGTCGCCAAGGGCATGGGGTGCCACGGCGTCAGACCCGACGCCCAGAAAACCGTCCAGGCACTTGAACTTGACCGGGGGCCTGAAATAGCTGACATGCGGCACCGAAAAATCGTTCATCAAGACCCAGCGTGCAATCGTGGGCGGCACCGCGAGCGCACTACCGGTGAAGACCGCAGGGCCAAACACCATGGCGAGGCTTGCGCCCACTTCAACCTGCGGCACGCGGGCCGGTACCGCAACCACACCGCCGTTGGTGGTGAAGGTGTTGGCCGTTTTGACGTACAACACGGGCGCGTTGGGCGCTGCCTTGTAGGGCGCCTGCGTCATTTGCGGCTCGAACACGGCGTACTCGCGGCGGAAATTCAGCAAGGTGCCATAAACCGTGCCAGTCGGCATGAAGGGCTGCAGGTTGGAGCGCATGGCCTTAAATTATTGCAGGGCCGCGCTGGCCGCCTCGGCGCGCAGCCATTTGGCGAAATCCTGGGCGTCCGGGTTGCCCCGGGAGCGCGCGTTCAAGGCCACAAAATAACCACGCTGTGACGACGCCACGCCCTTGAACGGCGCCACCAGGCTTTTGTTTTTGAGCAGGGCGTCCAGCAATGGAAATCGCCCAATGGCAACACCCTGACCGGCCACGGCGGCAGCGACCACGTCGGTGTATTGGGTGAAACGCAGGGTGTTCTTGGTGCGCACGTCGGTCAATCCCATGACACGTGTCCACGGTTCCCAATCGTCCATCAAGGGCGTGCCTCGCGGCGTATCGATGGTCAGCAGGGTGTGGTGCGCCAGGTCGGCAGGGTTTTTGAGCGGGTTCGCGCGATTCGCCAGCAACTGCGGCGAACACACCGGCAGCACCGTTTCTTCAAACAGCGCGGGCCCCTCGCCATCTTTGATGGCGCAAAAACGCACGGCCAGGTCGAGCTGGTTGCGCTCCAGATCCTGAACATCCAGGGTGGCCGATATGCGCACGTCCACCTCGGGGTGTTTGGCCGTGAAGCGGACCAGCCGGGGAATCAGCCACAAGGATGCGAAGCCGGGTGTGGTGGTGACCGCGACGGTGCGCATTTTTAGGTCCGCACGGATCAGCGTGGTCGCGTCGCGCAGACGCTCCAGGCAATCCACCACGGCGCGGTGCAGGGTGCGACCGGCGTCGCTCAACGCCAGTGCGCGGTGGCGGCGTTCAAACAAGTCAACCCCCAGGCTGGCTTCCACCTGCTGGATCTGCCGGCTGACGGCCGACTGCGTCAGAAACAGCTCTTGTGCCGCTTGGGTGAAGCTCAAGGTGCGCGCAGCCGCTTCAAAGCTGCGCAGCAGGTCCAGCCGGGGCAGATCCTGGCGCGCAATGGCCAAGGGAATGGGGAAGTTAACATTCTCAGCGCGCATGCGAGTAATTCCGAATCACCGTTTGCAAGTGGTGCCTTGCCTCAGTATATTCATTCTCACCATGAATGCGAAAGGAAATACCATGAACCGTCAACCTTGCCCTGAAACTCTCTCCGGCGCCACCACCACGGGCCTCGCCTTGCAACGCCAGGCGATGTTTGAGTTGCCTGACGCGGCCGCGGCGCGCGTGGTTTGCCTGGAGGGCGCCGTCTGGATCACCCTGGACAACGACACCCGCGACATCGTGCTGGAGCCTTGCGAGGTTTTTACCGCCACGGAACATCGCCGCGCGGTCATTTATGCGCTGAAACCGTCGCGCATCAGCGTGACGCCCCGGACGCAGCGCCGTCTATCCGTCACCCGGCCGCCCCATCGCCCAGCCGCCCATAGGCCCTCCAGCCCGGCGCTTTCCGCCAGTGCGATTTGGGGTTGACAAGCGGACGGTGAGGGTCGCATGCCGGCGAAAGACTGGTTGTTTATCCAGTAAAATAGACGGATGGCCCTGAACAATAAATCCGGCAAAACCGTCTACACCTGTACCGAATGTGGGGGCACCAGCCCGAAGTGGCTGGGCAAGTGCCCGGCGTGCGCGGCCTGGAACACACTGATCGAGTCAGTCGCGGAAAACACCGCCATCACCCGGAACCGCTTCGCCTCGCTGGCAAAAACCGCCGAAGTCACGGCCCTGGGCGACATCGAGGCCAGCGACATGGCCCGCACCCCCACCGGGCAGGATGAACTCGATCGCGTCCTCGGAGGGGGCATCGTTGAAGGGGGGGTGGTGCTGATCGGTGGCGACCCGGGCATCGGCAAATCCACGCTGCTGCTGCAGGCGCTCGACTCCTTGCAACGCAGCGGGCAAAAAACCCTCTATGTCACCGGTGAAGAAAGTGGCGCACAAGTGGCGTTGCGCGCGCAGCGCCTGGGCCTGCTCAATTCCAAAGTCAGTGTGTTGGCCGAAATCCAGCTGGAGAAAATCCTGGCCACACTGGATGCCACGCAACCCGATATCGCGGTGATTGACTCCATCCAGACCGTTTATTCCGAGCAACTCACCTCCGCACCGGGCTCGGTGGCCCAGGTGCGTGAATGCGCGGCACACCTCACCCGCGCCGCCAAGGCCAGCGGCGTGAGCATCGTGCTGGTGGGCCACGTCACCAAAGAGGGCGCGCTGGCTGGGCCGCGCGTGCTGGAGCACATGGTTGACACCGTTTTGTATTTTGAGGGCGACACGCATTCGAGTTTTCGCCTTGTGCGCGCCATCAAAAACCGGTTTGGCGCCGTCAACGAAATTGGCGTGTTTGCGATGACGGAAAAAGGGCTCAAGGGGGTTTCCAACCCGAGCGCCATCTTTTTGAGCCAACATGCCGAGCCGGTGCCCGGAAGCTGCGTGATGGTCACTTTAGAGGGCACACGTCCGATGCTGGTCGAAATCCAGGCGCTGGTAGACAGTGGCGGGCCGTCGCCGAGGCGCCTCTCAGTGGGCCTGGACCGAGACCGCCTGGCCATGTTGCTGGCGGTGTTGCACCGCCATGCAGGTGTGGCGTGTATGGACCAGGACGTGTTTGTGAACGCCGTGGGCGGCGTGCGCATCAGTGAACCGGCGGCGGACCTGGCGGTGATGTTGTCCATCACCTCGAGCCTGCGCGGCAAACCCTTGCCCAAGGGTTTCATCGCGTTTGGCGAAGTTGGGCTGGCCGGCGAAGTGCGCCCCGCGCCGCGCGGCCAGGAGCGGCTCAAGGAGGCGGCCAAGCTCGGTTTCAGTGTGGCGGTGGTGCCCAAGGCCAATGCGCCCAAAAGATCCGCCCTGTCAGAGTTTGAAGGCATGACGATTCATGCCGTTGAGCGGATCGACGAGGCCATGGAAATCGTCCGGGGGATGGGTTGACGGGTCTGCGAAAATCGCGGCCATGAAATTGCAAGAATTGATGTCGCGCGTCGGCATTCCCGTGCTGGGGGTGCTTTTGGTGGCGTTTGCCTACCAAAGGTTTGACTGGGGGGGCGTGGCCATCGCCATGGGTGGTCTGGTCATGTGGATGCTGCTGCACTTCACCCGCATGATGGCGGTGATGCGACGCGCCGCCGGGCGGCCGATCGGCCACGTTGCCAGCGCCGTCATGCTCAACGCAAAACTCAAAAGCGGCATGTCCCTGTTGCACGTGGTGGCGATGACGCGTGCCTTCGGCAAGTTGTTGTCGGAGAAGGGCGGGCAACCCGAGGTGTTCCGCTGGACCGACAACGGCGACTCCCACGTCACCTGCGAATTTGCCGGCGGCAAGCTCGTCAGATGGGAGATGTTCCGGCCCCTGGTGCCGGACCGGCCGGGCGAGCTTGCGCCAACCCATGCGCCGGCGGAGCCTTGAGCCTGCCCGGCCACACCGTAAAATCCCCGCCATTCACAGCACACAGCCCGCGCGTACAGCGGGCCCGACAAGGAACCCCATGAGCCTGCAACCCCCCTCCATGTCTGACCGCGACGGCAAAATCTGGATGGACGGCCAGATGGTCGACTGGCGTGACGCCAAAATCCACGTGCTCACGCACACCCTGCATTACGGCTGCGGCGCGTTTGAAGGCGTGCGCGCCTACGACACTGATGGCCCCGCCTGCAAGGGCACGGCGATTTTCCGCATGCACGAGCACACCGATCGCCTCTTCAACAGCGCCAAGATTCTGCGCATGACGCTGCCTTTCACCAAGACCCAAGTCAATGAAGCGCAAAAAGCCGTGGTGCGCGAGAACAAGCTGGCCAGCTGTTATTTGCGTCCGCTGACCTGGATCGGCGACAAAAAACTCGGCGTAAGCCCGCGCGGCAACACCATCCACCTGATGGTCGCAGCCTGGGCCTGGGGCGCGTACCTCGGTGAAGAAGGCATGAAACGCGGCATCCGCGTGAAGATTTCCAGCTATACCCGCCACCACGTCAACATCACCATGACGCAGGCCAAAGCGGTGAGCAACTACACCAATTCGATTTTGGCCAACATGGAAGCGCTGGATGACGGTTACGACGAAGCCATGCTGCTCGATGCCAATGGTTTTGTCAGTGAAGGCGCGGGCGAAAACCTGTTTGTCGTGAAAGACGGTGTGGTCTACACGCCCGACTTGTCGGCAGGCGCCCTGAACGGCATCACCCGCAACACGGTCATGCACATCTGCAAAGACTTGGGCCTGGAGCTGGTGCAAAAACGCATTACGCGCGACGAGGTTTACATCTGCGACGAAGCCTTCTTCACCGGCACGGCAGCTGAAGTCACACCCATCCGCGAGCTGGACCGCATTGAGCTGGGCAAAGAGGGTTATGTGGGTTCACGTGGTCCCATCACCGAGAAGATTCAAAGCGCGTTTTTTGACATCGTCAATGGCCGCAACCCCAAATACGCGCACTGGTTGACCAAGGTGGCGGCATGAGCGGCGCCACGCAAGCCGCCGTCAAGCTGCTCGCTTCTGATCTCAACCACCAGGGCGGCATCTTCTGCCCGTCACCCAAGGCGGACATGAAGATCTGGAACAGCCACCCCAAGGTTTACCTCGACGTGGCCAAATCTGGCGAAGCCAAGTGCCCTTATTGCGGCACGGTTTACAAACTCAAAGAGGGTGAGCATTTCGAAGCCGGGCACTGACCCCAATTCAAGGCGCAACAGCCTCGTCATCGCGCCGCAATGGATTGGCGACGCGGTGATGACCGAGCCGCTGATGCGCCGCCTGCACGCGCAGGGCGCGCGGCTTACAGTGGGCGCGTTGCCCTGGGTGGCACCGGTTTACCGGGCCATGCCGCAGGTGGCCGAGGTGATTGAGTTTCCGTTTCAGCATGGCGGCTTGCAGTTTCGGGCCAGGCGCCAGCTGGCGCGCGACCTGGACGGCCAATTTGACGCCGCCTATGTGTTGCCCAATTCCATCAAGAGTGCCTTGTTGCCGCTGCTGGCGGGCATCCCCAAACGCATCGGTTATTTGGGTGAGACACGCCTGGGCCTGCTCACGCACCGCCTGAAAAACCCGCCCAAGGGCCAACGCCCGCCGATGGTGGCGTTTTATTCGCGGCTCAGTGGTGATGACGAATCGGACATCGCCCGCGACCAGCCCCAACTGCACCTGACCCCGCAACAGATCGACGACGGCCTGCGCACCCTGGGCTTGAAGCGTGGCGCGTTTTACGTGTTCGCGCCCGGCGCAGAGTATGGCCCGGCCAAACGTTGGCCGCCCGCGCACTACGCGGCGCTGGCGCTGAAACTCGACCTGCCGGTGGTATTGCTCGGTTCGGCCAAAGAGGCGGCACTGTGCGGGGAAATCACCGCACCGGTAGAAGCCCTGATACCGGGCCAATGCCTGAACCTCGCCGGAAAGACCTCGCTGGCACACGCCTTTGCCGCCATTGTGGCCGCGAAAGGCATGGTGAGCAACGACTCTGGCCTGATGCACGTTGCCGCCGCATTGGGTGTGCCGCAGGTGGCCATTTTTGGCTCCAGTTCGCCCACCCACACACCGCCCTTGAGTGCCGCCGCAGGCGTGGTCTGGCTGAAGAACGACGCCACCTACCAGCCCCCGCTGGACTGCGCGCCGTGTTTTGAGCGCGAGTGCCCGCTGCCCAGAGACCAGGGGCACATGCGTTGCCTCATTGACGTCAAACCCGATGCGGTACGAGAAAAGTTAACTTCCATATTAACTTTTTCGTAAAATCAGCGCCAAATTTCAAAATTTGCGATGAAATTTGACTTCAAGTCACGTATTATTTAAATAGTTTGCTATGTATAATATAGCAAAATGCTTTTTCACAGGACCTGCAATCGGCGGTGAGCCCCAGAAAACCTGTGTCGTTTTGCGCCATCCCGGAAAAAATCGTGACAAAAAAAAGCCACCCGACCTTTCGGTGGGGCGGCGTGTCAAAGTCCTCGTAAGGACGTCGTTGGAAACTCCTGATGGCGGGGCTCGGCGGCGCGCCTG
>JANNMM010000323.1:0-3185 GCA_031397915.1 Rhodoferax sp. | reverse complement strand
CCTGATTCTCGCCGTGGTGGGCCTCGCCCTGCTGGCAGGCTGCGCAGCCCTGGACGAGCGGCAACGCGCCTGGATTTTCCAGCCGAGTGACCGCAGTTGGGGCAACAGCGGTGCGTCTGCCGAAGGCATGCAGGATGTGTGGATCGCGTTCCAGTCGAAGATCACCGGCGAACCCGTGAAATTGCATGGCCTGTGGCAGCCAGCGGACCGGCCTGCCGCAGAACAGGCGCCGGTACTCCTTTATTTACACGGCGCACGCTGGAACGTGCATGGCTCGTCGTCGCGCATGCGGCGCATGCAGGAGCTGGGCTTTTCCGTTTTGGCCATTGACTACCGGGGTTTCGGCAAAACCAGTGCCGAGCTGCCTTCGGAAGACATGGCTTACGAAGACGCCCGCGCCGCGTGGGACTGGCTGGCCGCCCAATATCCGAATCGCCCGCGCTACATCTTTGGCCACTCGTTGGGCGGCGCGATTGCCGTTGAGCTGGCCACACAGGTGAACGACGAAGCCGGCACCATTGTCGAAGGCACCTTCACCTCGATTCCCGACGTCTTTGGCAGCCTCAAATGGGGTTGGCTGCCGCTGGGGCCCTTCATTACCCAGCGCTTTGAAGCCGCCGACAAGGTCAGCAAAATTGGCTCGCCGCTCCTGGTGGTGCATGGCTCTGAAGACGCCCTGATCAAACCCGCGCTTGGCCGGCGCCTGTTTGAAGCGGCGCGCGAACCCAAGGCCTTCGTGATGGTGGAAGGCGGCTCGCATTTCAACACCAACTCGCTGGGGCAGCCCGAGTACCGCAAGGCACTGGCGCAACTCTTCAAGCTGCGCTGATTTGGCCGCCGCTCCCGTCATGAACCAGGGCCTGGTGGTGCTCACGCTCGCCCTGCTGCTGGGGCTGCAGGCCATCACCACCGATTTGTATTTGCCGGCCTTGCCTATGCTCAGGGCCAGTTTTGATGCCACGATGGGGCAAACGCAGCTGACGCTGACGGCCCTGCTGCTGGCCTTCGGTGTGTCGCAACTTTTCTGGGGGCCGTTGTCTGACCGCTTTGGCCGCCGGCCAATCCTGCTGGCCGGCATGTCAATCTTCGTCTTCGCGTCGGTCGCGAGTGTGTTGTCCACCAGCATGCCGATGCTGATTGTCTTTCGTGCGCTGCAAGGCGCCGCCATGGGCGCGGCGGTCATGTGCGCGCGCGCAGTTGTGCGCGACCTCTACACGCCGGTGGAAGGTGCCCGGGCGATGTCGCGTGGCCTCTCGGGCCTGGGCGTGATTGCCTGCCTGAGCCTGCCGGTAGGCGCCGCACTGAGCACCCTGTGGGGCTGGCGCGCGAGCCTGGGTGCGGTGGCCGTGTTTGGCGGTGCAACGCTGACACTGGTCGCTCTGCGGTTTGAGGAAACCCTGCGCCAGCCCAACCCTCGTGCATTGCGATTGGGCGCCCTGGCAAAAACCTGGCGCGAGATTCTGCGAAACCCGACTTTTCGCGCCTTTTCCGCGCTGTCGATCTGCTCGTACGGCGGTCTGTTTACCTACCTGGCGGCCTCGTCGTTTGTGTATATCCAGGTGCTGGGGCTGAGCCCCAATGCCTACAGCCTGGTGCTGGTGGCGTCGGCCCTGGCTTATATTCCGGGCACCTTCATGTGCCGGCGCCTGCTGCTGCGGTTTGGCGTACGCAAAACCGTGGCCATCGGCGGCGTGATCACCCTCACCTCGGGCACGTTGATGGGCGTGCTGGCCATCGCCGGCGTGCACACGGTCTGGGCCCTGATGGTTCCGTTTTGCGGCTACATGCTGGGGCATGGCATTCACCAGGCCTGCGGGCAAAGCGGCGCCGTTGGGCCGTTTCCCCACGCAGCGGGGACGGCTGCCGCACTGAACGGTTTTTTCATGATGGTGGTGGCTTTTTTGATCGGCGGCTGGCTCGGCCAAATCCTCAACGGCACGGTCTACCCCTTGGCGTTTGGGGTGTGGTTCTGGGCCGCGCTGATTGCGCTTTTGGCTTGGACCGGCGTGCAACGCCACGGCGCATCCAGCCCAC
The DNA here is from genome assembly GCA_031397915.1 of Rhodoferax sp. Classification (GTDB taxonomy): domain Bacteria; phylum Pseudomonadota; class Gammaproteobacteria; order Burkholderiales; family Burkholderiaceae_C; genus JANYCG01. The sequence goes on along the minus strand of JANNMM010000323.1, from coordinate 1,151 downwards.
TGTGACGAACTGATGTCATGACCACCGCCGCCCTGTTGCACAGGCCCTTGCCGCCCCATGTGGCCATCGCCGGCCCCACAGCCAGCGGAAAAACCGCCGCCGCACTGGCAGTAGCGGCAGAATTTGAGGTTGAGATCATCAGCGTCGATTCGGCCCTGGTCTACCGCGGCATGGACATCGGCACCGCCAAGCCGTCTGCGGCCGAGCTGGCGCAGGTGCCGCACCACCTCATCAACATCCGCGACCCGCTGGTCGCCTACAGCGCCGCCGAGTTTGTGGCCGACGCACACCGGCTGATGGTTGACATCAACACGCGCGGCAAACTGCCGCTGCTGGTGGGCGGCACGATGTTGTACTTCAAGGCCCTGTTCGACGGCTTGGACGACATGCCGCGTGCGGACGCTGCCACTCGCACCACGATCGCAAATGAAGCGCAACTGCGCGGCTGGCCCGCCATGCACGCAACGCTGGCCTTGGTTGACCCAACCACCGCCGCGCGGCTAAAACCCGCCGATTCACAACGCATTTCGCGCGCGCTGGAGGTGTTCCGCCTCGCCGGAAAACCCCTGTCCAGCTTTCAAACCGGCAATAAACCAGAGGCCAACGGCGCGCTGTCGACCAACCACGCCACCCTGATCTCCCTTGAACCCAACAGTCGCGCCTGGTTACACGAGCGCATTGCGCAGCGGTTTGACGTCATGCTCGCCAGCGGATTCGTCGACGAAGTCAAAACCCTGCGTGCGCGCGGTGACCTGCACCCCGATTTGCCCGCCATGCGCTGCGTGGGTTACCGGCAAGCCTGGGAGGCGCTGGACGGCACCTTGCCGATGGCTGAGCTGAGGGATCGCGGCGTCTTCGCCACGCGCCAGCTCGCCAAACGACAAATCACCTGGCTGCGCAACATGCCGCAGCGGCGCATTGTGGCGGCCGATGCGCCCGACGCGCAGGAGCAAGTGCTGCAAATGGTCCGCGCGCAGGGAGCCAAAATGGGTCTCTCGGGAGGCGGCGAGCGAACATGACTTTGGCTGTCATCCAGTTAAGCAAACTTTAAGGCGAGCTGCTCGTTTTTCTCGTCTTGAGCCTCAGCGTGGCGCCCGGTGATTTCCTGGGGATTGTGGGTGAATCGGGTGCCGGCAAATCGACGCTCTTGA
>JANNMM010000353.1:0-13920 GCA_031397915.1 Rhodoferax sp. | reverse complement strand
GTGCTCACGCATGTACTTGCATTTGAGCCAGGCTTCCACATCGCGGCTGGCTTCGTCGGCACGGCGCTCGTTGGCGCTGCAGTGCAAGCCTGCCGCTGCCCAAGCCAGTTGGTCGGCACTGGCCTTTTTGGGCTTCTGGTTGGGGTCCGCAACTTTTGAGGCCAGGCCTTTCTCCAGCCGGCGAGCCAATTTGGCGTGCGCCTCGCCAGGCGTTGGCAGGCTGGGCAACTGGTATTTGGTTTTACCCAAAATTGCCTTGATGACGCGGTGCACCAGCAAATCCGGGTAGCGGCGGATCGGGCTGGTGAAGTGGGTGTAAGCCTCAAACGCCAGGCCGAAGTGGCCGCTGTTGCTGGGGGTGTAGATCGCCTGCTGCATCGAGCGCAACAGCATCGAATGGATCTGCTGCGCGTCGGGCCGGTCTTTGGTCGCGTTGGCAATGGCCTGGAACTCGGCCGGTTTCGGGTCGTCCGTGATCGACAGGCCAATGCCCGTGGCTTTGAGGTAAGCCTTGAGGGTTTCCTTTTTCTCCGGCGTCGGGCCCTCATGCACGCGGTACAGGCCCGCGTGTTTGCTCTGCAAAATGAAGTCGGCGCTGCAGACGTTGGCCGCCAGCATCGCCTCTTCAATCAGCTTGTGCGCGTCGTTGCGGGTACGCGGCTCAATGCGTTCGATACGCCCGTTTTCGTCGCAGATGATTTGTGTTTCAACGGTTTCAAAATCAACCGCGCCACGCTTGTTGCGCTGGGTCAGCAGCGCCCGGTAGACGTCATGCAGGTTGAGCAGATCGTCGACACGGTCCTTGCGTTTCGCCGCTTCCGGGCCTTTGGTGTTGGCAAGAATCGCCGCCACCTCGGTGTAGGTGAAGCGTGCATGGCTGAACATCACGGCCGGGTAAAACTGGTAAGCGCTGACCTCGCCGCTGCTGCTGACAAACATGTCGCACACCATGCACAGGCGCTCGACGTCGGGGTTCAGCGAACACAGCCCGTTGGAGAGCTTCTCCGGCAACATCGGGATCACGCGGCGCGGGAAATAAACGCTGGTGGCGCGGTCGTAGGCGTCCACGTCGATGGCCGAGCCGGTTTGCACATAGTGGCTCACATCGGCGATGGCCACCAGTAGGCGCCAGCCTTTCACCGCCGATTTGCCGCGACCCTGCGTTGCGGGCTCGCAGTAAACGGCGTCGTCGAAATCGCGCGCGTCTTCGCCGTCTATGGTCACCAGGGGCACGTCTGTCAAATCGATGCGGTGCCTTTTGTCGGCCGGCAACACCTTGTCGGGCAGCGTGCGCGCCAGCGCAATACAGGCGTCGGAAAACTCATGCGGCACGCTGTATTTGCGCACGGCAATCTCAATCTCCATGCCCGGGTCGTCAATCTCCCCCAGCACTTCCTTGACGCGCCCGACGGGCTGGCCAAACAAGGCCGGCGGCTCCACCAGTTCCACCACCACCACCTGGCCGGGTTTGGCGGCGCCCGTGGCGCTCTTGGGAATCAACACATCCTGGCCATACCGCTTGTCTTCGGGCGCGACCAGCCAAACGCCGTTTTCCTGCAGCAGGCGACCGATGATGGGCTGCGGCGGGCGCTCGACAATTTCAACCACGCGGCCTTCGGGGCGGCCCTTGCGGTCATTGCGCACAATGCGGGCCTTGACCCGGTCTTTGTGCAGCACGGCGCGCATTTCATTGGGCGGCAAATAGATGTCGGGGCCACCATCGTCGCGCGAAACAAAACCGTGGCCATCGCGATGGCCCTGCACGGTGCCTAAAACTTCATCCAGCAAGGCGCTGGTTTGCACATTATTCTTGATACAATCTCTCTCTTTCCTGAGATGCCCAGGTGGCGGAATTGGTAGACGCACTAGTTTCAGGTACTAGCGAGTAACTTCGTGGGGGTTCGAGTCCCTTCCTGGGCACCAAAACCATCCCCATAAATCCGAGATTCGGGCATATCGCAGCGTTGAAAAGCCTCGCAATACGCGTGTATTGCTGCGTTTTTCGCCTTGCGCTGCATCCCGACTCTCGAATTTCTGAGGATGGTTTGATGTTAATGAAATAGCGGCATGAATTTGTTTTCATGTCGCTTTTTTTGTTTGGACAATGCCAAAGCGTCAAACGGGTTGAGCAACTAGATCATGCCCTTGCGTGCCGACGATGCGCGCCTTGGTGAATTCGCCCACCTTCAGCGTTTTGCTGATGCGCTCGGGCGGCAGCAGCTTCACCGTGCCGTCAATCTCTGGCGCGTCGGCGTAGGTTCTGCCCACGCCGCCTTTTTTGCCCATGCCGGGCGCTGAGTCGACCAGCACCTGCATCGTCGCGCCAACGCGTTTTTGCAGCTTGGCGGCAGACACCGCTTCCGCCACCTCCATGAAACGCGCGCGGCGCTCTTCACGCAACCCGATGGGCAACATGCCCGGTATGTCATTGGCCGCAGCGCCATCCACAGGGCTGTAGGCAAAACAGCCGGCACGGTCAATCTGGGCTTCTTTCATGAAATCCAGCAGGTGATCGAACTCCGCTTCAGTTTCACCCGGAAACCCGGCGATGAAGGTGCTGCGCACCACAATCTCCGGGCAAACCTCGCGCCATTTCAGGATGCGGTCCAGATTCTTCTCGCCGCTGGCCGGTCGTTTCATTCGTTTGAGCACGTCCGGGTGGCTGTGTTGCAGCGGCACATCCAGGTAGGGCAAGACGGCGCCCGTGGCCATGATCGGCAATACGTCGTCCACGCTCGGGTACGGGTAGACGTAATGCAGGCGTACCCAGGCGCCATAGGGCTCGGCAAGTGCGCCCAGGGCTTGCGCCAGATCGAGCATGCGCGTCTTGACCGGTTTGCCGTCGAAAAATCCCATGCGGTATTTCACATCCACGCCATAGGCCGACGTGTCCTGGCTCACCACCAGCAACTCCTTGACACCGCCCTCAAACAGGGCGCGCGCTTCGTTCAGCACGTCACCAATCGGGCGCGACACCAGATCGCCACGCATGGACGGGATGATGCAGAAGGTGCAGCGGTGGTTGCAACCTTCGCTGATTTTCAAATACGCGTAATGCCGCGGCGTGAGCTTCACGCCAGCAATGCCAAAGCTGTTGGGCACCAAGTCGATGAACGGATCATGCGGTTTGGGCAGGTTCAGGTGCACGGCGTCCATCACCTCCTGCGTCGCGTGAGGTCCTGTGACAGCCAGGACACTCGGGTGCATTTGCTTGACCAGGTTGCCGCCGTCTGCACCCGATTTGGCGCCCAGGCAGCCGGTGACGATGACGCGGCCGTTCTCCGCCAGCGCTTCACCGATGGTGTCCAGGCTCTCCCGGACCGCGTCGTCGATGAAGCCGCAGGTATTGACGATGACCAGATCGGCACCTTCAAAGGTCTTGGAGGTTTGGTAACCCTCGGCACTGAGCTGTGTCAATATCAGTTCGGAATCGGTCAGCGCCTTGGGACAACCCAGGCTGACGAAGCCGACTTTCGGCGCCGGCTTGGGCGGCGATTGAAGCACTGCGCTCACCGCTTGACTCCAAAACTTCCCAGCATTTGTTCGGTTTGTTTTTGCATTTGTTCCTGCATTTGAGTGAACAGGTTTTTTGTCTGTTCGAGGTTTTTGCCCATCAGGCTTTGCATCACCGGGGACTGCAGGCCCATGAACTGCGACCACAACTCGGGTGACAGGTTGCCCGCCTGCTCACTGAAACGGCTTTGCACATCCACCAGGGTCTGAATGCTCTTTTCCAGGTAACCGCCCATGAAGCCCTGCATGGCATGTCCGTAAAACCGGATGATGCTGGACAACACCTCGGGCGTGAACATGGGCGAGCCATTCGACTCTTCTTCAAGAATGATCTGCAACAGGATGCTGCGCGTCAGGTCTTCGGCTGTCTTGGCATCCCGCACCACAAACGGTTCACTGTTCATCACCAGTTGTTTCACCTGCGAGAGCGTGATGTAGGTCGATGTGTCTGTGTCGTAGAGGCGCCGGTTGGGGTATTTTTTGATGACGCGCGGCGCATTGGCGGCGCCGGGTGTTTTCTTGCTGTGCATGTTGGTTCCTCGGATTCTCGTCATCCCTGCGCATCACACGATGCCGACGTGCAAATATTGCACTGCAACACATTCTAGGGAAGGCAGAACATTCCATATCCCGAGGTTTTCCCTTGGATCAATGGATGCAGTGTGGACAAGGTCACCCTGGGAGGTGACGTCGGGAAAATATTGGTAGGCGCGAATGGACTCGAACCATCGACCCCCACCATGTCAAGGTGGTGCTCTAACCAGCTGAGCTACGCGCCTAAGGATATACGTCCGAGAAGCCAAGAGTATAGCAGCACTGGCAAGGCCTTCTTGTGATCGGTCACGCCATTTCACAAGGGCGCCGGTCATCACCGATAATTGCTCGTTAACCGCCGCAAGGCAAATTTCCAAGCAAAACACACATTCAGGAGCCCTCAACATGGACATTTCAGGCAAGGTTTTCATCGTCACCGGCGGCGCATCAGGATTGGGCGAAGGCACAGCCAGGTTGCTCGCCAGCAAAGGCGCCAAAATCGTGATCGCCGACATGCAGGCGGAAAAAGGTGAAGCCGTTGCCAAAGAGATTGGCGGCGCCTTCGTCAAGTGCGATGTCACCAGCGAAGCCGATGGCCAGGCCGTCGTGGCCAAGGCCGTCGCCCTGGGCAAACTCATGGGCCTGGTCAACTGCGCAGGCATCGCCAGCGCCGAAAAAACCGTTGGCAAAAATGGCGCCCACAATTTCGACGCCTTCAAACGCACCGTCACCATCAACCTGATCGGCAGCTTCAACATGATCCGCCTTGCGGCCGATGCGATGTGCAAAAACGAGCCCGAAGCCACCGGCGAACGCGGCGTGATGATCTCCACCGCCTCGGTTGCCGCATATGACGGCCAGATCGGCCAGGCCGCCTACAGCGCGTCCAAAGGCGGCGTGGTTGGCATGACCTTGCCCATCGCCCGCGACCTGGCGCGCAACGGCATCCGCAACATGACCATTGCACCCGGCATTTTTGGCACGCCCATGATGGCCAGCATGCCCAAGGAAGTGCAGGATTCGCTCGCGGCTGCCGTGCCCTTCCCTTCGCGCCTGGGCACACCGCTGGACTACGCCAAACTGGCCGTTCACATCGTTGAGAACGACATGCTCAATGGCGAAGTGATCCGCCTGGATGGCGCGATCCGCCTGGCACCCAAGTAAAGGCCCGTCAGCGTGCAGCCCAATAATTAACATCCATGTTAATTATTGGGCGGAATCGGCTGATTTTTCAAAATTCTTGAATTTTTGGTCCTCCAAGTCACGAATTTATTCACTTGTTTGCTATATTACAAATAGCAAGCTGTTTTGTTGTATAGGCTGCAGGAGGAGCAAGCGTAGCCTCCTACTTCAAGGGAGCGCCGATGACAAACCTTGCAGACACCGGCGCTCGCGCTGTGACACGTGTTGTCGCACTTGTAGTCGCACGTGCAGTCATCTCAGCCGCGTTTGCTGCCCTGGTGGCGTCTTGCGCCGCGCCTTCCTCCCGCATCACTGACGCATTGCCGCCGCAGCCCGAAGGCGCTTCAGGCTACAGCGCCAAGCAAGGCTGGTCCGCCGCACGATTCGCAGTGGCAGCGGCCAATCCGCTGGCTACCGACGCGGGTTACCAGGTGCTCAAGGCGGGTGGCAGCGCGGTCGACGCAGCCATCGCGGTCCAAATGGTTCTGACCCTCGTTGAACCCCAAAGCAGCGGCATCGGCGGCGGTGCCTTTTTGCTGCATTTCGACGGCCAGACCGTGAGCGCTTTTGATGGCCGGGAAACCGCGCCAGCCGCTGCCGACGAACGGCTGCTGCTGGGCAAAGACGGCAAACCACTGGCGTTTTACGATGCGGTGGTGGGCGGCCGCACGGTGGGCGCGCCTGGCACGGTTGCCATGCTGGAGATGGCGCACAAAAAGCATGGCAAATTGCCCTGGGCCAGTTTGTTTGAACCGGCCATTGCGCTGGCCAGCCAGGGTTTCACAGTCAGCCCGCGTTTACACGCGCTTCTGTCTGCCGAGCAGCACCTGAAAAAAGACCCGGTCGCCCGGGCTTATTTTTACAAGGCCGATGGCGCGGCACATGACGCCGGCTACCGCTTGAAAAACCCGGCTTTGGCCGAGGTGTTGAAAAAAATCGCAACTGTGGGCGCGAGGGCCTTGCGCGAGGGCGCAATCGCCCAGGCCATTGTCGACAAGGTGCAAAACCATCCGGGCAACCCGGGCCTGTTGAGCCTGGCAGATCTCGCCGGGTACACAGCACTCCAGCGCGCGCCTCTGTGCCACGACCACCGTGCCCGCGCGCAAGATTTTCGGGTCTGCGGTTTTCCACCGCCCAGCTCCGGCGCGATTGCGATTGGCCAGATTTTGGGCCTGCTCAACCAGACGCATGCCGCTTCGCTGCCCCTTGAAGACGGCTTGCCGTCGGCGCAGTGGCTTCACCTCTACACCGAGGCCGCGCGCCTGGCGTTTGCCGACCGGGCGCAGTATCTGGCCGACCCTGATTTCGTCCTGCCCCCGGCAGGCAGTTGGCTGAGCCTGCTGGATCCGCATTACCTGGCCGAACGCGCCCGGCTGATCGGCCAGGCCCCGGGCGCCTTGAGCATGAAGATCGCCCGGGCCGGCACGCCGGGGGGCGCCAAATCCACCCATGCGCCGATGGCCGAGCAGGCCGAATACGGCACCTCACATATCTCCATCGTTGACGCATCGGGCCATGCCGTGGCCATGACCACCACCATCGAAGACGGTTTTGGTTCGCGCCAGATGGTGAACGTGAACCCGGCACTTACAGGCGGCTTTTTGCTCAACAACGAACTCAGTGATTTCAGCTTTGCGCCGGCGGACGCAGACGGCCTGCCGGTGGCCAACCGGGTGCAACCGGGCAAGCGCCCACGCTCGAGCATGTCGCCGACGCTGGTGTTTGACAAAACCAGTGGCGCGCTGATGATGAGCGGCGGCAGCCCGGGCGGCGCGTTGATCATCCACTACACCGCCAAAACCATTTATGGCGTCTTGAACTGGGGACTGTTGCCACAGCAGGCCATCAATTTGCCGAATTTTGCGTCGCTCAACGGCCCAACGGTGCTGGAAGAAAACCGCTTCCCGCGTGCCACCGTTGAAGCGCTCCAGGCGCGTGGGCACGAGGTGCGAGAAGCCCCCATGACCAGTGGCCTGCAGGCCATCACGCGCGGCCAGGCGCAAGGCACGTGGCTTTGGCTGGGCGGTGCCGACCCGCGCCGTGAAGGCCTTGTGCTGGGCGACTGACGCCGGTTTCTCCAAGGCCTTCAGCCACAATACGGCCCGTGGCCATACCCCAGACTTTCATCCAGGAATTGCTTGCGCGCGCCGATGTGGTTGACATCGTTGGCCGCCACGTGCAATTGAAAAAAGGCGGCGCCAACTTCATGGGCCTGTGCCCGTTCCATGGCGAAAAGTCGCCGTCATTCAGTGTGAGCCCGAGCAAGCAGTTTTACCACTGCTTTGGCTGCGGCAAGAACGGCAATGCCATCGGTTTCCTGATGGACTTCAGTGGCATGGGATTCATCGACGCCGTGAAAGACCTGGCGCAGCAATACGGACTGCAGGTGCCCGATGACGAGCGGTCACCACAAGACCGCGAACGCGCCGCCGAGCATCGCCAAAAGCAGGCCACGCTCAATGACGTGCTCGAAAAAGCTGGCCAGGCCTACCGCGACCACCTGAAAAACTCGGCCCGCGCTGTCAGCTACTTCAAAGGGCGCGGCGTCAGCGGCGAAATCGCCCACGCGTTCGGGCTGGGCTACGCACCCGAGGGCTGGCGCACACTGGCCAGCGTGTTCCCGAGTTACGACGACCCCTTGCTGGTCGAAAGCGGCCTCGTCATCCTGAACGACGAAGATCCGGGCGACGAAAAACGCTACGACCGTTTCCGCGACCGGGTGATGTTCCCGATCCGCAACGTCAAAGGCGAGTGCATTGGCTTTGGCGGCCGCGTGCTGGGGGACGAGAAGCCCAAATACCTCAATTCGCCCGAGACACCCGTGTTCAGCAAAGGGCGCGAGTTGTATGGCCTGTTTGAGGCTCGCACGGCGCTGCGCGAACACGGCTATGTGCTGGTGACAGAAGGCTACATGGACGTGGTGGCGCTGGCACAGCTGGGCTTTCCCAATGCGGTGGCCACGCTGGGCACGGCCTGCACCACCGACCATGTGCAGAAACTCTTTCGTTTCACCGACTCTGTGGTCTTCAGCTTTGACGGCGACGCCGCAGGCCGGCGCGCCGCCCGCAAGGCACTTGACGCCGCCTTGCCCTTCGCCACCGACGTGCGCAGTGTCAAATTCCTGTTCTTGCCCGCCGAACACGACCCCGACAGCTTCATCCGCGAAAACGGCCAGGACGCCTTCAAACGTTATGTGAGCGAAGCCGTGCCGCTGAGCCGCTTCCTGATCGATTCTGCGCGGGACGGTTGTGATCTGAACTCATTTGAAGGCCGCTCGCTGCTGGCCAGCAACGCCAAACCGCTGTGGATGAGTTTGCCCGATGGTGCGCTGAAGCGCCAGTTGCTCACCGAAATCGGCAATCTGGTGCAGCTCGGTGCGCGGGAATTGCAGGACTTGTGGTTGCCCAAACCCGCGGGAAATGCGGGCTACGGGCGCACGGCTGATGGGGCCAAGCGGCCTTTTTCACCCCGCTTTGCACCGCCGCCGTCAAGCTTTGGTGTGCGCACGCCCATCGCCAGCCGTGCGGACCATGCGGCCAGAATCCTGCTGGGCGACATGGCCGCGTGGGACAAGCTTTCGGGTGAAGACCACGCCATGCTCGCAGAACAGGCCGGGCCTCACGGCGCCTTGTTTGCATGGATCGAATCGCAGGCGCACGAACACGGCCCCATGCCCTGGGGCGCGCTGCGCGAGGGCTTGCGCGAACACCCCGCCGAGGCATTGGCGATGAAATTGATGACAGGATCGCAATTGACGGCTGAGGTTGACCCAGTCGAGGCAGAGCGCGAACTGCGCCAGTTGCTCAACCGCATGTTGATTGAACGCCTGGGTACGCAAATGAACCAGGCCATCGAGGCTTCCAAATCCGACCCCTCGGCCCTGCAACGCTACCGGGAACTGCAAAAACGCAAGCAGACGCTCGAAGCCGAAGCGCGCGCCAATTCGGTTGCGCCCTGAAACCGGGCTCTGCCCGCGCCAAGACCGGGCGGGCACGTCACTGGGTACGCAAAATCATTGAATCTTGCGATTTTCGAGGTATAATCCAAGGTTGATTTGGCAAGAGCGACAGCAGCACCTCCGGGCTTGGCCTACCGATGATTTGATTCACGACCGGCTCCCTCACCGCAAGGACTGCACTCCAAATGTTCGCCCAGACATCTTGCCCCTGGTAGGCGGAAACGCTTCCGTATTCCGCCCCTTTCTGACGCCCTGAACGCCAAAGGCCCTGCCATGCCCAGTAAAAAACTGCCTGCCCCGAAAATGCCCGCCCAAAAATTGACTCCTGCCGCCAAGCCGCCCGCCAAACCCGCTGCCAAGCCGGCCGTTAAAGCCGTGGCTAAAACCGCGGTGCAACCCGCCACCAAGCCGGTAGCCAAGGCCTCCGCGAAGGCCGAGACAAAAGTCAAACCCACAGTTTTGCCCAGGTCGGCGGCTGCCCTGGCCAAAGACGACGCCAAGGCAGGTGCCAAACGCGGCCGCAAACCCAAGGCCGCCGACAACAAGTCGGCGCCCGGCAGCGACGACGCCGACATGTCCGACATTGAAGCCGACCTGGTTGGCGAGCCGGTACCAGCGGGCGAGAAAGTCAAGCCCCTGCGCATGAAGATCAGCAAGGCCAAAGAACGCGCCTTGATGAAAGAGTTTGGCCTGGACGACACCATCCTGTCTGAAGAAGACATGGCCAAACGCCGCCAGAAGCTCAAGGCCCTGATCAAACTTGGCAAAACGCGCGGTTACCTCACGCACGGCGAAATCTCCGACCACCTGCCCGACAAGCTTATCGACGCAGAAACCATGGAAGCCGTCATCAACACCCTGAACGATCTGGGTGTGGCGGTTTACGAACAAACGCCCGACGCGGAATCCCTCATCCTCACCAACACCGCCCCGGCCGGTGCCACCGAAGAAGAAGCGGAAGAAGCTGCAGAAGCTGCGCTCAGCACCGTTGACAGCGAATTCGGCCGCACCACCGACCCGGTGCGCATGTACATGCGTGAGATGGGCACGGTCGAGCTGCTCACGCGCGAAGGCGAAATCGAGATTGCCAAACGTATCGAAGGCGGCTTGATGGCGATGATGGAAGCCATCAGCGCTTCTCCCGCCACCATTGCCGAAATCCTGCGCCTGGCCGAAGAAATCCGCAACGGCAACGTGGTCATCACCACCGTGGTTGACGGCTTCACCAACCCCAACGAGGCCGACGATTACGTGGCCGAGGAAGACTTTGACGAGTTCGACGCCGAAGACGACGACGACGGAAAAGGCGGCTCCAAAGCCCTGACCAAAAAACTCGAAGAGATGAAAAAAGAGGCCTTGAGCCGCTTTGACCGCCTGCGTGATCTCTTCGAGAAAGTCCACAAAATTTACGACAAAGAGGGTTACGGCACGCCGCATTACGTGACGGCGCAACGCTCGTTGTCAGACGAGTTGATGTCAATCCGCTTCACCGCCAAGTCGATTGAAAAACTCTGCGACATGGTGCGCGGCCAGGTGGACGACGTGCGCAAAAAAGAGCGCGAGTTGCGCCGCATCATTGTGGACAAATGCGGCTACCCGCAAGAGCACTTCATCGCCGATTTCAGCGGCCGCGACAAAAACGGCAACAAGGTCCCAAGCCAGTTGCTCAACCTGAAATGGATCGAGAAACAAGCCGCCGCGGGCAAACCCTGGAGCGCCGTGATGGGCCGCAACGTGCCGCCGGTACAGGATTTGCAGCAGAAGTTGACCGACCTGCAAGCCCGCGTGGTGGTACCGCTGGACCAGCTCAAGGACATCAACAAACGCATGAACGAGGGTGAGCATTCATCCCGCGCGGCCAAGAAGGAGATGATAGAGGCCAACTTGCGCCTGGTGATCTCCATCGCCAAAAAATACACCAACCGCGGTTTGCAGTTCCTCGATTTGATCCAGGAAGGCAACATCGGCCTGATGAAGGCGGTGGACAAATTCGAATACCGCCGCGGCTACAAGTTCTCGACCTATGCCACGTGGTGGATCCGCCAGGCGATCACGCGCAGCATCGCGGACCAGGCACGCACCATCCGCATCCCCGTGCACATGATCGAAACCATCAACAAGATGAACCGCATCAGCCGCCAGCATTTGCAGGAGTTCGGCTTCGAGCCCGACGCCTCGGTGCTTGCCGAGCGCATGGAGATCCCGGAAGACAAGATCCGCAAGATCATGAAGATCGCCAAAGAGCCGATCTCGATGGAAACACCGATTGGCGACGACGACGACAGCCACCTGGGCGACTTCATCGAAGACAGCGCCAACACCGCGCCCATGGAAGCGGCCATGCAAGCCGGCCTGCGCGATGTCGTCAAAGACATTCTCGACTCCCTCACGCCACGCGAAGCCAAAGTGCTGCGCATGCGTTTCGGCATCGAGATGACCAGTGACCACACGCTTGAAGAAGTCGGCAAGCAGTTCGACGTGACCCGCGAGCGCATCAGGCAGATTGAGGCCAAGGCGCTGCGGAAATTGAAGCACCCTTCAAGGTCGGACAAGCTGCGGTCGTTTACAGATACGCTGTAACGCTGTTTTTAGGGCGGTTTTCAAACAGCCGTAGCAAATAGCTGCGGCAAATTGGGGTCAGATACCGATTGCCGGTAGGCGGCGAGTCAGCGGCGAATTCGGTAGTTCGGGCTCTGACCCCAATTTGTTGCAGCTGTTTTCGGATTACGAGCCCCTGCGCCGGGTGCCGCCCGAAACCCCGCAACGCCGCCGGCGTCACCAAGGGTCGTAGGTGCCGAAGCTCCAGAGATGACCTTCCAGATCGTAGCAACTGAAGGCCCGACCACCATAGTCTTCGTCCCTGATCTGCATGGCGATCTCGGCTCCTCCAGCTTTGGCGCGGGCGTACGCAGCGTCGGCATCAGTGACGACCACATACGTGGTTTGCGTCTGAGCTCCTCCGATCTCATCTGGCTGCTTCATCAAACGACCAAACTCCGTTTCGATTTTGAGAACGGAACCAAGCATGACCATCCCGTTGCCAAAGCTGAGTTGCGCGTGGGCAACAGTGCCATCTTTGTTCGGCACCACCAAATGCTTCTCGAAGCCGAATGTTTGGCATAACCATTCAATTGCTGCGGGTGCGTCGCGGTAACGAAGGACTGGAATGAGTGTCGCCTTCGTGTTCTTTGCAAGGCTGGTCATAGTGATCTCTTTTGGCTGGTTGTCGCCAGACTCTACACGCTGAAAATGGATCCTCCCGTAGGACAAGGGCGCAAGATGCTCAGCGCAGGGCAGCTCCGAACGCAGCAAAACCAACTTCGCTCCACAACCACCTCGCTGATCTGTCGTCTCCTGTTGGTTTCATCGTGCAACTGCGCCCTTGCAATGTGAACCAAACACCTTGCCCTTGCAAGCAAACGCTTCAAGCCAATCCCGTCGCCTCAACAACGGGGCTCACCGGCTGCCCAAGGCTGTCGGGTTTAGTAAAAGGTTCGGCGTCATCCTGTTGACTTCGCAATGGGTGGACGGGCTTTGCGGTAGGAGTTTTTGAGGAAAATTTTGCCGCTGCGAAGCGTGAACAAATCACAGCCCTGAACCTCGACGCGGGTTCCGTCTGTCCGTGTTCCTGTGAAGGTCCATTCCGATACACCCCGGTCTCCATGGACGAAATGGCGCGCGTTCCCCCAATGGGCATCGGGAAAGATTTCCCAGACCTCTGCGAAGCCTGCTCGCACGGCCTCTGTACCGGTATAGCGGGTTCCGCAGACGTCAGCGCCGGCAGAAGACTCGAAGATACAGTCCTCTGTCATGAACGACATGAGCGCATCGACATCGTGGCGATTCCACGCGTCGGCAAAGGCCTGCAGCACTTCCGTGGTCACTTCAGGAATTACCGTTTGCATGATCCAGATCCTCCATAAAGTCTCGGCGCGGGGGTTGGGAAAATTGACACTTACTCTCGCCGCTCACCCGGCCGACGTGCCGCGTGCAGCGGCTGGCTGGCCACAGCCCCGAGCCATTTTTTCAGAAATTCGGTTTGCACGCGGCTTGCCTCATCGAACAGGTCACTGGGGCAATACAGCAGCCCGAAATGCCCCCCGGATATGTCGTACCACTGCTTGGGTCCGGGAATGAGTTCGAAGGCCTGCCTGGCAACGGCGTAATTGGCGTGCACCATCTCGTCCTCGGGCGCGACCATCAGCAGGGTGTGCGCGTTAATGAAGGGCGCGCACAGTGCCGACCCACGGACATCACCTCGCAAAAGTATCTCTTTGATGCGATCGAAATTGGCCATGTTCGGTTCGACAGCGGGAGGCTCCGCGCCAAATACCGGACACTGTGCGACGATGCCCTTGACACGTTGCTCGATTGCACCGACCACAATCACCTGGCCACCGGTGTAGCTGTCTCCCCACAAGGCGATTCGCTCAGGATCGACTTCGTTCCGGCTCTCGACGTACTTGAGTGCATCACGGTAGCCTCGGCACTGAATCCAGGGATTGATTTCCTGCCGTGGCTCGCCGTCGCTGCGCCGAAGTTTCGGTGTAAAGCAGCACGGCCAGGCCGGCACGGTAGAACGCTTCCGCATATTTGTCGGTCACCATGGTCACCGTGGCTGACGTTCCGTGCGCCATGATGACGACCGGCGGCCTCGTGGCTTGCGACTCCGGCAAATACAGCCGTCCTCGAAGCGTCGCGCCTTCGGATTCAAACTCAAGGTTTTTGATCAT
>JANNMM010000249.1:0-14436 GCA_031397915.1 Rhodoferax sp. | reverse complement strand
GCACCACGCTCTGGATGCCCAGGGCGTCCATCGCGGCAATGGTCTCGCCAGCATCGGGCGAGAGTGACAGGTGCAACTGCGCATCGACGATATCCATGACGATTCATTCCTCCTTGATTTTTGCCTGTTCAATCAGCCGCTTGAAGGTAACGCGCTGGTCTTTGAGCAGGCGTTCCAGGTCAGCCCTCGTACCAACCGCCGCATCCCCGCCCATGGTGGCAAACCTCTCAATGATGCTGCGGTCCTGGGTGATCTCGTTGATCTTTTTGTTCAGCAAGTCCATGATTTCGGCAGGCGTGCCAGCCGGTGCCACGACGGAGTTGATGCCCGGCACCACAAAGCCGGGAATCGCCTCGGCAATGGTCGGCACGTCGGGAAACTCCTTGGCGCGCGTGGCGGTGGACACGGCCAGCAGCCGCATCTTGCCGGATTTAATGTGCGGTGCAAGGCCACCCAGGCCGTCAATCAGCAGGGGAACCCGCCCGCCTATCAAGTCCATCTGCGCAGCACCGCCGGTGGGGTAGGCAATGTTGACGAACTTGGTGCCGGTTTTTTCGTTGATGTTTTCACCGATCAAGCGCGACAGCGAGGCCGCACCCGGCGTGGCAAAAAAACTTTCCTTGGCCCGCGACTGCGCGAGCAGATCCTGAATCGTTCGCGCCGGGTGATCGTCGCGCACCGCAATCGCCAGCGGCACGTACACCACCGGCGCCACCGCGACCAGGTCGGTTTCGCCGTTGTAAGGCAGGCTCTTCGCCATCAAGGGGTTGATGACCAGCGCCGAGTTGCCCGCGAACAGAAAGGTGTAACCGTCTGGCTTGGCGGTTGCAACGGCCTGGCCTGCGATGGCGCCATTGGCCCCCGGCCGTGGCTCTACAACGAACGGCTGGCCCAGCGACTGCGCCAGCCTGTCACCCAGCACGCGCGCAAAAACGTCCACGCTGCTGCCAGCACCGGCTGCCACGATGATCTTTACGGGTTTTGTGGGCCAGGCTGTCTGGGCGAACACAACAGGGCTGGCTATAGCCATGAGGGCTATCGCTGTCAGGCCCAACGCTCTGAGAGCCGCCGGGTTGGCGCGCCTGAATAACGAAAAGGTGGGCATGTGCTGGGTCTCCTGGGTTGTCGAGACTTTAGGGGCATTGCCGTCATTGCGCTAGGAGCAAAAATGAATCGCCAGTATGCATAAATTGAATGATGGTTATGCCAGGCCGGTACTACCGAAATACCGGGCAAACAGTTAATGTCGCACCTCAATTCCCTTTCAAACCTTTCCCAGTCACTTCGAGACAGCCATGATTCTCTCCATCCAGGATGCACGCTCCCTTGTCGAAAAATGCATGGCGGCGGCGGGCCATACCGCGCCAGAGGCCGCCATCATCGCCGACCATTTGATTGACTGCGAGTTGCGCGGCCTGTCGTTCGGCGGTTTGCCGCGCGCGCTGTCGGTGATTGACCGCCTGCGCGACACGACGACGCCCAAGCGGCCCATATCAATCCTGCAGGAATCGCCGGTTTCCGCGTCCATCGACGGCGGCGACCAGGTGGGTTATCTGGTGGCGTGCCGGGCGACCGAGATCGCCATCGAGAAGGCGGGCAAGACCGGCATCGCCGTCGTAGGTGCGTCGAAGACGTGGTACACGGGCATGTTTTCCTATTACCTGGAGATGGTCGCCAAAGCCGGTTTTGCCGGCATGGCTGCGGGCAGCGGCGGGCAGAAGGTTGCGCCACATGGTGGCACCCAAGGCCGATTCAGCACCAACCCCATCGCCTTCGGATTTCCATCGACCACCACGCCGGTGATCTGGGACATCGGCACATCGAACGTGATGTTGGGCGAAGTGGTCCTGAAGAAGCGCTTGGGCGAGCTTTTGCCGGAAGGGCTTGCGTTCGATGAGGAGGGGCAACCCACCCGCGACCCGGATGCCGCATTGAAAGGCGCGTTCACGGTTTGGGGCGGGCACAAGGGATCGGGGTTGGCGATGGTGGTGCAGCTGCTGGGCATGATGGCCGGGCAGGCTACGGCCCCGGTCTCGCTGCGTGATTGCGGCTTCTTCCTGATCGTCGTCAACCCGGCGCTGCTGGGGTCAGCGGAAGATTTTCAGCAACGCGTGTCCGAGTACGCAGACAGCATGCGGGCCACCCGACCGGTCAAGGCAGGCGAGCCAGTCCGGGTGCCGTTTGACCGTTCTGTTGCAGAGCGGGCGAAGCGGCTGGCCGCGAACAGGATTGAAGTACCTGATCTGGTTTATGCAGCGCTGCAAAAAATCGCCGCGTAGTTGACCAATATCAAAGGAGTGAAGTTATGAAAATCGGAATCATCGGCGCAGGCTTTATTGGCCGCGCGCTGGCAACGCTCGCCGTCAAGAGCGGGCACGAGGTGATGATCAGCAACTCGCGGCATCCCAGAACGCTGGGCAGCACGGGTGTGGCGATCGGCTGCCAGATTGGCACGGCGCGACAGGCGGCAGAGTTTGGCGACGTCGTCTTCATCGCCATCCCGCTATTTGCCTACAAAGAGATTCCAGTAAGCCCGCTGGTAGGCAAGATCGTGGTCGATGCCAACAACTACTACCCGCAGCGGGATGGCGACATCGAAGAATTGACTTCCAACGCCAGCACCACCAGCGAGCTGCTGGCGCAGCACCTGGCTGGCGCAAAAGTGGTCAAGGCGTTCAACGCGATTTTGCAGGGGGATCTGGAGAAAGATGGCTTGCCCTCGGGCACGGCCAACCGGCGCGCACTGCCCATCGCAGGGGACGATGCACAGGCCAAGAAAATTGTTACAGGCCTGATTGACGCGTTCGGCTTTGACGTGGTGGACGCTGGCGTCTTAAGTGAAGGCTGGCGCTTTCAACGTGCCAAACCGGCGTATTGCATGCCGCTGGACACGGCGGGCCTGAAGCAGGCGTTGGCGGTTGCTGAAAAACATGTTGAAGTGCCGCATGGCTCATGGCGGCGGCAGTCTACTTGACCCCTAAAAAGCGAAGCGCGCCCTTCCCCGCCCGCTTGAAGCTAGCCATGCAGGCGGTGGAAATCAAAGGGCGAGAAGTGCGCCACGCCGGCCACGGTGGCAAGGTCCAGAGGCTGGTCGAGTTGCTGGTCTATGAATGCCAGCACCCGGTGCATGCGCCGCTGGTACTCGGAGGGGCTCGATGCAGGGGCAGGCGGTGGCTGGGCCATTGGCAAGCCTCATCAATGCCGATCTAGGTGTATAATTAACATGGATGTTAACATTTTTCAAATTTTATTGAAAAGTATGAAAAAATCCGGTGTCAAGTCACGTAATTATTCAATTATTTGCTATTAATAATGTAGCAAATAGAATCTCGATGCGACGAGTCCTTTGCCCAAGCAGCGGCCGGTTCAGCGCCCGACAAAACCGTAGGTGCCGTGTTCCAGCGCCTCGCGCACAGCCGCCTGGGAAGCCGCCATTGCCACGCGGTAAAACACGGTGCCGAAACTGATGCGTTTCACCCCTGCGGCCTGCAACTGCGCGCGGCTGAAGGATTTGCCGGGCATGCCGACCATGAAGCTGAAAGGTTTCGTGAGCGCGCTGCACACGGCTTGCACCACCCGGGTGTCTGCCAGCGCCGGGGCGAAGAGCACGTCGGCACCTGCGGCTTCGTAAGCCTGCAGGCGTTTGATGGTGTCGGCCAGGTCGTCCACGCCGCGCAGGTGGTTTTCACAGCGGGCCGTGAGCGTGAAGTGAAACGGCAGGGCGCGGGCAGCCTGCACGGCGGCACGCACACGTTCAACCGACAGCTCAAACGGGTAAATCGCCAAAGCGGCATTGCCTGAGTAGTCTTCGATGGAGCCGCCGACCAGGCCGGTTTCACCCGCGAGGAGAATGGTTTCCGCAACGTGTTCGGGCGAATCACCAAAACCGTTTTCCAGGTCGGCAGACACCGGAAGGGAAGTGGCCGCGCAGATCTCGCGGGCGTGCGCCAGTGCCGCGACGCGTCCGAGCCGGCCGTCGCGCAAGCCCTGGGCCACGGCGCTGGCGCCGCTGGAAGTGGCCAGCGCACGAGCGCCGAGTTTTTCGAATTGCAGGGCCGAGCCCACATCCCAGGGGTTGGGCATCTCGAAAATGCCGGGCGCGTCATGCAGGGCGCGAAAAACCTCGGCCTTGCGGGCGAGTTCGGAAGTGGCTTGGGGTGAAGTCGGGTTGGCGTTCATGGGGGTGGCCTCAGGGGTTGGGGTCAGTTGGTGGAGTCGTGGCCGGTCAACATCCTCACCTTCACATTTTTTCCTTTTATTTTGCCCGCATTGAGCTTGGCGCAGGCGGCGCTGCCCAAAGCGCGTTCCACCGCGACAAAGGTGCAAAACTCGGTGACAGCGATTTTGCCGATCTGTTCGCGCGTGAATGCGGTGCCGCCCTCGTCGCCCGTGAGTGCGCCCAAGACATCGCCAGCGCGGATTTTCTCCTTGCGGCCACCCAGAATTTGCAGTGTGGCCATCGGCGGCAACAAGGCACCCTTGCCGCTTGGGGTCAGCTCGTCCAGCGGGTGCCAGATCGATGCGCGGTCCTGGTACTGCTCGATTTTCCCGACCGCGCCCATCTCGTTCATCGAAGCCAGGCTCAGGGCCAGGCCGGTGGCGCCGGCGCGGGCGGTGCGGCCGATGCGGTGCACATGCACCTCCGGGTCGGGCGTGATGTCGACATTGATCACCGCTTCGAGCTCCTTGATGTCCAGCCCGCGTGAGGCCACGTCGGTGGCCACCAGCACGCTGCAACTGCGGTTGGAAAACTGCGCCAGCACCTGGTCGCGCTCGCGTTGCTCGAGTTCGCCATACAAGGCCAGCGCGCTGAAGCCCTGGTCTTGCAAAAAGCCGGCCAGGTCTTTGCATTGCTGTTTGGTGTTGCAAAACGCCAGTGTGCTCACTGGGCGGAAATGCATGAGCAGCCTGGCCACGGTTTCAAATTTGGTGGCACGCGTGACCTCGTAAAAGCGCTGCTCGATCAATTCCTTGGCGTGTTGGGCCTCCACCTTGATCTGCTGCGGCGCCTTCATGAACTGGCTGGCCAACTTGCCGATGCCTTCCGGGTAGGTGGCCGAGAACAGCAGGGTCTGGCGCTCCTTGGGCGCCTGTTTCACAACGGTGGTGATGTCGTCAAAAAAGCCCATGTCGAGCATGCGGTCGGCTTCGTCGAGCACCAGGGTGTTGAGGCCTTCGAGGGAGAGGTAGCCGCGTGCCAGATGGTCCATCACGCGCCCGGGCGTGCCCACCACCACGTGTGCGCCATGTTCCAGTGAGGCGCGTTGGCCGCGCAACGCGACGCCGCCGCACAGGGTGACCACCTTGATGTTGTCGGCCGCGCGCGCCAGGCGGCGGATCTCCAGCGTCACCTGGTCGGCCAGCTCGCGGGTGGGGCACAAGACGAGCGATTGCACCGCAAACCAGCGCGGGTTGAGTTTGGCCAGGAGCACCAGGGCAAACGCGGCGGTTTTACCGCTGCCCGTCTTGGCCTGGGCGATCAGGTCCTGGCCAGCCAGCGCGGCTGGCAGCGTGGCAGCCTGGATCGGCGTCATCTCGGTATACCCAAGCTGGGTGAGGTTGGCCAATGTGGCGGGGGCCAGTGGCAATGTTTGGAATCCTTGAGTCATGCCCCGATTGTCGTCGCCTTGACCCTTCAATCACGGCGACGGCGCCTGATGCGGACACACCGCGCAGGTAAGATGGCATGGACAAAAAATACCCGGACCGTTCGATGGAAACAGCACCTTCAACATTCACGACACTGCCCGCCCTGGTGCGTCAACACGCGCGGGCCGCACCGGGCCGCGCCGCGCTGGTGGTGGGGGAAGCCCGCATGGACTATGCAGCGCTCGACGCCCGCATGGACCGGGTGGCAGCGGCTTTGACCGCGAGCGGCGTCCGCTCGGGCGAAGCCATCGCCATTTGCGCCACCACCTCCATTGACTACGCCGCCGTCTTCCTCGGTGCGCTGCGCGCCGGTGTTGTGGTGGCGCCGTTGGCCCCGAGTTCGACGCCCGAAGGCCTGGCGCGCATGATCGCAGACGCCCAGGCCCGGCTGTTGTTCACCGATGCCAGTTGCGCCGCCCTGGTAGTTGCAGCCATGGCTCACCGTTCGGCCACTGTCGAGCGCATCGCACTGGACGGCTCGGATGCCGGCGCAGCGCTGGGCGATTGGCTGACCCAGGCCGGGTCCACCGGTGCATTTGTGGCCCCTGTGGTCACGCCGGAGACGGCGTTCAACATCATTTATTCGTCTGGAACCACGGGCGAGCCCAAAGGCATCGTGCAGTCGCATGCCATGCGCTGGGCGCACATCCAGCGCGGCGTGACCTATGGGTACGGGGCGGACACGGTGACCCTGCTGTCAACGCCGCTGTACTCCAACACCACACTGGTGGTGTTCATCCCGACACTGGCGTATGGCGGCACCGTGGTGATGATGCCCAAGTTCGACGCCGGGGAGTATTTGAAGCTGGCACAGGCCCTGCGTGTCACGCACACCATGCTCGTGCCTGTGCAATACCAGCGCTTGCTGGCACGGCTGGACTTTGACAGTTTTGACCTCTCGAGTTTCAAGATCAAGTTCTGCACCAGCGCACCGTTTGCCGCCAGCCTCAAGGCTGACGTGCTCAAGCGTTGGCCCGGCGGGCTGGTCGAGTTTTATGGCATGACCGAAGGCGGCGGCACCTGCATCCTCGAAGCGCACCTGCACCCCGACAAACTCCACACCGTAGGCAAACCCGCGTTGAACCACGACATCCGGCTGATCGACGAAGCCGGCAAGGTGGTCGGGCCGCTCGAAGCCGGCGAAGTGGAGGGCCATTCGGCCAGCATGATGACCGGTTACCACGGCCGGCCGGAGAAAACCCGCGAGGCCGAGTGGTTTGATGAAACCGGCAAGCGCTTCATCCGCACCGGCGACATCGGGCGTTTTGACGCCGAAGGGTTTCTCACGCTGTTTGACCGGCGCAAGGACATGATCATCTCGGGCGGCTTCAACATTTACCCGAGTGATCTGGAAGGCATTTTGTCCGCCCACTCCGAGGTGCTCGAAGTTGCCGTAGTGGGCGTGCCGTCCGAGGCCTGGGGCGAAACACCCGTGGCTTTTGTGGTGCACGCAGACGCCTCGGCGGCAACCGGGCTGCCAGGTGCAGACGCCACCGCTGAGCTCATGGCCTGGGCCAACCGCCAGTTGGGCAGCACACAACGGCTTTCTGCCGTACTATGGGTTGACGCACTGCCACGCAGCGCCATCGGCAAGGTATTGAAGAGGGAGCTGCGCGACCAGTATTCTGCGTCCAAAGCATGAACGAACCGATACGGTCCGCCCTGACGAAAAACGACCCGCGGGGGTCGATGATTCGCCTCGTGGCCGATTCGGTGCCGGCCTTGATCGCCTACTATGAAGTCGGCTCCATGCAATGCCTGTTTGCCAACCGGCGGTATGCCGAATACAACGGCTGGACGACCGAAACCATTCTGGGCAGGAACATCCGCGACGTTGTGGGTGAAGCGGCCTTTCTGGCCATCGAATCCCATGTGCGGGAAGCGCAGGCGGGCAGGGGCTCCAATTACACCCGCGAGCAAATATTGCCGGATGGCACACGGCGAATCATCGAAGTCAGCCTGATCCCGCATTTTGATGGCCAGAAGGTGTTGCGCGGGTCTTTTGTCCTGATCAACGACATCACCGATCACTGGCTCGCTGAGCAGGCATTGCGCCAAAGTGAAGAACGCATGCGCAAGTTTGTCGAAGCCACCGAGGAAGGCATATTTTTCCACAAGAACCGGCGCATCACGGATGTCAACGGTGCCTTGCTTCGCATTACCGGTTATTCGCGCGACGAGGTGGTTGGGCACATGACAACAGAGTTCGTGCCAGAAGCCTGGCTCGAAAAGATGCGCCTGCAGTTTGAGTCGGGCAGCGAGCTTCCCTATGAGACTGTCCTGCTGCACAAACACGGTTATGAGTTTCCGGCTGAGTGCGTGATGAAGACCATGCCGTTCGCGGGCGAAGAGCTTCGTCTGATTGTGGTGCGGGACATGACGGCACACAAGAAAGCTCAGGCGCGTATCGAGTTTCTGGCTTTGCACGATACCCTGACGCAATTGCCCAACCGCAACTACCTCAAGGAGCGCCTGGAGAGCATCACCGCCCTGGCGCGAAGGCACCAGGGGGCGATGGCGGTTTTGTTCATCGACCTTGACAATTTCAAGACCGTCAACGATTCCCTCGGTCACCATGTCGGTGATGACCTGCTGCGTGAAGTGGCCCGGCGCATCGCCGCGACGGTGCGCGATTCAGACCTGGTGTCCCGCCTTGGGGGTGACGAGTTTGTCGTCGTGTTGTCCGAAATTGTCTCCAGCGAAGACGCTTCCCTGGTCGCTCAAAAGCTGCTGGAGGTCATTTCTGCGCCGGCGCTGATAGAAGGGCACAAGCTGCATGTTTCGCCATCGGTGGGCATCAGCCTTTTTCCGGCTGACGGCGTGACGGCGGACGACCTGATTCGCAATGCCGACGCGGCCATGTACCACGCCAAGGAAAGCGGGCGCGGCAACTACAAGTTTTTCAGGCCGGTGATGCACCAGCGCGCAAAGGGCCTGCTTGACCTGGAGCGCCAGCTGCGCAATGCCCTCCAGCAGCGCGAATTTGTGCTGCACTACCAGCCACAAAAGCGCCACAGCGATGGCGCGGTGGTGGGTCTGGAGGCGCTGATTCGCTGGCAACATCCGCAGCGCGGCCTCATTGGCCCAGACCAGTTTGTCAGCTTTGCCGAAGAGCGCGGACTGATCGGGGGGATTGACCGCTGGGTGCTCCAGTCCGCCTGCCGACAGATGAAGGCCTGGCATGACGCGGGCGGTCTGAAGGTGCCGGTGGCGATCAACCTCTCGGCGACGGACTTCCGTCAGGGCGACCTTCTGGACGACATCTCGGGCGTGTTGCTGGAGACGGGCCTGGCGCCCCGATACCTCGAGATTGAACTGACCGAATCCGTGCTGATGGACCGCGACAGCCACGTGATGGAGATATTGACCAAACTCGACAAGCTGGGTGTAGGCTTGACCCTTGACGACTTTGGCACCGGATATTCGTCACTGGCGTACCTGAAGCGCTACCCGATCAGCAAACTCAAGATTGACCGTTCGTTCATCAGCGACCTGACCACCGACGAGGGCGACCGCGCCTTGACAACGGCCATCATCCAGATGGCCAAGGGACTCAAAATGAAGACCGTGGCCGAAGGTGTCGAGACGCAGGCCCAAATGGACCTGCTGGCCGAGCTGGGGTGCGACGAATTCCAGGGTTACCTGATCGCGCACCCGCTGAAGCCGCAAGACGTGCGGGCCTTCATCGCAACTTGAGCGCGGGTGAAATTCAGGCGAAATACTGCGCCACGTAGTCTTCGAAGGGAATCTGCGCACTGGCCTCGATTTGCGCCTGGGCTTCGATGGAACGGCGCGCGCTGTCGTCAAAACGTTTTTGCGCCACCGCATCGAGCGACTGGACCAGCAGGCTGGCCTTGTGCTGTGCGGATTGCGCCAGGCTGAACGGCACCAGACCGCCATGGCGGCGGACGTGTTCCAGCACGATGGCTGAGGGCGTCTGCTGCGGGTCGTCAATGCGCTGGCGCAATTGCGCGAGGGTCCGGGCATAGCGGTCGGTCCCGTAGGCGGTGTCCAGAATCGCCGCAAACGGCGCCATGTCGTCAAACAGCTCATGGGCCATGGGGCGCATGGGTTGCTCGGTGTTGTGCACCACCAGGAGCAGCTCGGGGTGGCGGCCGCGGCTCACCACGCGGCGCTTGTTCTCCAGGTTTTCCCCCTGCTCGCGGCTGGTGATGGGCGGGCTGTCACGCAGCAGGCACATCAACAGGAAGGCGTCGCAGAAATCGCTTTGTTCGGGCGCGATGCCGATGTCGACCAGCGGGTTCAGGTCAAACAGGCGAACTTCGAGGTATTCGACGCCGTACTTTTGCAGGGCGATCGCCGGGCGCTCACCTTTCATGCCGATGCGCTTGGGTCGGATGCCGGCGTAAAACTCGTTTTCGATCTGCAGCACGTTGGCACTGAGCTGTTTCCAGTGTTCACCTTTGCCGTCGTTGTTGTTCACACGCACACCAATGGCCTGGTAATACGGGTCGGGCGTGTGAACCGCAGCGTCCAGCGCCTGCGCGTATTCAGCCAGCGAATTGAAGTTGACATTGAGGTTGGACTGCGCGCGGTTCTGGTAACCCAGGTCACTCATGCGCAGGCAGGTGGCATAGGGGCCATACAGGGTGTCATCGCCGAGCGACTCCAGATCGGGCCTCTGGCCGCTCAAAAAGGACGAGCTCAACGCCGGTGACGCGCCAAACAGGTAGGGAATGAGCCAGCTGTAACGCAGGAAATTGCGGATCAGCCCAAAGTAGCGCTCGCTGATGAAGCTCTGCAAGGCGCCGCTGGCGTTGCAACACTCATAGAGTTCCCGCCAGAAGGCTTCGGGCAGCGACCAGTTGTAATGCACGCCGGCAATGGTCTGCATCTTGCGGCCATACCGGTGGCCCAGGCCCTCGCGGTAAACGTATTTGATGCGGGCGGTGTTGGAGCTGCCGTAGTTGGCCAGAGGAATGTCGCGGTCTTCCCCCAGAAGGCAGGGCATGGAGCTGGCCCACATGACTTCGCCGCCCAGCTGCTGCGCCGTGAAGCGGTGCAGGTCGCGCAGGAAGGGCAGGGCGAAGTCGCGGTCTTGCGAGGGCGGCGTGATGAATTCGAGCAGCGCTTCCGAATAGTCGGTGGTGATCCACGGGTGGGTGAGTTTGGAGCCCAGGCCCGCCGGGTGCGGCGACTGCGCCAGATGCCCGTCGGGGGTGACACGCAGGCACTCCTTCTCAAACCCCCGTGTGATGCCGCGCAGCACCTGGGCAGCCGCTGGCGCGGAAAACTGGGTGGCCGCGTCGCAGGCGGTGAACTTCAACATGAATTCTGTCCCTCTTTTTTATTTTGGCTTGGCAGTATCGCGTGGAACGCAGCTTGGTGCTGGCCAGAGGATTTCAAGCGGATTTTGGCCACTGTCACTGCCCGGAAAACACCGGTGCCCGGCGTGCAGCCCAGGCGGCCTGGCCTTCCTTGATATCGGCAGAATGGGCGCAACGCGCGATGTCGGCGGCCAGTGCCTGGGTGTCCAGCGCGCCGCGCGCCAGGGCGTTGAGGTGCTTTTTCATGCCCAGGAGCGCCAGGGGCGCCATGCCGGCCAGCGTGGCGGCCAGGGCATCGCCTGCCGCCGCAAGCTCGCCTTGAGCCACCAGATGCGTGAGGAAACCGCAGGCGCGCAGGTGCGCAGCGTCCAGCTTTTCAGCCGTGAGGAACAGGCGTTTGGCGGTGTCCAGCCCCAGGCGCGAGACGTAGCGCTCAAGGCCACTTTGGTAGTAGTGCAAGCCCAGGCGTGCCGCCGGCATGAACATATCGACGGCCGGCGTGCCCAGGCGGAAATCGCAGGCCAGCGCCAGGTCAGTCGCGCCGCCATACACGCCACCTTGCAGCAGTGCGAGGGTGACCGGGCGCGCCTGTTCCAGCGCGTCGACCAGGCTTTCAAACGACAGTGTGCGCGCGTGGCCAATCTGGTTGATGTCAAAGCCGCTGCAAAAATACTTGCCGGTGGCCTCAATGCGCAGCACCAGCACCTCGGCCCGCGCGTTGACAGTGGCCAGGTGTTGGGCGATGGTCTCCAGATCCTGCGGCTCCAGGCGGTTGGCCTGCGCCGGGCGCTGCAGGGTGAGGGTGGCAATGTGGGCGTTGATCGCCAGGGTCGGTGTAGTCATGGGGTGTATTTTCAGCGCAGGGCCGCCCAGAGCATGGTGAGCCCGGCCATTAGCAGCAGGCCATCCATCATCAATTTGAATTCTTCGTTGTCAATTTTGTGCAGCACGCGCTTGGCAATGAAGGCCCCGGCTACCAAGCTTGAGCCGATGATCAGGCCCTTGACGATGATCGGCACAGGCAACGCGTCGAAACTGCGAAAGGTAACGGCTTTGCTGATGTAAACCGCCAGTGACCCCATCGCCTCTGTGCCCAGGTAAGCGCCTTTGACGAGCCCATAAGCCAGAAAGAACGGCGCATTGATGGGGCCCGTGCTGACCACAATGCCCGTAATAAAACCGATCACAAGGCCGACCATGGCCATGTGCCACAAATTCAGCGTCCAGCTTTTGCGCGCCATCCAGCGGCGCAGTGGAATCATGGCGATGAAAAACACGCCCAACACCAGTTCGATCACCCCGGCGGGCAGGGTCAGCAAAGTGCGGGCGCCCAGGGCCGCCGCCGGAATGCCGGTGGCGCTGTACGCTACGGTGACGCGCCAATCAATTTCGCGCCACCAGGCAGCCACCCGCGACGCGTTGGCCATGATGGCCGAGATCGCCATGATTGGCACCGCCTCGCGTGGGCCAAACACCAACACCAGGGCGGGCATGAGCATGATCGAGGTGCCAAACCCCAACACGCCGCCGACGGTGCCTGCAACCACGCCCAGCAGCAGGACCAGAGCGAATTCCACGGGCGAGTGTTATGCGGGCAGCGTCGAGCGTTTGAACTCAGGGCTTGCCGTTGATTGCAAGCAGCTCCACCTCGAAATGCAGCGTGGCGTTGGGCGGGATGACGTTGCCCGCGCCGCGCTCGCCGTAAGCGATGGCGGCAGGGCAGGTGAGTTTGGCCTTGCCACCCACCTTCATACGCTGCACGCCTTCCGTCCAGCATTTGATGACGCCGTTCAAGGGGAACTCGATGGCCTCATTGCGCTTGTAGGAGCTGTCAAACTCGCGCCCGTCGGGGAAGGTGCCGCGGTAATGCACTTTGACCTTGTCGCTGGCGTTCGGGCTGGCACCGTTGCCGTCTTTGAGCGAGCGGTAGACCAGGCCGCTGGGGGTGACAACAGCGCCGTCTTCCTTGGCTGCAGCGGCCGCCGCACTGCCTTGCGCAAAAGCGCCACTGAATGACGACGCCACGACGACCAGCAGGGCGGCTTTGAGCGGGGTTTTTGACAACACGCGAATCTCCTCGAAAATCGGATGGACAAACTCTGGGGAACCAGGATTGTCGCAGGGAAGAACAACGCAAAAGGACAGGACAACCATGACAACCTATGACTTTGACTTCTTCGTGATTGGCGGCGGCAGTGGCGGCGTGCGCGCCGCGCGCATGGCGGCGCAGCGCAAACCGGGCGGCACGCCTATGCGTGTGGGCCTGGCCGAGGTGCTGGGCACGGCGGGACTGGGCGGCACGTGTGTGAACGTGGGCTGCATTCCCAAAAAGCTCTACAGCTACGCCGCGCATTACGCCGAAGCGTTTGAAGAGTCGCACGGCTTTGGCTGGGAGGGGCCTGCGCCTACGTTCAACTGGGCAACGCTGAAGAAAAACCGCAAGGCCGAAATCTCGCGGCTCAACGGCATTTACCTGAACCTGCTCACGGGCTCGGGTGTGCAGGTGTTCAATGACTTCGCCCGCTTGCTTGATGGCCACACGCTGGAAGTGGACGGCAAGCGCCTGACGGCCCGGCACATCCTGGTGGCAACGGGTGGTCAACCGCATGTGCCCGAGTTCAACGGCCGCAAGCTGGTGGTCACGTCAAATGCCTTGTTTGACCTGGAGCCCTTCCCCAAGCGCCTGCTGGTTGTGGGCGGCGGCTACATCGCCTGTGAGTTCGCGTCAATCTTTAACGGGCTGGGCGCGAAGGTGGTGCAACTCTACAGGGGCGAGCAGGTGCTGCGCGGTTTTGACGACGACGTGCGCGCTTTCATCGCCGCTGAAATGCTGAAAGCCGGTGTGGATTTGCGGCTCGATGCCGATGTGGCGCACGTGGAGAAGCACGTGGGCGGGTTGAAGGTGGCGTTGAAAGGTGGCGGCGATCTCGACGTTGACACCGTGCTCTACGCCACCGGGCGCGTGCCCAATGTGAACGGCATGGGCCTCAAAGAAGCTGGCGTTGCCTTAGGCAAAGACGGCGCGGTGGTGGTCAACGACGACTACCAGACCAGCGTGCCGTCGATCTATGCCGTGGGTGACGTCACCGCGCGCCTGCAGCTCACACCCGTGGCGCTGGGCGAGGCGATGGTGGTGGTAGACCAGCTCTTCAGTCCACTGGCCGGCAAACCCAAACGCGGCATGAGTTACCAGTTCATCCCGACCGCCGTGTTCACCCACCCGAACATCGGCACGGTGGGTTATTCGGAAGTTGACGCGCGTGAAAAATTCGGCAAGGTGACGGTCTTCAAAACCGAATTCAAACCGCTCAAACACACGCTGAGCGGGAGCAGCGAACGCACGCTGATGAAGCTGGTGGTGGAAGACGCGTCCGACCGAGTCGTCGGCCTTCATATGGTGGGCGCCGATGCGGGCGAAGTGGTGCAGGGCTTTGCGGTGGCGATGAAGGCCGGGGCGACCAAGGCCGTGTTTGACTCGACGATTGGCATCCATCCCACG
>JANNMM010000204.1:0-5746 GCA_031397915.1 Rhodoferax sp. | reverse complement strand
CTGATCATCCAGGCCACGTTCAACTTCGACTCGGCGCTGCTGTATTCCGCGATTGTGATGAGTGCTGTGTTGTCGGGCAGCTTTTTCCTGATCGTCGCCCTGGTGGAGCGTGCCGTTGTGAAGTGGCAGCCCGAGCAGGTGCACTGAACCCAAAAAATTGAGGAACCCTGAATGAACAATGTCAATGAAATGATCCATCGGCCCGCACGCGACCTGCGCGTGGTGGCCAAAGCCGACGTGGTGGTGGTGGGTGGCGGCCCGGCTGGTTTTTCTGCCGCACTGGCGGCCGCGCGCAATGGTGCCGACACCATTTTGCTGGAGCGTTACAGCCACCTGGGCGGGCTTGCATCCGGCGGCATGGTGCTGGTGCTGGACGATATGTGGGACAACCACCTGAACGAAATTTCGGTGCGCGGCGTGTGCATGAGCCTGCTCGAACGCATGACCGCCATGGGCCTGGCGCACTACCCTCGCCAGAACGAATGGGGCCTCGACGCGGACAGCATCCGCCGCTGGACGCGCTGGGGCACCTTTGACTTCCACACCCAGCAGCAGCCCCACCCGATCGTGTTTGCCGCCGCATTCGACCCCGACGCCTGGAAACGCGCGTCGCTGGAGATGGTGCAGGAACACAAGGTCCGGCTGCGCCTGCATTCCTGGTTTTCCGAAGCCTTGGTGGAAGACGGTGCAATTAAAGGCGTGATTTGCGAGAGCAAATCGGGCCGCGAAGCGATCCTGGGCGACGTGGTGATTGACGCCACCGGCGACCTCGACGTGGCTGCCAGCGCAGGCGCGCAGCATACCAGCGGCAACTACATCATGACCACCGTGTTCCGCCTGGGCGGCGTTGACACCGATGCAGCCGAGGCTTACGAACGAGCCGAGCCCGAGGCCTTTGCCGCGCTGGACCGGCAAATCAAGAAAGTGCTGGGCGGCTCCTGGGGCTTCTGGTGGCTCAAGACGCCGCTGCCCGGCATCGTCTGGTGCAACTGCCCGCACATGGCCGGGCTTGACGGCCTGAACGTGCAAGACCTGACGCGCGCCGAAATGCAGGGCCGCCAGCACATCCACGCCTTGGTGGACCTGGTTCGCGGCAAACTGCCCGGTTTCGAGACCTGTTACGTGGTGGACGTGGCGCCACAAACCGGCGTGCGCCAAACCCGTCTGCTCGAAGGCGAATACGTGTTGACCAAAGAAGACCTGGCGGCGCGCACGCGTTTTGACGACAGCGTCGCCCGTGGGCGCGACTACACCATGCCTTACCGCGTGTTGCTCCCAAAAAGTCCGGCCAACGGCGGAGTTGACAACCTGCTGGTAGCTGGGCGCCACTACTCCGTGACCTCCCAGGCGCAAAAAATCTCGCGCGAAATTCCGCCCTGTATGGCAATGGGCGAGGCTGCTGGTGTGGCCGCTGCGCTGGCGCTGAACGCCGGTGTCTCGGTGCGCAACGTCGACATCCCGGCGCTGCAAAAGGCGTTGCGCGCACAAGGCGCCGACCCGGGCGACCAAACCGGCCGCAATGCCGACGTGCCAGCACTCGCCCGCGCCATTGAGCCGCGCGCCGAAAAAATCCTGGAGACCGCATGAACACCAGCACCCCAACCGATGGCAGTTTGCCGCTGGACGGCATCCGCGTCATCGACTTCACCCAGGTCATGATGGGCCCGGTTTGTACACAAACGCTGGCCGACTATGGCGCCGATGTCATCAAGATCGAGCGCCAGGGCGCAGGCGATCTGAGCCGCTCCACCTTTGCACCAGTGGCTGGGGCCGACAACCCGATCTTCTGCAGCTTGAACCGCAACAAACGCAGTGTGGCGCTGGATTTGCGCAACCCCGAACACATGGCCAGCGTCAAAGCCATGATTGCCACTGCCGACGTGGTGGTGAACAACTTCCGCGCCGGCGTGATGGACCGCATGGGCCTGGGTTACGAGGATTGCAAGGCCCTGAACCCGCGTGTGATTTACGCGGTGGGCACCGGTTTTGGCGAAAGCGGCCCCTACGCCCACAAAGGCGGGCAAGACGTGTTGGCGCAGGCCATGACGGGTGTGATGGCGCGCCGCGCGGACGATGCGATCCCGGTGTCGATCTACCCGACGGCACTGGCCGATTATTCGGCCGGCATGCACATGGTGCAGGGCATCTTGCTGGCGCTGCTGCACCGCGCGCGCACCGGCGCCGGGCAAAAAATCAGCGTCTCGCTCTACAACTCCATGCTCGCCATGCAGATGCAGGAAGCGGCGATGGTGATGATGAAAGACTCCGAAGTCAATTGGGCCGCCATGCCACTATCGGGCGTGTTTGACTGCTCGGATGGCCCGCTGGTGCTGGTGGGTGCCTTCAAGGCCAACCCGCTGCAAGACATCTGCAAGGCGCTGGATTTGCCCGACCTCTCGGCGGACCCGAAATACAGCAACCTGGAGCAGCAGTTCAAAAACAAAAACGATCTGCACGGGCTGTTTCGGGCGCGATTTGCAGCGGGCACCAAGGCCCACTGGCTGGCCCGGCTGGAAGAGCAGGATTTGCTCTGTGCGCCAGTGCGCGACATGCGCGAGGCGCTGGTGGACCCGCA
This sequence comes from Rhodoferax sp., assembly GCA_031397915.1. Lineage (GTDB taxonomy): Bacteria > Pseudomonadota > Gammaproteobacteria > Burkholderiales > Burkholderiaceae_C > JANYCG01. The sequence continues at coordinate 3,171 of JANNMM010000204.1, read as the reverse complement.
AACCCTGCACAACCGGATGATCATGACCGGCCCCGGTGAGGGCCAGCGCCTGAGCTTCATCACCAGCCCGATCCAGATGTCGGGCGCCGAGGTGACGTTGCGCCGCGCGCCGCCGCGGCTGGGCCAACATACGCACGAAGTGCTGGCGAACTTCGCGGTGCCAACGGCCAACGCCGCGGTTGCCATGCCCGACGTGGTAGGCGCCAAATGAGCGTCGCCCTGGATGGCGTTGAATTGGCCATTGACGGCCATGTCGCTACGGTCACGCTGGCGCGCCCCGAAGTGTTGAACGCGGTGGACATCGCCACCGAAGCGCGCCTGCAGGCGATCTGGACCGAGCTGGAACACAGCCGCGAGGTGCGCGTGATCGTGCTCACCGGCGCTGGCGATCGCGCCTTCTGCGCGGGCGCCGACATGAAAAACCCGTCAATGACAGGCCTCGAATACTGGTCGGCGGCGCGCCCCGGCGGTTTTGGCGGTATCGCCTTGCGCGAGACGCTGAATATCCCCGTGATCGCCCGCGTGAATGGGTTTGCGCTGGGCGGCGGCTTCGAGATGGTGCTCGGCTGTGACATCGTGGTGGCTTGTGAGGAGGCCAGTTTTGGCCTGCCCGAAGCGCTGGTGGGGCGTTTGCCGCTGGACGGTGGCATGACACTTTTGCAGCGGCAAATTCCGTTTCGCAAAGCCATGGGCATGATGCTCACAGGCAAACGCATCAAGGCTGGAGAAGCCCTTGCGCTGGGCCTCGTCAACGAAGTGGTGCCGCGCGAGCAACTGGACGCTGCCGTGGCGAAATGGACAAATGACATCCTGGCCTGTGCGCCGCTCTCCGTTCAAGCCATCAAACAGGTGGTGCGCCTCACCGGCCAGATGTCGCCCGCGCAGGCGCAGGCCACACGCCTTCCGGCCCTGGTGGCGGCGCTGAATTCAAGCGACTCACAGGAAGGGGTGAAAGCCTTTCAGGAAAAACGCAAACCGGTGTGGCGAGGCGTTTGATACACACGCGATGACCTGCAACCTGTGAACGCCCGCCCATGACCTACATCATTGCCGACGGCTGCATCGACTGCAAAGACGCTACCTGCGTGAGCTGCTGCCCGGTCGATTGCATTTACGAAGGCGCGCGCACTTTCTACATCCACCCCGACGAGTGTGTGAACTGCGGCATTTGTGTCTCGGTGTGCCCACCCGAGGCGATCCATGAAGACGAGGAAACGCCTGCGCACCTGCAGCATTTCATTGCCATCAACCGCGAATTTTTTGGCCCTGCCGTGAGCTGCCTGGGCAAACCTGGCGGCGCCGACGGCGTGGCGAGCAAGCAGTTTGACCACCCGCTAGTGGCGGCGTTTGTGGCCAAGCCGGTTTGAGAAAAAACCAGTGCACGAAGTCGCCGGAAAAGCCGCCGCAATAGTCAAATTAACATGGTTATTAACAAATTGCCTGTTTTTCTTCAATAGTTAACACCCATGTTAATTATTTGCCTTCCTGAGTGAATTTATTGGGTTTTCAAGACTTTTTGAGCATTCAAGTCACGTAATATATGGGCTTATTGCTACTATTTTTATAGTAAATCGATAGAGCGTCGAAATCCATGCATGCCGTCGTCCTGAAGTATTTTCTCGAAGTCGCCCGCTGCGGCTCGATCCGCAAGGCGGCGCAAAACCTGTTTGTCGCCTCCAGCGCCGTCAACCGGCAAATCCTGCGCCTTGAAGACGAACTGGGCACCGAGCTGTTTGACCGCGTGCCCACCGGTATCCGCCTGAACGCGGCTGGCGAGCGCCTGCAGCAACACATCCGCGCAACCCTGCATGATTTCCACCTCACGCGCAGCGAACTCGACGCGCTCAAGGGTGAGCGCAAGGGCCATGTGTCGGTGACGGCGATGGACTCGCTGCTGATCGAGTTCCTGCCCGCCGCCGTGGAAGACTTCTCTGAAACCTACCCGGCTGTGCGGTACAGCATCGCCTCGGCCATGCCCAGCGAGGTGCCCGAGCGGGTGCTGAAGGGCGACAGCGACATTGGCATCTGTTACCTGGGCAAACTGCCGGCCGGGCTGGAGGTTGTGGTCAAGGCGCATTTTCCGCCGGGTGTGGTGATGGCGCCGTCGCACCCGCTGGCAAAGAAAACCGAGATCAGTTTTGAAGACTGCAAAAGCCAGGCCTTCATCCAGATCAGCACCCTCTCGCCCATCCACAGTTTGGTGGTGCCTGAATTCGCCAGCTTCTGGGAGGAGCTCGAGCCCAGCATTTCGTGCAACTCCACGCCGATGGTCAAGCGCCTGCTGATCGGCGGAAAAGGCATCTCGTTCTTCTCGAAAATCGGCTTCATGAACGAGCTGGCGAAGGGCGAGGTGGTCTGGCGGCCGCTGGCCAACTCGAAGATCAACACCATTGAAGTCGGCATTCTCAAACCGACACACCGCACACTCTCCCACGTGACGCAGCAGTTTGTCGAGCGCATCACACTGCGCCTGAAGCAGATGGAACTGGCAGCGGCGGGGTATTAATTACCGGGTTGAGCGCCTATGTGAGTGCCGGCTTGAGCGCCTGTTTGGCCACTCAAGCCGCGCCGAATTCTTCGCCCAGTTCTTTGGCCCGTGTGCCCGCTGCCTTCAAGGCCTGCTCAAACGCCGCCTTGATACCGCTTTGCTCCATCGACGTGATGGCCGCGTAGGTCGTTCCGCCTTTGGAGGTTACGCGGGCGCGCAGAATCTCGGGCGATTCCGTGGCGCCCTGAGCCAACGCCGAAGCGCCGACAAACGTTCCGACGGCCAGCTGATGCGCCTGCTCACGGCTCAAGCCCATGGCGGCGCCGGCCTCGATCATGGCTTCGATAAAGTAAAAAACATAGGCCGGACCCGAGCCTGACAGAGCGGTCACCGCATCGAGCTGCTCTTCCTGGGTCAGCCATAGAAATTCGCCAGTTGTCCGGATCACGCGTTCGACGGCTTGGCGGTCCGCAACGCCGGCGGCCGGGCGGGCGAACAGTGCCGTCTGGCCCAGGCCAATCAGTGCCGGCGTATTGGGCATCGCGCGCACCACACGTTCGGTGCCGGTGTCGGGACCCTTCGGGTCGGTCGCGAGCTCGGTCGAGTACGGCGCGAACCAATCGGCCGTCCACTCGCACACGTTGCCGGCGAGGTCGTGGATGCCGGTCGGCGTTGCACCCTTC
>JANNMM010000179.1:0-11590 GCA_031397915.1 Rhodoferax sp. | reverse complement strand
GTAGACCCGGCACGCGTGTTGTACGAGTCGGCCTCCCGCACCACCTACGACAACGCGGTGATGACAGCCAAGCTGCCGGGCCTTGACCCAAAGCAGCCCTGGCTGCTGGTCACCACCGCCGCCCACATGCCCCGCTCAATGGGCGTGTTTCTCAAGGCTGGCTGGAACGTGACGGCCTACCCGGTTGATTTCCGCACAGCCGGCGAGCCTGACTGGGGCGGTTATTCCATGACGCAGGGTGTGGAGAAATGGCATTACGTGCTGCACGAGTCGATCGGCTACGTCGCGTACTGGCTGGCAGGACGGATCTAGCCGTCAGGTAGCGTACTGACAGACCCCTGGGGCTTGGCGGAAGCCAGCACCTTGTCAATCCGGCGCCCGTCCACGTCAACCACCTCAAACCGCCAGCCCGCGCTTTCAATGCGCTCGCCAATGTCGGGCAGGCGGCCCGAGACGGCCATCAACAGGCCCGCCACGGTGTTGTAGCGGCCCCTGCCCTCGTCGGGCAGGTCGTCGATGCCCAGACGCGCCTTGAGCTCATTGATGGGCATCAGGCCGTCGAGCAACCAGGAGCCGTCATCCCGCCGCGTCGCCCAGGCCTCGACTTGTGTGGTGGGCTGCAGTTCCCCGGTGATGGCCTCCAGCAAATCGGCCGGTGTGACAAGGCCCTGCACCACACCGTATTCGTCGACGACAAAAACGATGCGGCCCGAGCGCTTGCGCAACTGCTCAAGAAGTTCCATGCCGCTCAACGTTTCGGGGACAAAATTGGCGGCGTGCGTCATCTCGCCAATGCTGCCCTGGTGGTCGTGACCAAGTTGCAGCAATTTGCCAACGCTGATGACACCCACCACGTCGTCGAGCGAGCCCCGGCAAACCGGGTACCAGGAGTGCGACCGCTCTTCGCCCCAGGTTTTGGCCAGATCCAGGCTCTGCGCCACGGTGAGGCTGGCGTCCAGCCATTCGATGTCCAGCCTGGGCACCATCAGCGAGGTGAGTGGCCGGTCATCCAGCCCGAAGACGTTTTGCACCATCTGGTGCTCGTGTTGTTCGATCACACCGGCGTCCAGGCCCTCCTCCAGGCTGGCGGTGATTTCTTCCTCGGTCACGGCACGGGCAGCATTGGTGTCAATGCGCATCAGCTTCAAGGTGCCTTGCGTGGTGGCCGAGAGCAGGCGCACGAAGGGTCTGGCGGCTCTGGCCAGCCAGATCATTGGCCGCGCCACCAGGCGTGCCACCGGCTCAGGGTACAGCTGGCCGATGCGCTTGGGCACCAGCTCGCCGAAGATGATGGTGGTAAACGTGATGATCGTCACCACAATGCCCGTGGCCGAGATCGCCGAGGCTTTTTCAGATACGCCAAACCCCTGGATCCAGGCGCCCAACCCGGCACTGAAAGCTGCCTCGCCGACGATTCCGTTGAGCACGCCGATGGAGGTGATGCCGACCTGCACCGTGGAGAGGAAGTTGGTCGGGTGCTCCACCAGCGTGAGTGCAGCTGCCGCGCCCAGATCACCCGCTTCGGCCATGGCGTTCAAACGGGCCTTGCGGCTGGCCGCAATGGCGAGCTCGGACATGGCGAACACCCCGTTGAGCAGGGTGAGCAGCACAATCAGCAAAAATTCCATCAAGCACGCGGGAAAATAGACACCATGGCACTTTACTTGATTGGCGACATCCAGGGCTGCAATTCCGCGTTAGGGCGATTGCTGGGCGAGATTTCCTTTTCCCCCAGCCGCGACACGCTTTACCTGCTGGGCGATCTGGTCAACCGCGGGCCGGATTCAGCGGGCGTCTTGCGCCGCCTGATGGCTTACGGCGACGCGGCGCGTTGCCTGCTGGGCAACCACGACCTGCACCTGCTGGCCTGCGCCCACGGCGTACGCCAGCCGCACGGCGGCGACACCATCGCAGACGTGCTGGCCGCGCCCGAACGCGAGACCATGTTGCACTGGCTGCGCCAACAGCGCCTGGCGATCTTTGAATCCAGCCGCCAACAACCCATTTTGATGGTGCATGCCGGCGTGTTGCCGCAATGGGATGCGCCACAAACCCTGGCGCTGGCGGGCGAAGTTGAAGCTGTTTTGCGGGGTCCGGACTGGGGCGATTTCCTGCACCAGATGTATGGCAACGAGCCACGCGAATGGCACGATTCGCTGAGCGGATTTGCCCGCTTGCGGGTCATCGTGAATGCCTTGACGCGCATCCGCTTTTGCACCCCGGCGGGTCAAATGGAATTTGAGGCCAAGGGCTTGCGGGCCGTTGACGCGCCCGCCGGGTTTGTACCGTGGTTTGACGCGCCCGGGCGCCGCACAGCCAATGGGGTGGTGGCATTTGGCCATTGGTCCACCCTGGGCTGGCTGGACCGGCCGGATTTGCTGAGTCTGGACTCGGGCTGCGTGTGGGGTGGAAGCCTGAGCGCCCTGCGTTTGCATGAGGGCCCGGGTTACAGCAAATCAGGCAATCCGAGCGACTTGGGTGAGCTGATTCAGGTAGCGTGTGAGGCGGCTTAGGACGACCACTCGAACCAAAGACAATGGAGCGGCTCGACGCTAACTTCCGTGTTAAACTAATTTAACTTTAAATATTGGTTAAATTATGGCAATAATTACAACTATTTTAATAGCAAACTATTAAATAAAATCGTGACTTTATCGCAATAAATTCAATTCAATTCAAAAAGAATGAAGATTATTTATTCAGCTTTGAACAAGGCCGCCACCCGCACCCTGCTTTTGATATTGGCCGAAATGCTGCGGCTGGCGCGCTTCACAGCGGGCTCCCACGCGGGCGCGGGCATGTCCGCGGCGACGGTGGGTTCGTACGGCTTGTCAAAGAAGGGGTCCCGCTGCACCGGTGCCGGGCGCGCGTAATCGCGGGAAAAATCTCGCCGGGGTGGCTTTGAGAAATCACGCCCATCGTTGCGGCCTTCACTGCGCCCTTCAAACCGCCCCTCTTCGCGCCGGCCCGTTCGCGGCGCTTCGCGCGCTTCATCACCCTCTTCGCGACCGGCGTACATGCGCCGGCCATCGTTGATGCGCCCTTGTCGGCGAATGTCGGGCTGGTCTTCTTCAAATTCGACGGCTTCGAGCTCGATCTTGGTTTTGATGAGTTTTTCGATGTCAGCCACCAGACGCGCGTCAGATTTCGAGACAAAGCTCACCGCCAGGCCCGAGGCGCCCGCGCGGCCAGTGCGGCCAATGCGGTGCACGTAGTCTTCGGCGTTGAAGGGGATGTCGAAATTGAACACCGCCGGCACATCTTTAATGTCGAGCCCGCGCGCCGCCACATCGGTGCACACCAGCAGATCGACTTCGCCTTTTTTGAACGCATCCAATGCCTTGAGGCGCTCGTCCTGGCTTTTGTCGCCGTGCAGTGCGGTGGCCTTGAGGCCCTCGCGCTCAAGCGAACGCGACAGGCGCGCGCAGCCCAACTTGCTGTTCACAAAAACGAAGGCCTGCTTGAGCTGGCGCTGGCGCAGGATCTGGTGCAAGGCGCGGCGTTTGTCGTCGTCGCCCACGCTGTAGAAATGCTGCTCGACGGTGCTGGCGGTGGCATTGGAGCGCGCCACCTCCACGGTGATGGGGTCTTGCAGGTAGCTGCTGGCCAGGCGTTTGATTTCGGGCGAAAAAGTGGCCGAAAACAGCAGCGTGGTGCGCTGCTTGGGCAGAAAACTCAGGATGCGCTGCAAATCGGGCAAAAAGCCGATGTCGAGCATGCGGTCAGCCTCGTCGAGCACCACGTATTCGACCTGGTTGAGCACCGCATTTTTGGCTTCGATGTGGTCCAACAGGCGCCCGGGCGTGGCCACCAGCACCTCAACGCCGCGTTTGAGCTCCAGCGTTTGCGGCTTCATGTCCATGCCGCCAAACACCACGGTGGTGCGAATCTGGGTGTGTTTCGCGTACGCCTTGATCGCCTGCGCCACCTGGTCGGCCAGCTCGCGGGTGGGCAACAAGACCAGTGCCCGTACGGGGTGGCGGGCGGGCGAGGTCGAACTGTTTTCGTGTTTCAGCAGGCGGTGCAGCAGTGGCAACGCGAAGGCAGCGGTCTTGCCAGTGCCGGTCTGGGCAGCGCCCATCACGTCGCGGCCCTGGATCACCAGCGGAATCGCCTTGGCCTGGATCGGCGTCATTGACTCGTAGCCCAACTCGGCCACCGCGCGGGACAATGGCTCGGCCAGATTCAGCTGCGAAAACGCGCTCAAATCGGGCGCGGCGTCTGGCGCTACAGCAACGGGGGCTTCGACGAGGTCGGAAATTTCTGATTCAAGTACGGTGGAGTTCATCAAATGGGGGAAAACAGGGCAACCCCCGATTATCCCCCCAACCGCCGTTTTGCGGGAATTTACAGCTGGCGCGCTGAAAACGTGTCACAACCCTTGACGCTGCCGTTTTGCAAACCCAGGTTGAACCAGCGCGTGCGCTGGGCGCTGGTGCCGTGCGTGAAACTCTCGGGCACGACACGGCCGCCGGATCCTTTTTGCAGGGCGTCGTCGCCAATTTTGGCGGCAGCGTTCATGGCCTCTTCGACGTCGCCGTTTTCCAGAATTTGCCGCGCGTTCTGCGCGTGGTGCGCCCACACCCCGGCGAAACAGTCGGCCTGCAGTTCCAGGCGGACACTCAGCCCGTTGTATTCCACCTGGCTTACCTTGCCACGCATCTGCTCCATTTTGTTGGTGATGCCCAGCAGGTTTTGCACATGGTGGCCCACCTCATGGGAAATCACGTAGGCTTGGGCGAAGTCGCCCGGCGCGCCGAGTTTGGTCTTGAGCGTTTCATAAAAAGCCAGGTCGATGTACACCTTCTGGTCGCCCGGGCAATAAAAAGGGCCCATCGCGGCCTGGCCTGAACCGCAAGCGGTGGGGGTAGAGCCGCGGAACAGCACCAGCTTGGGCTCCTTGTACTGCGCGCCGCCCTTGGTAAAAACGGCTTTCCACACGTCTTCTGTGTCGGCCAGCACGGTGCCGACAAACTTCGCCATGCGGTCGTCCGCCGGGGGGCGTTGCGCCGGGGCCTGTTGCGTTTGTGCCGTGGGCGCACCGCCGCCGCTCAAAAGGCCCAGAATCGTCAGCGGATTAATGCCAAAGATCCAGCCGCCGACCAGTGCGATGGCGATGGTGCCGACACCGATGCCGCGCCCGCCAAACCTTGGCAGCCCGCCACCCATGCCGCCACTTGCGCGGCGGTCTTCCACGTTGTCCGATTCGCGATTGCCTTCCCATTTCATGGCCGTCTCCTGTTTTGCGCTGGCGCGCAATCGCCGGTGATACCCAAGCGCGGGCTTGGGGTAAATTCCAGCCATGTTAACGCGCAAGCCCGCAACCGTGAAACCAGTTCCTGTAGGCCAAACACCCAAAGTTCTGCTCACCGGTTTTGACGCCTTTGCGGGCGAGGCCGTCAACCCGAGCTGGCTGGCCGTTCAAGCCTTGCACGGGCACTCGGTACTGGGCCGCAAACTGGTGGCCGCACAGCTACCCACCGTGTTTGACACCTCGTTGGCCCGATTGCACCAACTCCTCACCCTGCATCGACCGGAACTCGTCGTTTGCGTCGGCCAGGCTGGTGGTCGCACGGCCCTTTCACTGGAGCGCGTGGCCATTAACGTGAATGACGCGCGCATCCCCGACAACGCCGGCGCGGCGCCCATTGACACACCGGTAGTCGCAGGCGGACCGGCGGCTTATTTCTCCACTTTGCCCATCAAGGCCATGTTGCGCGCGATGCAGACTGGTGGCGTCGCTGCTGACGTGTCACAAACCGCCGGTACCTTTGTCTGCAACCACGTGTTTTACGGTTTGATGCACTTTTTGGCGACCCAACGCGGCTTGGCCAACACGCGCGGTGGATTCATCCATGTGCCATTGATCCCCGAACAGGTGAACGGCAAGGATTTGCCCGCCATGGCGCTGGTAGACATGGCACGAGGCCTGAAGCTCGCCGTGCGCTCAGCGCTCAAGAACCCGACTGACCTGGCCTTTGCTACCGGTGCGATTCAATGAGGGCAATCACGCCTTGGGCAGCGTGACCCCGACTTGGCCCTGGTACTTGCCGCCGCGATCCTTGTACGAGATTTCACAGACGTCGTCGGCGTCGCTTTCAAAAAACAGAACCTGGGCACAGCCTTCGCCGGCGTAGATTTTGGCGGGCAGGGGCGTGGTGTTGGAGAACTCCAGCGTCACATACCCTTCCCACTCGGGTTCGAAGGGTGTGACGTTCACAATGATGCCGCAACGCGCGTAGGTGCTTTTGCCCAGGCAAATGGTGAGCACGTTGCGCGGGATGCGGAAGTACTCCAGCGTGCGCGCCAGTGCAAAACTGTTGGGCGGGATGATGCAGCTGTCGCCATGAAAGTCGACAAAACTCTTTTCGTCAAAATTTTTCGGGTCCACCACCGTGCTGTGGATGTTGGTGAAGACCTTGAACTCCGGCGCGCAGCGGATGTCGTAGCCGTAACTGCTGGTGCCGTAGCTGATGATTTTTTGCAGTGAGCCGGGTTGCCCGCCAACCTCGCGCGTGCGCACCTGTCCGGGCTCAAAGGGTTCGATCATCCCGTGGTCTTGCGCCATGCGGCGGATCCATTTGTCGCTTTTGATGCTCATAGTCTGCGGTTGGAAAAGTCCGGCGATTGTAGGAGCGGCGCGAAGTGCGCTTGCCAACAGCGCTGCGCTGCCTACTGGCGGGTGGCGCCAATGTCCACCGATGTGCTGTCCCGAGTGAACACGCGCACATCGGTACGGCCATCTCTGTTCAAGCCCCAGGGCAGCGGCAGGTTGTCGCTGATGACCGTCAACACGTGTGGCCCGGCCGCTACGTAAGGAAATTCAAAACGCCCCTGGGCATCGGTTTGCACGGCGAAACGCCCGTCAAGCAGCACCGTGACGTTGACAGCACCCTGCTCGCCGGCTTCACGCCGCCCATTCTGGTTTTCGTCGAGAAACACCGAGCCGGCCAGCCGCCCGGCGGCGCTGCCGGGTGCTGCGCCCACCGGCGCCTGGGCGCGCCCGGCAGACTCGTCGTACCGCAGCATCACAAAAATGCCGCTGTCGTTGACGGTCAAGGGCGGAATGGTCGCAGCCATCAGCGGGCTTTGGGCGAGGTTCAGGGTGTTGTTGCTGCCCTGAATCGCGTAAAAGTTGGTCTGCAACGACCAACGCGGGGCAATCCGCCAGAACACACCCGCGTTAAGGCTGTATTGGGTCTGGTCGCTGCTCCAGCGGCCCTGCAGGCTCTGGTTGAGCGTGAGGTTCTGGCCGATCGACCAGTCGGCATTGATGGCGACGCCCTGCCCCTGACTGTCGCCGCTGGGCCGTGACTCACGGTCCAGCGACACCGCAGTGGTCAGGCGCGCGGCCTGAACAGCCATCCAGTCATGGTCAAACTGCAGCCGCATCACCCGTTCACCGGAATCGGCACTGGCGAGGTCAACCTGGGCCCGGCTGCTGCCCAGCTCGTTGGCAAACTGGGTATAGAGTTGCGCCGCCTGGGCTTGGACGCCGTAACGCCGCGCGCTGAGCGAGCCACCCAGGCTGGTCGTGCTGGTGTATTGGTAACGGGCGCTGGTGCTGGCAAAGTAACCATGCGGCGTGAGCCCCGAAAGCGACGTCAGGGCTTCGAGTCCGGACTGCACGGTCCACTGGCGGGTGGTCCAGGCATGGCGCCAGTAGGCACCCTGCAAATCACCTGCAATGGGCAGTTCCAGCCAGGCCAATCCGGGCTCCAGCCGGAAAACACCCCAATCATGTCGATGCGCATTGCGGGTAAATGCGCCTTCGAGCCACAAGCCGTTGGCTGGCGCATTGGCCAGGCCGGTGATGTCGCTGCCGGTGTTGCGGCCGCTGACCGCATGGATCTGGGCAAAACTTCCGCTGGTCTCAAGCTCACCTACCCATTCACGCCGCGCAGACAGGTAGATGCCGCTGGCGTCCAGCTTTCCCTGGCCGGTGGGTGTTTGGGCCAAAACGGATGTCACGTCCTGCGCCTTGGCGACCATGCCCCCGAGCCACCAGGCGCCATCGGGCTGGCGCAGCTGGTGTTGCAGGCCAGTCATGGCGTAGGTGCCATGTGCCAGCGCAAAACCCGCCACCGGGTAACCCTGTGTCTGCCCGGCGCGACCGGCAGCCACCACCACACTGGTATCGGCCCGGCGCACCTGGCTGTGAAGGCCCTGCATGGACGGTGTGGTCAGGGTGATCCGCTGGCTCTGGCGCGCCATGTCAAGCTGCGGGAGGTTGATCATTCCGAGGGCGTTGTCCAGCCGCCAGCCGCCCTCGAAGGGCATGCCGATCTGGCGCAGCACATACGTGCTGTCGCTTGCGCTGTTCAAATTTTGAGAGCTGTCGCGTTGCAGCAGATTGACGTTTCCGGAGAACGCGCCGTAGTGCAGGGTGTCTGTGTACCCGACGGCCTTCAGGCCCAGAGAGCTTGTCGACAGACCGGCCGAGGAGCGCATGTCCGCAAAGGTTTCCAGGCTCCAGGCGCGCGGCAGGCCGCTGCTGTTGTAGGTAACTTCGGGTTCGGCTTCGTCGGGCTTGTCATTGGCGTCGAACTTGATCACCCGGTCCTGGTAGGGGGCGGTGGCGGCTTCAGGCCGCGCCTGGGCCTCTGGTTTTTCAGCCGGCCACAGCGCAACGCCACCGGCCAGCAATACTTGGAACAAGCACCTTCGCGCAGCCAGGGGCTTCGCGTGCTCTGAGTTCACTTGGTCGTGAACGTATGCTCAAACGGCACACGTTGTCCGCCCCATTCCAGCGCGCCCTTGACCGTGACGGGATAGTTGATTTCCTTGACTGGCGCGCCACCTTCCACATTGGCGGCCAGCGAAATGCTGCGGCTTTCGCCCGGCAGGATGGGCAGGCTCGAGGGTGTGAACTCGAGTTTCACGCCCTTGTCGTCCGCACCGCGAAGCAAGCCCGTCAAACGCCCATGGGCATTGCCGTCGTTCTGAATTTTCAGAACGGGCACTTTGGCGGCGTCGTTGCTGACGCTGTAAGCCTCGATCTTCAGGTCCGGCTTGGTGCCGGCCATGGCAGCATAAACAATCACACCGATGCGCCCTGACACCGGAAAATTGACCACGCCGCTGGTGGCCCTGCTGGTATCGAGCCCCTCAAACATGATGGCGAAACGGCACTCCTGGACCGGCGCATCTGCGGGGGGCGATATCTCGAAGCGAAAGCGTACCTTGCCATTGCCGGCCACTGACAGCTCACGCCGCTCAAGCGCCACCCAGGGTCGGCAACTGCCGGGCTTGAGCTCTTCGACAAAGTCAACGCCACCGCCCGGATTGAGGCTCCAGTCCATCGTGTAAATGCGAAACCGGCCGGTGATCGGCCCGACTTGTGTAACTTCCAGAACCTGGCGCGTGGTTTGCCCGGGTTTGGTGTTGGTCTCCACACGGGGTGGCGAAATCAGCGCCGAAAAGCCGTCCTGCGCACGCGCGTCAAGACCGGCAAGACTGCCCATCAACAACAGCGCCAGGGTAAATGAACGGGGGGATAGGGTTACAGGGCTGCTTCTCAAGACATGGATCATGGCAAATCAATTTCAAAATAAAACCGCAGCAGCTGGGCCGCCGACAACAGCCGGCCATCGGACACGATGGTGACGGTCAGGACGTCCTCCAGAAAACCCCTGGGTACCGGGCCCGACCAGACCAGTCCGCGCTGCCCGGAGTTTAGTTGCCCACTCAGCAGTTGCCCCTGTGTTTGCCAGCTGGCCTTGACCAGGCCAATCGGTTGCGCTGGCAAGGCCATGTAAATGCGGGCCGGTTTGCCCACCCAGGCGCTGGTGTCCAGACGCACCTGCACCCGGGTCACGCCCTGCACGGCATGGTCGCCGTTGGAGGGAGATTGGGAGCGCCATTGAAGCGGCAGGTTGGCGTCCAGTACGGTGCTTTTTGAATCGTCAACCAGAAAAGTGGCGCCAAAGGCGGCCACGCTGAACATCAGGCACGCGCCCGTCACCCAACCCTTCAAACCGGTGGCATTCATGGTGCGGTCAATGTGTAGGTGGCGCGGCCGCTGTAGGTGCCGGCGGCGACCGGTGCGGTGTTGGCGTAGATGAAGGTATGACAATTTTCCACAAAAGTGTTCGCGGCAAAATTTCTCAGGAAGCGTGTGCCACCGCTGACAAAATTGCCCGCCGGTATGTCGGCTGCGCCCGCGTTGCCCAGCGAGGTGCTGGTCCAGCTGATCTGGCTGAACGGTATGGTGTTGGTGCCACTGGTCAGGCCGGCCGGGGTGCTGACCTGCAGCACCGCCGTGACGGTGCTCGCTGCGGGCAGACGGAAGAACCCGCCCACGTAAACCTGTCCGCTGGCGGGACTGCAAACGGTGTAGTTGTCATGCGGGCTGATCGCCTGTGTGCTGCGATTGGCACCGGCTGAGTTCATGACCTGCGCGACGCCGGTACCGACCTGGCTGGCTGGCAGGTCGAGCGACACCTGGTTCACGGTGGCATTGTTGGCGTTGGCCGATAAATTTCCGACCGCCAGATAGACCGTGCGCGCACCGGGCGTCACATTGAGCACCCAGGCGAAAGCTGAAGGGGTTGCCAACACGGCCATCGCTGCCGCCAACAGGCGCAGGGACCTGGCATAAATGGTGTTGTGCATCGTCAGCCCCTTTCGCTCTAGTGTTTCAAATTGTCCCACATCGATGCGCTCTACACGAGGCGGCACTTGGCGCGCCAAACGCCTCGCCCTCAGGGCAAGGATGCCGTGTACGTGACGCGCCCGTTGTAGGTGCCAGCAGCCACAGGTGTGCTGTTGCTGTAATTGAACGTGAACGTTGCCGAGCGGTCGACGATGCCTGCAGTCGCCGCCAGGGTGGTCACCGGACCGGCTACGCCATTGCCGATGCCAGGATGGGGCAAGGTGGCACTTGAAGAAGCTGGCACGATTTGTGTCCAGGCAATCCGGTTTCCGCCGCCGGCGTTCAAGCCGCCATTGGTGCCTCGGGCCCTGAAACTCACGTCGCCACCGTTGGACAACACCCGGGCCACAATCGCTCCGGCAGAAGGCGTACCGGCAATGGACGTTCCGGAGGCAAAGTTGCCGGGCGTGACTGCGAAAGTCACACGGTCCCGTACGTTGTTGTTGGCGAAATTGGTTCCGGTGCCAATGCGCAGGAAAATGACACGCGGCACCACCACCCGCTGGTCCAGGCGCGCGTCCGCAAACACCACAGGCGCAGGGGCCACGGTAAGGTTGGACTCAGCCCAGGCGGCAAACCCCGATCCGGCGATGGCCAGCGTCAGCAGGTACTTGGAAGTGTGCATCTGGCATTGCCGGTTGGTGGATCAGGTTGGCCGTGGATTACAGAAAAGTGTGCCGGCGGATCAAGGCAGGGCAGCGGTGTAGGTCACGGTGCCGTTGTAGTTGCCAGCAGCCATTTGTGTCGAGTTGGCGTAGCTGAACGTGAAGGTCGTGGTCTGGTTGACGATGCCCTGGGTGGCTGGCAACACGGTGGCAGCACCACCAATTGTGGGGTGGGGCAAACCAGCCGAACCCGTGCCGGTGATCTGGCTCCATGGGATCGTGGCCAGGCCGGTGTTGGTCAGGCCAGTGCCCGAGCCAGCTGCGCTGAAGT
>JANNMM010000172.1:0-2662 GCA_031397915.1 Rhodoferax sp. | reverse complement strand
GGGGGCGCCGAGATGGTCCAGCACGCGCGCCGACACGCGCATCGCGGCGCCGGGGGTGGGGCTGCGCACGATCGAGCCGCCGTTGGCGGTGGGTGGCGAGTGCATGCGCCAGAACGGCCCGAGCAGGTTCTGCGTGGTTTCGGTCTGGCCGGCTTCGCCGTTGTTGAGCAGGCAGACCAGGCTGGAGACGCCCAGCGACCCGGCCATCAACACCACTTCGTTGTGTGAATCGTTGCTGAGCTGGCCCATTTTGGCAATAAGGGCGGTGGCGGCGCGGAATTCGTCTTCGGTGAGCTTCACATCTTTGACGAACCCATGCAGGTGCGACACCAGCGACACCATGATCTCGCGCAGGCGCGGCTCAGGCGTCTGTTGCATGACCGCCAGCACCGCCTGGCTGAGATCGTCCGGATTGCGGATCATGGCTTCAGTGCCCGGGTTCAAACCAGCGGAATCGTGATCGCCTTGATCACCGCCGCGGTGTCCGGCCGCACGCCGCGCCACCAGTCAAAGGCTTCGGCCGCCTGTTCGGCCAGCATGCCCACACCATCAGCGATTTGTTTCACGCCCGCGTTGTGCGCCAGGCGCAGGAAGGGCGTGAGGCCTTTTCCGTAGGCGAGTTCATAGGCCAGCAGACCGTTGACAAACACCGAGGCCGGCACCGGCGGCAACTCACCCTTGAGGCTGGCGGAGGTGGCGTTGAAAACGAGGTCAAAGCTTTGCCCATCCAGATCGGCGTAGGTGCAGGCTTTCACCGCTGAACCGGCGCCGGGCGCGCCATTGCCGATGTCTGCCAACGCCTGGGCGGTCTCGACGTGGCGATTGGCGATCACCAGCAGCGCTGGTTTCTCGGCGAGAAACGGCAGCAGGGCACCGCGCGCTGCGCCTCCTGCACCGAGCACCAACACCCGTTTTCCCGCCATGGGGGTTTTGAGGTTGTGCACCACGTCGCGCACCAGCCCCACACCGTCGAAGTTTTCGGCGATGACGCGATTGCCGTCGAACTTCATGCAGTTGGCAGCGCCGGCGAGCTGGGCGCGTTCGGAGCGTTCCGGGGCATAGGCGAAGGCGTCGAGCTTGAAGGGCGCCGTGATGTTCAGGCCGCGCCCACCTTTCGCGCGAAAGGCGTCCACATCAGCCGCAAAGTTGTGGCCTTCGATCCGGCCATATGCCAGGTCTTGCTTTGTCGCGTAGGCGAACATGCCGTGGATCAGCGGCGATTTGCTTTGCGTGATGGGGTTGCCGATGACGGCATAGTGGTCCATGGTGTCGTCTCAGGGGAAAGGAAAAGCCGGATTATCCCTTTGCTGCCAACTGGCTCACGGCCGCCTCCGCATACAACACGCCGTCGTTCACCAAGGTGTCAATGTCCGCCTCTGAATAACCCAGCCCCGCAGCGATGTCGCGGTTATGTTGCCCGAGCAGGGGCGCCACACTGCTGGGCGTGGTGTCGCAGTCAGAAAACCGGAATGGCAGATTTGGCAATTTGACTTTGCCCAGGATCGGGTGCTCCTGCTCAACCACCATGCCGCGCGCCAGGGTTTGTGGGTCGTTCATGACTTTGTCGATGGTCTGCACCGGCGCTGCTGGAATGCCCGCGGCATCAAGCTGGTCGCAGCAATGCTTCACGCTGTTTTGTGCCAAACACCAGGCGCGCACGCGGGCCAGGATGTCGTCGCGGTTCGCATTGCGCTCGGTCTGGCTCCATCCGCCGACTTGCGCGGCATACGCCTCGCCGCCCATCAATTGAGCGAGGGCGTGCCAGGTGTCGGCCATTTGCGCGGCGATCACGAGGTAGCCATCTTTGGCGGTGAACGTGCCGTAAACCGTGCTGGTCGGCAGGTCGTGCCCGGTTTGTTTCGGCACACTGCCTTCGAGCAAATAACCTTGCGCCGCGTAGTCGTGCATGCTGACCATGCAGTCGTGCAGTGCGATGTCAATGTGTTGCCCGCGCCCGCTTGCGACACGGCCAAACAGCGCCGCGCAAATGGCGGCCACGCCATGCATGCCGGCATACATGTCGGCAATCGGCATTCTGAACAGCGTGGGCGCTTCACCCGGCATGCCCAGGAGCGACTGCGCGCCGCTGCGGGCTTCGGCGATCAGGCCGAAGCCGGGGCGCTGTGAATCCGGCCCGGTGTGGCCAAAGGCGCTGACCGAGCAATACACCAGCCGCGGGTTGCGTTTTGACAATTCTTCGTAGCCCAGCCCCAGACGGTTCAATGCGCCGGGGCGATAGTTTTCGACAAACACGTCGGCGCTGTCGGTGAGCTTGTGCATCAGCGCCAGGCCGCGTGGGTCGCGCAGGTTGATGCACAGGCCCTGTTTGCCCATGTTTTGCTGCAGGAAATAACCGCTCACCCCCTTGACGATGGTCGGCGTGGTGCGGCCCGCATCACCCTCGGTGGGACGCTCGACCTTGATCACATCCGCACCCATGGCAGACAGGCAGCGCGACATGTGCGGCCCCGCGAGGAAGTGGCTGTAGTCGATGACACGCACACCTTTGATGGGTAAATCCTGAATTTTATTTTCTGAGTTCATACTACTAAATCAAAATTGATATTAAGTTATGTAAAATGTTAATTTATTGCTATATTATTTAATATTATTATGAATATTAAATAAACATATTATGCAATACAAATGATTATGAACGGCT
>JANNMM010000160.1:0-4783 GCA_031397915.1 Rhodoferax sp. | reverse complement strand
GCCTGCAAGCTCTACCCGGCCGGCGCCACCACCAACAGCGACGCCGGTGTGACGGACTTGCGCAAGACCTACACCACGCTGGAGGCGATGCAGCGCGAAGGCCTGCTGCTCCTGGTGCACGGCGAAGTCACCTCACCCGAGATCGACCTCTTCGACCGCGAGGCCGTGTTCATCGATACCCAGCTGATTCCGCTGCGCAAAGACTTTCCCGAACTCAAAATCGTCTTTGAACACATCACAACGAAAGAGGCTGCGCAGTACGTGCAAGGCACCGACCGGTTTACCGGCGCCACCCTCACCGCGCACCCCCTGCTCTACAACCGCAACGCGATTTTCATCGGCGGCGTGCGCCCGCACTACTACTGCCTGCCGGTTCTGAAACGCGAAACCCACCGCCTGGCGCTTGTGGCGGCAGCGACCAGCGGCTCGCGGAAGTTCTTCCTCGGTACCGACAGCGCGCCGCACCCCGCGCACCTGAAGGAACACGCCAGCGGCTGCGCTGGCTGTTACACCGCCCACGCGGCGATGGAGATGTACGCCGAAGCCTTCGATTCGGTGGGTGCGCTGGACCAACTCGAAGCCTTTGCCAGTTTCAACGGTGCCGACTTTTATGGCCTGCCGCGCAACACCACCACCATCACCCTGAAACGCGAAGCCTGGACGCCGCCCGAGAGTTTTGCCTTTGGACAAGCCGAGTTGAAACCCCTGCGATCGGGTGAAGCGCTGCCGTGGAAGATGGAGATGCGGTGATTTTCTCCGGCCGAGTCTATAGTTTGATATGATAGTAATATACAAATGATTGACTGGACTCAGATTGAGGGTTTTGACTGGGACACCGGGAATGCCCGGAAAAATGAGAAACACGCGGTGTCAATGGCGGAGTCTGAGCAGCTTTTTTTCAATGCGCCATTGCTGGTATTGGTTGATGAAAAACACAGTGCGCAAGAGGCTCGCCTTCACGCGCTGGGAAGAACGGACGACGGCCGAAATTTGCATATTGCTTTCACGTTGCGCCAGTCAGGCAAATTGATCAGAGTGATTTCGGCAAGGGACATGCATCGAAAGGAGAAAGAGATTTATGAGCAAACCCGTTAAGCCAGTTCCCAAATTTGCCAGCGAGGCGCAAGAGCGGGCGTATTGGGAGTCGCACGATTCCACCGCCCATCTCGATTGGTCCAAGGCGCAAAAAGTGGTTCTGCCGAATTTGAAGCCCTCGACCAAAACCATCTCACTGCGCCTGCCGCAGCATCTTCTGGATTCCATCAAGTCGGCGGCCAATGCCAGAGACGTGCCTTACCAATCACTCATCAAGGTTTGGTTGCAGGAAAAACTGCATGCCTGAATCGGGCGGCGCTCGCTATTGAGAAGATTTTCCAGAGAAACTTGATCAATCGATCCGGTAAATAGTAAGACAATGTCCTCGCCTCCACACAAAAATGATCGAGCCCCGTCAGTGGCCTTCTTAATTGACGCCGACAATTTACCTGCAGGCGCTATTGACAGTGCATTTGAACACTTGGAACTGGCTGGGGCTACTGTTTCGATACGGCGGGCTTACGGAGGATTCGAAAAACTCTCAGGTCTGAAGGAGGTTTTGCGACGGCGTGCAATCCAGGCGTCTGTGAATCAAGGAAAAGGCACTACTGATGTCGCATTGGTTGTTGAGGCAATGGATTTGTTGCACCATGGCGCGATGCCTTCCACCGTGGCCATTGGTTCCAGCGATGCGGACTTTGCGCCGCTAGCCGTTCGGCTGCGCGAGGCTGGAAAGCTGGTGATCTGCTTTGCGCAAAGAGTGATTTCTTCAGAAGCGCTTCCGCTCGCCTACGACAAGGTGGTTTATGTTGACGAAAAAGCTGCTGTCATTGAAGACAAGGTGTCCGCTGGTAAGTCGCAGGTATCAGTCGCAAAGCTGACACACGTCTCGGCAGTTGCCCAGGAAAAGCCAATACCGAAACCGGCCAGCGCGGTGGCTTCTGCGCAGCACCTGAAAACTTCTGGATCAATTGTTGGATCGACAACTTCAGTTGCAGACCTGAATGAAGTAAGGCGAATTCTCGCCATACTTCCAGACTGGAAGCCTGACACGATTCGGCAATTGAACCAGCTTGGCGCGCCACTTCACACGAGTGGCTTCAAAAAGAGCAACAAGCCGCTGCATGAGCTTTTCCGTAAGTACCCGGCTTATTTCAAGGTGCTTCCGACGACGGGGCCGGCGAAGCAGGTTCGATTAATGAAAAGACCATAACGCTTGCCGTGTCAGCACCAGATATTGTCAGGAAAGTCAATTGGCGCCGCCTGTGGCTGCATCCATTCAGATCAATTGAGCAGGCTTTTACAAATCCGTTGGTCGCGGATATGTCGTTGGCAAATGCATTCAATTATTTCCGGCTTGCGCCTGTTCAATTTGTTCCCCAATTTGTACTACCGGCCAACCAAGCCTACGAAGATTTCATCTTCAAGACCGGCCAAGTCCCGACCCGCGACAACCTGCACGACCTCTTCAACGGCCTGTGCTGGATTCATTTCCCGCGAACCAAACAACGCCTGAACCAGTTGCAGGCGGAACAGATCGCGCGCGACGGCGTTGGGCAAGTGCGCGGCCCGGTGCGAGACGCGCTGACGTTGTTTGACGAAAACGCCGCGTTTCTGCGCGCTCCGGACGAATTGTGGGAAGCCCTGGCGCAAAAGGATTGGCAAGCGCTGTTTGTCAAACATCGGTATCTCTGGAAAACCGCGCACCTGGTACTTTTTGGCCACGCGCTGCTGGAAAAACTCGTCTCACCAAGAAAATCCATCACCGCCCATGTGTACCGCGTACATCCCGTTTCGGATTCCATCAAAGATTTGGATGTCTATGTCGCAACCGACTTGAGCGCCGAAAAACTGGCAACCAAACCATTCACCCATCTGCCAATTCTCGGCATGCCCGGCTGGTGGCCGCCCAATGAAAATCCGGATTTCTACAACGACAAAAGCGTCTTTCGGCAGTTGCGCGCTGGTGCGGTGGGGGCAGAGGGCGGGGGCGATTTTAAGAAGCGAAGCGTATGAGTCCCCGGCGTCTGCCCCCACTGCGTCAGTGCGCTCCCCAGCGACAACGCAGCGCGTTCCCCGCAAAACCCGACGTTTCATGGGGGGAACCCTTGAAATCGACCCTTTTACCCCTAACATTCGCGCCATCGGCTCAATGGATTGAGCCGCCTTAGAAGGAAACCATGAAACGCATCCTGTTGTTTGTTTTGACCAATGTCATGGTCGTGGCCGTGCTGGGCATCGTGGGCAGCCTGTTGGGCGTCAACCGTTACCTCACCGGCACCGGGCTGAACCTCACGGCGCTGATGGGTTTTTCGCTGCTGATGGGTTTTGGTGGCGCGATCATTTCATTGCTCATCAGCAAACCGATGGCCAAATGGACAGCGGGCGTGCGCATCATCAACCAGCCTGCCAACCAGGACGAAGCCTGGATCGTTGAGACCGTGCGCAAACTCGCTGACAAGGCGCAGATCGGCATGCCTGAAGTTGGCATTTTTGAAGGCGCGCCCAATGCGTTTGCCACGGGTGCGTTCAAGAATTCGGCGTTGGTGGCAGTGTCCACCGGCCTCTTGCAGGGCATGACGCATGAGGAGATTGAAGCCGTCATCGGCCATGAGGTGGCCCACATCGCCAATGGCGACATGGTCACCATGACGCTGATTCAGGGCGTGATGAACACCTTTGTGGTTTTTCTCTCCCGCGTCATCAGTTTCGCTGTGGACAGCTTCCTGCGCCGTGGCAATTCCAACAGCGGCCCGGGCATCGGCTACATGATTTCCACCGTCGTGCTGGACATCGTGCTGGGCTTCGCCGCTGCGATGGTGGTCGCCTGGTTCTCGCGCCACCGTGAGTTCCGCGCCGACGCCGGCTCTGCACAATTGCTCGGGCGCAAGCAGCCGATGATCAACGCCCTGGCGCGCCTGGGCGGCATGGTGCCTGGCGAACTGCCCAAGAGTGTGGCGGCGTTTGGCATTGCCGGTGGCATCGGCAAGCTGTTCTCTACCCACCCGCCGATGGAAGAGCGAATTGCGGCGTTGCAGCAGTTGCAACAGCAGTGATTGGTTGCTATATTATATATAGCAAACTATCGAATAAATTCGTGACTTGAGTGGCGATTTTTCATAAAATCTCCGCTCAAGGCGCCTGTTTTTCGAAGTAATTAACACCCATGTTAATTATTTGAATATTTACGTCACCTCAGCCCAGGCCGCGTGTCACTTCGGCCGGTACATCTTGAAGTGTTCACCCAGCTCGAAATAGTCCGCTGGCCCGCCGCCGCGCAGCACCGGGTGGGCGGCAGCGGTCTGGTAAATGCCATCCTTGAGCAGGCGCTTGGCGATGTGCACGGCCACCACCTCGCCAAAGGTCATCCAGGCGTTGATCGGCTCGCCCTTGGCGTCCTGCAGGCGGATGACTTGCGTCACCTTGCATTCAAAAGCCACTGGGCTCTCCCCCACACGCGGTGGCGCGACCACTCGGGAGGGCACGGGCGTGAGGCCCGCCAGCTCAAACTCGTTCACATCTGCTGGCACGTGCGCACTGGTGGCGCTCATGGCTTCGGCGTTCGGGCGCGTCACCAGGTTCCAGACGAACTCGCGTGTTTCTTCGATGTGGCGGATCGAGTCCTTGTAACTCGTGCTGCAGAAACCGACGATCGGCGGCGTGTAGTTGAAGCCATTGAAGAAGCTGTAGGGCGCCAGGTTCACCTGGCCCGAGCGGCTTTTGGTCGAAACCCAGCCAATCGGGCGTG
>JANNMM010000138.1:0-42346 GCA_031397915.1 Rhodoferax sp. | reverse complement strand
GCCTCATCAACGGACTGGGCCATGCCTGGAGTGGAGGCGCCGCCCATCTGGCCTACAGCGACCCAAAAGGCCCGAACGCTTCGCGAATGATCTGGGCCTTTGTTGCCAGGCAATTTGCGCTTAATCCTCAATTGCTATGATATAAATAGCAACCTACTGATATTTTTCGTGACTTGATGCGCGATTATCTTCACATTTTTCCAATTTTTGCAGTTTGCTCATAATAATTAATATGGATGTTAATTATTGGCTGAAACGAGGCTTTCCATGACCGACCACATAGTGCCCGACCCGGCTTCGCACCACCTGGCCCGTGGCTTCTCCGATCACTTTGCTCTGGGGTTCACCAAGCTGCTGCGCCTGATCGCCGACACCTTTTTCGCCAAGCGTTATGGCCACCGCGCCATCGTGCTTGAAACCGTGGCCGCCGTCCCCGGCATGGTGGGCGCCACCATCACCCACCTCACCTGCCTGCGACGGATGGTCGGCGACGAAGGCTGGATCCGCACTTTGCTGGAAGAGGCTGAGAACGAGCGCATGCACTTGATGACCTTCGTCGCCATTGCGCGCCCCACCACTTTCGAGCGTTTGGTCGTAATGCTCGCACAGTGGATTTTTTATGTCGCGTTCTTTCTGCTGTACCTGGTGTCGGCACGCACCGCCCACCGCGTGGTGGGTTACTTTGAGGAGGAAGCGGTGCTGAGCTACACGCTGTACCTGCAGGAGATTGACGAAGGGCGATCGCCCAACATCGGCGCGCCGCCGATTGCGCAGCGCTACTGGAACCTGTCCACAGAGGCCACCCTGCGCGATGTGGTGCAGGTGGTGCGCGCAGATGAAGCGCATCACCGCGACATCAACCACGGGTTTGCCAGCAAGCTCGCCGGTGTGCCGCCAGACAAAGCGACGGCTGCGCCTTACCCGGCGCATTTCGACGACACACGCGACGAAGTTTGAGGCCTATTCCTCCCAATACGGCGAGCGATCGTAATACTTGTAGACCTCCCGGTTCCACTTCTCGTCGGCCATGGAGGGCCAGTTGTCCGAGTCAAAGCCGGGTGCCGCTTCAAGTCGGTCCTTGGACACATCCAGTACATATTCGTTTTCGACTGCATCGTATTCAAACGCGCTGAAGGGTATGGCAAACAATTTTTCGCCCATGGTCAGGAAACCGCCAAATGAAACGACTGAATAGGCGACCTTGCCAGTTGCGGGGTCGATCACGACTTCCTTGATGTCACCCAGGTTGTCCCCTTGGGCATTGACCACACTGGTGCCGATGATTGACGACGCCTTGACCGGCGAAAACGGAAATATCGTCTTTTGATCCATATGAAAACTCCTGGAGGATGATTGATTGAAAAAAGGAATTCAAGAGCTTGAATCCCCGGG
Source organism: Rhodoferax sp. (assembly GCA_031397915.1). GTDB lineage: Bacteria > Pseudomonadota > Gammaproteobacteria > Burkholderiales > Burkholderiaceae_C > JANYCG01. The sequence goes on along the minus strand of JANNMM010000138.1, from coordinate 40,954 downwards.
GCAGGTTAGCGTCCTCATCCTGTCCCCTCAGTGCGATTGACCACATTGGTGGATTCATCTGAAACAGGGTGTTTCGGCCGTTCATTTGCCAGCCTTGTCCTACACCGGATGGCAAAGTCTGCCTACAGCGCATGCCCGCTTCAAAAATTAAAGTCACGGCATCTTCATTGGTATGAAGTTTGTCCGGTATTTCCGGTTTCTCTTCCCGTTTAAGGATTGACTATGAACAAACCCTTTCGAAACATCGCCGCAGTACTCGTTGCTGCAGCGGGCCTGGCTGGCATTTCTGTCGCTCAGGCGCAATCCACATCCACTCAGGGTGGCCCCTTCGCCATGAACAGCACCTACAAGGGCTACCTGGGCCTCAACGCCGGTCAAACCGACTACCGCCTCAGCAACGGCCTGGGCCTGTTTTCAAGTGACAACCGCGCCAACGCATACAGCATTACAGGTGGCGCCTATTTCACCAACAACCTGGGCGTGGAGCTGGGCTACACCGACTTCGGCCGTATCAACCGCGCCGGGGGTACTTCCCGTGCCGATGCGTTCAGCGTGAGCCTGGTGGGCAAACTGCCATTGGCGCAGTCGTTCAACCTGCTGGGCAAGATCGGTACCAGTTACGGACGCACGGAAGTGAGCGCAGCTCCCGGCTCCGGCATTACCCCGGGTTCAGACAACGGCTTCGGGCTGTTGGTGGGCGTGGGCGCTGAATACATGTTCACACCCAATTGGTCGGCCCTGCTCCAGTACGACGCGCATGACCTTCGCTTTACCGGCGGCAGCAGTGACCGCGAGCGTGTAGCGGTAACCAGCCTGGGCCTGCGTTACTCGTTCTAAACGGCGCAACCAGGTCGGCGCAAGGTGTGCCGACCTGTTTGCCAGCCCAATTCAACACACGCAATTCAAAAAATCAGTTCGAGTTGCCGCGTTTGGGTTGCCCAGTACGTCGCACAAAACACGATGGCAAATCTATTGGATCTATAGCTGTGAGCCAACTAGAGACGCAACCCATTCCGCCGCCTTTTCCTTCAGTGGCCGCTCTTTCCACTCGTTGTAGGTAATCGGACGGGACGCGGTCAGGTCGACTTCAAAAATGGCTGTCTGTTCCACCGCGAATTGACGGTCTATGAGGTTGAGCGTGGCCTCATCGTTCAGCCGAAACGAGCGGTTGTCAAAATTTGTTGAGCCCACCGACACCAGGAGGTTGTCCACAATCAGTACTTTGCAGTGGTACATGGTGGGGCGGTACTCGGCTATCAAGGCGCCACTCGCCAGCAGGGGGCCCCCAAGTCGCACGCGAAGCGCTTCGAACGGTTTCACTGTCAATGTGCTCGCCGGGCACGACGATTCGCACTTTCACCCCTCGGCGCATCGCTTCAACCAGGGCGTTCACCGCCAGCTCATCTGGCACAAAATACGCCGCAGACAGATCAATGGACCTGGAAGCAGCGGTGATGGCCAGCAGGTACATCAGCTGCATACTCTCGCTGCCACCGGACGGGGAACTGCTGAACATCTGCGCATACGCAGGGCCAGCCGTGGACAACACAGGGAAATAGTCGGCACCGTGCAGCACATCGCCGGTCACCTTGATCCAGTTGTCCAGAAACACGGCCTGCATCTGTGCGACCACGGGGCCTTCCACCTGAAAATGGGTGTCACGCCAATGTTTTGGGTCTTGCGCATTGCCCGTCCACTCGGTCGCTATTCCAACGCCCCCGGTGAAGGCGATCCGGCCATCTACCACCAGCAGCTTGCGATGGGTGCGGTTGTTCAATCGGCCCAGGTTGAACCAGTGCGGCGGATGGAACTTTTTGATCTGCACGCCAGCTGCCGTCATGCGGCTCACAATGTCCTCGTCAATTTTCGCGCTGCCCACCCAGTCGAGCAACACATGTACCTTGACACCCTGGCTTGCCCGCTCGGCAAGGGCATTGGCAAACTCGCGGCCAATATCGCCTGACCAGTAAATGTAGGTCTCGAACGTGATGGAGGTACGGGCAGCCCGGATGGCTTCGAGCATCGGCGGGAAAATCTCGTCGCCATTGCGAAGCACCTTGGGCCGATTGCCCTCCACAAACGCAGGCCCCAGCAACACGCCAAGTTCGTGTTTGAAGCGTGGGTCATCCAGAGAATAGAGCCGCGTGATCCTCTGCTCTATCTTTTTCTCGCCGCCCATAAAGTTGACGAACAGCAAAACAGCCACACCGGTAACCGCTACAGAAGCTGCGATCAAAGCCAGCTTTCGACCACGGGATGTCAGGCTGGCCATATCGATGAAACGCCGCTTGCCTAAACGCCGGGCGCGGCTGTGAACCTGGCCGTATGCCGATGCGATGCTATTGCCGTAATAAGGGTTGGAATCACGTCTGCCACTTTAGCGCCGCTGCTCGACAACATGCCGGTGTCAGGCTCACCCGCTGGGCGCAGACCGGCCCGTTCGAGCACCTGCTGCGAAGCGCCCAAGGTCAGAATGGTTTTACCGTGCCGGAAAGCATCTTTCACGAAGTCCACTGTGTGAATATCATTCAAAAGTGCTTTCACGGCGTTCGCGCCATCCGGCAATACCACCGCGTCAAACAGCACGGAAGGCGAGTTTTCCAGGGATTTATTGGCCTCTACCGTACCGCCGCCATCAAGCGTCTTGAATTTCCCGACACGAGGCCCGATGAAATGCACCGCTGCACCTTCTGCCGTCAAGGCTTTCTGAAGCGTGGACAGTGACGCCTGGTGCACCCCCTCAGCCACCAGCACGGCAATTTGGCGTGTGCGTATGCCACACTTCCCCGGCAGTGTGGTCAGCGACAACGCCGGTGAGCGTTTGATTTCAGGCTGTGGGGGTTTGGGCATCGCGCGCGGCATTGCCGAGGGAACCTCCATGCCCAAACCGGCAGCAACACTTTCTGCAAGTGCGGTTGACACATTCACCAGGGACGAGAGCATGCGCTCACGGATTGCCGGCACGGTCACCTTGCTCAGTTCAAACCGAAATGCCGCGACGATGTGAGCTTGTTCTACCGCGGTCTGGCTGGCGAAGAACAACGACGCCTGCGCGTAGTGCTCTGCAAATTTCTCCGGATTGCCACGTACCTTGTCTTCCTGCACGGGCGCTGGAAACGTGACGAAGCCCGCACTTCCGGCCTGAAACGGGCAACCGCCACCCAGTGAGTTGGGCTCGTAGGCCACCCGGCCCCGGTGAACCGCCTGGCGATGCAGTCCGTCACGCTGGTTGTTTTGAACAGGTGCCAGCGGCGCATTGATGGGGATTTCATGGAAATTGGGTCCACCCAATCGGGACAATTGTGTGTCGACGTAGGAATGAATGCGTCCGGCGAGCAAGGGATCATTGGAGAAGTCGATGCCGGGCACCACGTGCGCAGTGCAAAAGGCAACTTGCTCCGTCTCTGCAAAAAAATTGTCCGGGTTGCGGTTTAGCACCATGCGGCCGACGGGCACCACCGGTATCAACTCTTCAGGGATCAGTTTGGTGGCGTCGAGCACGTCGAAGCTGAATTTTTCGCTTTGTGCTTCGGTGAAGATCTGCAGCCCGAGTTCCCATTCCGGGAACTCACCAGATTCGATTGCCTCCCACAAGTCTCGACGGTGGAAATCGGGGTCAGCCCCGGCAATCTTGACCGCTTCGTCCCATACCAGGGAGTGGGTGCCCTGAAGCGGCTTCCAGTGAAATTTGCAGAAAACAGATTCGCCCGCAGCGTTGACCAGGCGAAAGGTGTGCACGCCAAAACCCTGCATCATGCGGTAGCTGCGCGGAATCCCACGGTCAGACATCACCCACATCAGGGTGTGCGTGGTTTCTGGCATCAGGGAAGCGAAATCCCAAAACGTGTCATGGGCTGAGGCTGCCTGCGGCATGCCGTGGTGTGGCTCGGGTTTGACGGCATGCACCAGGTCTGGGAACTTCATCGCATCCTGGATGAAGAACACCGGCATGTTGTTGCCCACCAGATCCCAGTTTCCCTCGCTGGTGTAGAACTTGACTGCAAATCCGCGAACGTCACGGGCCGTGTCTTTGGATCCGCGTTCACCCGCCACAGTGGAAAACCGCACGAACACGGGTGTGATTTTCCCAGCTTCCGAAAAAGGCGCCGCGCGGGTGATTTCGGTCATCGCGTCATAACATTCAAAAATGCCGTGAGCCGCAGATCCGCGCGCGTGCACGATGCGCTCCGGGATGCGTTCGTGGTCGAAGTGCGTGATCTTTTCACGCAGGATAAAGTCCTCCAGCAGGGCGGGCCCGCGCAGGCCAGCCTTCAAGCTGTGCTGGTTGTCACCGATAGGCACACCCTGGTTGGTGGTTAACACCTGGCCACTCGCATCAACACGCACCCGGTCCATCGCCACTGTGAGGGGGTTGGCGCCCGCCGCTGCCGATCCGCCGGTTTTGTCGTTGCTGTTTATTTCCGAACCTGCGCTGGCAAGCACTGCCGCTGAAACGCTGTGAGCTTGGGAACCTACAGGCGGCTTCAAGGCGTTGGTGTAGCCGTATTCCAGCGTCTTGGTGGCGTTGAACGGCATGCTCGCCACCATTTCGTCCATGGCGCGGGCTTTGGCCGATGCGGCTTCTGCAGACTGCACAAGGCGGCCGGCACCTGCGGTCGATTTGGGCGCTGATCGTCTGGTTGTGGGGGCTTTCTTGCTGGTGGCCATTTATTATCCTCAAAAGGCAAATCTTCCCCGCAGCAATGTTTGAAGCCTGCCGGACGTATTTCCATTTTTTTGTAGGACGAAAGCCGATTCAACGATGAAAAACTACTGGCTGAAACCGTAGGAGGTCTCTGACAAAAGCTCGGCGTTTCTTGAGGTTTCGCACGCGGCCTCCAGGAGTGGCAGAGATGCACAGCGGCATCTACCCTCAAGTTTCCATTGACCCATCCGGCAATGGAAATATGAACCACGGGCTTGTTCAACGGCGCAATTCCTCTGGCCGTCGTCAATGTGGTTTGTCGGGGCAGTTCTCGTTGATTCGAAGTACTGCCGGGTTTTTTACCATCAAGGAGTTTTCATGAGCAATCTGAATCTGGACGATAAACGCGAAAGCAGCGAAAACCTCGACCCCATTACCGGCACGCCCGGTGCCCACCCAATCGGTACCGCTTTGGGTGCTGCCTTGGGTGGCGCCGCTGCAGGCGCTGCTGCCGGGACCGTAGCAGGGCCGATTGGAACCGTGATCGGCGCGGCTGCGGGTGCCATTGTTGGTGGCCTGGCCGGCAAGCGCGTGGCCGAATCGGTCGACCCAACAATTGAGGACGCCTATTGGCGAGACAACTATTCAACCCGTCCCTACGTCGACAAAGGTTCGAGTTACGACGACTATGGGCCAGCGTATGGCTACGGCGTCAGCTCTTTCAGTCGCTACCAGGGTCGCAGTTTCGCCGAGACTGAATCAGACCTTTCCCGAGACTGGGATGGCGCCAAGGGAAAATCGAGCCTGAGTTGGGACCGCGCGAAAAACGCAACACAGGATGCATGGAATCGGGTGAGTGATGCCACAGAGCGCGCAATTCCAGGCGACTCCGACCGAGACGGGAAATAGGTCAAAGCCGAGGTCGGTCACGGTTCAGCCCGACGGCATTTTGCAAACCTGAACCTCGCAAGGCGGGCGGTGTGGGCAACTCTGCTCACACCGCCCTTTCGACTTTTCAATTTTTGGCGGCTGTATGTGCGCATTCGAACAGTCGTCGTTTGTCGCGTGACTTAGGGTGGTGGTACTTCACAGCAACTTCAGGAGTTCAAATGCACCTTTCCTCCCGTTCTCGGACCGCCACTCAATGGCTTAAACATGCCGTCTTGTTGGCGGGACTCAGCGCGGCATTGTCGGGTTGCAGTTTTTACCAAGACTGGCGCGATGAGAACAAAGGCATTCAGCTCGAAAGCCTGACGGTGCCGCCGGGCTACCGGGTGTCTTTGTTCGCGACAGGTCTGCCCAAAGCGCGCCAGATGGCGATGGGTGCAGCGGGCACACTGTTTGTAGGCAGCAACGCTGGAAATGTCTATGCGCTGTCCGTGAACGGCATTGCGGTCACGCAGCAGAAAACCGTGATCACCGGCTTAAAGAACCCGAGCGGCGTTGCCTTCAAGGATGGCGCACTGCTTGTGTCTGACCGCACCCGCATTCTGCGTTATGACAGTATCGAGCAGCAGTTGGACCGGCCCGCTGAACCGGTGACGGCAATGGACGGCTTGCCGGACAAGGCCCGCCACGACGCACACGTCATGGCTTTTGGCCCGGACGGGCTGCTCTATGTTGCGGTTGGCTCACCTTGCAACACCTGCGAAGCCCCGAATGATGAATTCGGAACGATCCTGCGCAGCCGACCTGACGGCAGCGGCAAGGAGGTGTTTGCGCGCGGCATCCGCAACTCCGTCGGCTTCGACTGGCACCCTCAATCACGCGAGCTCTGGTTTACAGAGAACGGACAGGACGAGCTGGGACCGCAACGACCGAACGACGAGTTGAACCGCGTCTCCAGGGCAGGCGAGCATTTCGGCTTTCCGTATTGCCACGACCGCGATATCGCAGATCCCGATTTCGGTTCCAGGCGCAAATGCCCAGAATTTACCGCGCCAATATTTGGGCTTGGCGCTCACGTGGCTGCGCTGGGCATGCGTTTTGACACATCCGCGCAACCTGGAAACCCGATCAGCGTTCTGGTGGCCCGCCACGGGTCACATCCGCCCACACGGGTTGGTTATGACGTGGTCCGGGTTGTACTGCCGGTCGGACAAGCTCCGCGCATGGAGCCTTTCCTGACGGGGTTCCTCAAAGGCCGCAGCTATTGGGGTCGGCCGGTGGACGTGCTCCTTCTGCGTGACGGTTCAGTGCTGGTGTCAGATGACCTGAACGGCGCGATTTACCGCGTTGCACCAGACAGGTGACGGCCGATTACGGGTTGGATTTGCGGGAACCGTATTGTTCCCGGACATCGTACGAAGCAAACACGGATTGCAACTGCTTCACCTCAGGGAGCACGTAGATCAATGCGTGACGCCGCATAAAGATCGGACTGATGTAAGCCTCAAAGAAAGATACTGGAACGTTGATGCATCCCCATGAAACCCGGTTGTCTGCAACGGTTTCGCTGGCCAGCCTTTCGAGTCTCTTCTGCGTCGGGTCGATGGTGAGCACGCGATGTATCGACACCGCTGCTTCGTAATCGACCCAGACCACGTCTTCCCCCCGCGCGTTGTGGCCTCGCTCCCCGACAAACCGACCGGCCGGCGTGGTGCGCTCCTGCGGCTGAACCTGGTCCAGGGGGCGGGACCCTATCCCGGGAACCGTATCGTCGCCGAGCGCGCCACCCAACAGGACGGGACTGTTCGCCCGCAAGCGGGCTTGTCCGTCGAAAACCAGAACCCGGGCGCTTTTCTTGTCAATCAGAATGAAGTCTGCCCCGGCGTTGTCACCAGAGTTAGCAATCCAGTCGGCAAGATGACGGGCGTCCGGTGACGGCGAATAACTGCCGAACTCAGCGTACCTAGCGGTCGCTTTAAATGGCCGGGAAACGGTTTCGTAACCTGGCTTCTGCCAGTTCAATTCACTCAGAAGCCCTGAGTTGAGCGATGCCGGAACCACAAACGCCGCGGCCGCAGCTCCCACCAGAACACCTTGGCGGATGGCATCCGCCACATCCCCGTGGAGAGCCGGACCAAGGCGCATGGAAAGGACCGGTTAGTTGCGGTCTATCTGGGGCGCACGCTCGGTAACCATGCTGCCACTGGAATTGGTCGTGGAACCACTGTTGTTCATGGAAGGCTGATTCGGCATGGCAGGGCTCGACGGCACGGTACCCGTGTTGGGCGAGGCCTGCGTGGGTGCGCCAGAGTCGCCGGGAGTTGTGGGTGGATTGGGCGTGGTGGTTTGCGCAACGGCCAGGCCAATCGAGCCGACGATGGCAAAAGCAGTGAGTGATGAGATGAGAAGGTTTGACTTGTTCATGGTGGAACTCCGATAAAGGTTGAAGTAAGGCGCCAATCAAAAAGGCACCGGCTGCCGGTGGTTTCCGACAGGTTGCAGTGTCGGTTTCGTCCTCATGGAACGGCATCAGTCGTGGGCGCACCAGCTTGTAGGATTTCTGCCCGTACGCCCGTTACTTTCGTAAGCAGTTGCGACTGAAACCAGTGTGACGGTGTCCCTGGGACCAAGCAGTCGGGTTTGACGTTCTTGGAATCAAAGGCGTTTGTCCGACACCCGATTGCGACCTGTACCTGCGACACAAAAACCTGCGCATCACTAGCATGGAGTCTCCTTATTTCATCAACGATTCAATCCAACCGGAGCTTCCCATGAAACCCCAGACCGATCCCAAATCCGTGCAAGGCGAAGGCGACTACAAGTCAGCCAAACGGTACGACGAATCTGTGCGTTCGTTTGTCAAAGCAGGTAAGGTGCCCGATGCCGCTCAGAAAGCCAAACCCGCGAATCCGCAGGAGGCCAAAGACCTGGTGCGCGCTGAGAATATTGGGTTATCCCATTCCAAGGGTGAGGATCCTGGCGTCGTGCGCAAGGCGCGCGGCAAACCTTGACCCACGCTTAAAACCCTCTCCAGCCTCTGCACCTACTTGGGTCTGGGACGGCTCAGTTTCGGCTGCACGGCCTGAAGGCGGCCAGCGCGCAACTCGCGTACGGTGTGCACAATCGCGTGCGCCACGTTGCGCACCTCGTCCTGCACCGCCAGGTCCGCATCCAGCGTCTCATGGCTGGTGGCATACGGTTCAAAGTATCCGATGTAGCGATCCAGGCGTGCCTGGGCGCCGGCATCGATGAATCCCATCCAGTCGAGCCAGTCTGACAGGGCGCGGCGTGCGCCTTCGATGCCCGCCACGTCGCCATGAACGATCAGGCCATAGGCGCGCCCTGCCAGGTGTTGTGGGTAGTCCCAGCCGGCCATCTCCAGCGCCTTGGCCTTGCCGGCTTTCTTGCCGCCCGTAGAGGTAGGGTCTGCATTGCCCCCGTCGGCGCACACCAGGCGGTCCATCATCAGTTTGAGCGGGCTCGGACTTTGGTACCAGTAAACCGGCGTTGCGATCACGACGGCGTGGGCTGCCGTCCAGCGCTCGTAGATTTCTGCCATCCAGTCGTTGGTCTGGTTTAGCGCATGGTTCGGATAGCAACTGCAAGGCCAATGGCACAAGGGCATGGCCGTCGATGCGCAAGCCTTGCACGGGTAAATATTGCGCCCGTAATCGGACGTGATCTGGCTCAGGTCCAGGACATCGGCCTGAATGTGGGCTTGCTCCAGCACCTCGCGCGCCAGCCCCACCAACCGGAAAGTCTTGGAGATTTCGCCAGGGCAAGTGCCGTCGTTGCGGGCGGATCCACAAATGAGCAACACACGGCTGGTGCTGGCAGGGTCCGACCAGTGTAGTTGCGCGGCTTCCAGCCGTTTTTTGGTGGCGACCCACTCGGTAGAGAGTTCGTAATCAGGATCTGCATAACCTGCGCCCGCTTTTTGTGTAAACGGGGCCTTGCGACCTTCCATGTATGCATCCCATGCGATTTCTTCAAGGCGCGAAATCGCTGCAGCCTCGGCCCGAAACGCAGCGTCGATGAACGAGGCGCGAAATCGCTGGCTGAAATCGCTGCGCACCAGCGTGGCCGGTGCCTGGCCTTTGCGTACTTCAATCATGGGAAACCTCCGTGTTCAGGGATTTTCGCGAACCATGGGTGTTGGCGTACACCCAGGTGAATTCGGCACCGATCAGGAAGATCTGCGCTGAGTAATACACCCATACCAAAACCACCACCAGGGAACCAGCAGCGCCGAAGCCAGAAACGACACCGCTGCGTCCGATGTACAGGCCAATCATCCATTTTCCGACCATGAACAAAATGGCGGTGAACATGGCCCCGATCCACACGTCGCGCCATTGCACCCGAACGCTGGGCATGATTTTGTAGATCAGGGCAAACATGAAGGTCACCAGAAAGAACCCGCCCAGCGCATCGGCAACTGCCGCCACCGCATACCAGGCGCCAAACAGGGAACCCCACAACTTGCCCACTGTGGCCAAACCGGCACTCACCACCAGCGAGACGATGAGCAGGAAACCAATTGCCAGGATCATCCCGAACGACAGCAGGCGTGTACGCAACAGCTGGAGAAGGCCATTGCTGCGTTTGCGCGCAGGCACGTGCCAGATGCGGTCCAGCGAGTCCTGAAGCTCGCCAAAAACCGTGGTTGCACCCACCAGCAGCAGCACCAGGCCGAGCAAGGTGGCGGCTGCCCCTTCGGCCGGTTTTTGAACGCTGGCCAGCAGTTCTTGTACGGCTTTTGCGCCGGTGTCGCCCATCATGGCGCGCAATTCAGTTTCGATCTCGCCGCGCGCCGCATCTTCACCAAAGACCAGGCCGGCCACGGAAATGACGATGAGCAGCAAGGGCGCCAGCGAAAACATGGTGTAGTAGGCCAGCGCAGCGCCCATGCTGGGCACATAGTCGTCAATCCATGAATTCGAAACCCGTTTGATCAGGGACCAGGTATCTGCGGCCTGAACCCGCGTTGTTTCATTCACACTCTTGTCCCCATTTCGTGGCGATCCGCGGTTCGTGCATCTGATCAACCCAAGGTTATGAATGGACGATCAGACCGTCTGTTCGGTGGCGCACATACCGCTCTGGCGTTAGGTTTACCAATGGTTCCCGTCCTACAAGCGCATTGCACAAGCGCCTATCGCCGATTTTGTCAGTCAGGACCATCATCTGCACATGCCACTTTGAAAGCCCGCCATGGTTCTTTCCAATACCTTGACTGCAGACGACCTCTTAACCCCGCCAGCTTCGGCCAGTGCCGTGTCATGGGGCGCCATTCTGGCTGGCGCCATTGGGGCAGCAGCGTTGTCGCTGATCCTGCTGATGCTCGGGGTCGGCCTGGGCTTGTCGTCTGTGTCGCCGTGGGCGCGCAACACGGTCGGGGCGCAGGGCCTGGGCGCCTCAACCATTTTGTGGGTCATCCTGACGCAACTGCTGGCGTCCGCCATTGGCGGTTTTCTGGCCGGCAGGCTGCGCACAAAATGGGCCTCTGTACACCGTGACGAAGTCTTCTTCCGGGATACCGCGCACGGATTCCTGGCCTGGGCCATGGCGTCCCTCACGACAGCGGCTGTGTTGTCTTCCATGATTGCCTCCATCGTCGGTGCGGGGGTTCAGGCGTCGGCGTCTGTAGCAAACACCGCCGTGGCTGTCACGGCGACCGCCACCGCACCCGCGGGGCGCACGCCAGACCCGATGGCCTATTACGTCGACTCCCTGTTTCGCCCTGCGTTGTCCACGGCACCCGCAGGCGCAACACCCCCGGAGGCTGACGTCTACCCTGCCCTGACAGAAATTTCCCGCATTTTCCAAAAAGCGTTTCCCGCCGATAAATTGCCGCAGGACGACTTGTTGTACGTGGGTCAAGTGGTCAGCCGACACGCCGGCCTGCCTCAGGCAGAGGCCCAGCAGCGTGTCAGTGAAACCTATCTGCGCATGCACACGCAGATAAGCCAGGCCCAGGCAGCCGCCAAGACAGCCAGTGAAAAGGCCACAAAAGCGGCGGCACAAGCATCACTGTGGTTGTTCATTTCCCTACTGGTGGGCGCTTTTGTGGCCAGTTTTGCGGCCACCTGGGGCGGAAGGTTGCGTGACGATTAAACAGATGCGCACCATGCCCGAAACACTTCTTCACTTCTGGAGCCAACCATGCGATCATTGCTGCTGCTTTTTCTGGGCATTCCGATTCCGATCATCATCCTGATCGCCCTCTTCGTCAGATAGGAAAATTGCCATGAATGCACTCCCACTTGCAGCCCGGGCAGGAACCCGCGAGCCGATGGAACCAAGCGAAACCGGCGATTCCCTGTAGGCCCGCACGTAAAGCTGAGCCGTCAGCTCAGAAACGCAAACCCTGATTGGCTGCGCTTGGTCTGGTACATCGCTGCGTCGGCATGTTTGAGCAGTTCATCGGCCGTCAACCCGTCGTCAGGGCAGACCGCAATGCCAATGCTGGGCAGGATAACCAGTTGCAGGTCGCCAATCCGCATAGGCAGGCCCAAGGCGTCAAAGACTTTGCTGGCCTGGTGGGCGATTTGCGATCTTCCCGGAAAATCAGCCAGCATGCAGGCGAATTCATCACCGCCCAAGCGGCCCACCATATCGTCGGCCCGAACCGCCCGCCTCAGGCGGGTGGCTACAATTTTCAATACTTGGTCGCCAACGTCGTGGCCATGCGTGTCATTGACCTGTTTGAACCCGTCCAGGTCCAGAAACAGCACTGCCAGGCCGACCGGATTCTCTGCAACCCTTTCCGCATCCAGCGCCAGCGACAGTCTTTGGGAGAAATAACTGCGATTGGGCAAAAGGGTCAACGAGTCATGCCGCGACATATGGCGCGCGCGCCGCTCCTGGGCCCGCGTGCCGATCAGTTCGACATGTTGGCGCGCCAGTGCGGATTGCGCCTGAACAACATCAAGCTTGAGCTGGCTGCTCTTGACCAGCTCATGCGAAATTGTGCGATGCAACTGGTCCAGTGCAGTGGCGCAGTCGCGAATGCTTTCCTTGATCTGTGCAACCGTCAAACGACGAACAGCATTTTGGGACTCAATTGGCCCGTCATCGGCCAGGGAAAGCAACCTTGCTGTCACGGCACTCAACAAATCAGACAAGTCGGCGATGTCCACATCACCATCAAAAACTTCACAGGGCGTCAGCTGTGAACGGGCAGGGGTCTCCGTATGCAAAGGCGCGGCTTTGGGCGCCAACGCGTCGCAAACATTGGCACGGGGTCCGGAATCCGGGCCAGAGTCAATTACGGAGAACTGCATGGAGGGTGTGGCAATTGAGGTCAATGGCGAAATTTTGGCATCCGGCTGGAAGCGCCGTCTGTACGGCAACGCACAGAAATACTGGCCCGTTGCCCCCAATATCGCCTGCTTTTGAGGAAATATTGTCATGAAACACGTTTTACCCGCTTTGCCCTACCCCATCGACGCCTTAGCCCCGCATTGTTCAAAGGAAACTCTGGAGATACACCATGGCAAGCACCATGCGGCCTACGTGGCCAAGCTCAACGAACTCGTACAGGCTACCGAAATGCGCGACCTACCGTTGGAGGACGTGGTCAAAGCATCGAGTGGTGTGCTTTTCAACAATGCAGCCCAGGTCTGGAACCACAATTTTTTCTGGAACAGCATGAAACCTGCAGGTGGCGGTCAGCCGTCAGGCGCACTGGCCGAAGCCATTGACAAGAAGTGGGGCACCCATGCAGCCTTCGAGGAGGCTTTCGAAAAAAGTGCTACCAGCAATTTTGGATCCGGTTGGACCTGGCTGGTCAAAAAGCCCGATGGCAGCGTTGACATTCTCAACACCCGCAACGCCGAGACACCCCTCACCACGGCCGATGCGGCACTTCTGGTATTGGACGATTGGGAGCACGCGTATTACATTGACTACCGCAACCAGCGCCCCAAGTACATTCAGGCGTTCCTGAAACACCTCGCCAACTGGACCTTTGCCAAACAGAACTTCTCCTGAAGTTTCATCGCTGCTCGCCAGGCACCACCACCACCCGGCCACTGGTGCTGGGCTCGATGACCACGGCTGCCGCGCCGGCTGGCAACTCGACGGTTTCGATCTGTTTGATCACCCCTCCACCTTGAACACTGCCGCTGGCATTGCCATACCCCACCACGCGGGCCTGGCAAGCCACGCGTTCGGTGCCTTCGAAAACATCGCAGCGTTCCACCGCATTGGCGCCGTAACTGCCGGTGTTCGTGTCCAGGGTGCCGCGGCGTTTCTCGGCTTGTGCTGCGCCCGCTTCCTTGAGGCAATCCACCCGAGCAACATCAACGGTGTTGGCCATACACCAGGCGCGCTCTTGTGCGGTGTTCCTTGAGGCATCCAAACCGGTGTCGCCCCTCACGTTGACCTGCGCGGCGACACTCAACGCAAGGAGTGTTGCAGCGGCTGCCGCCATGGCCCTGGCTGAGCCAAAGACGGTCGATTGTTTGAACGGGATCATGATGACGCTCCTGGATTGATGAAAGCACCAGTCTAAAAAATCAACGGCACCCTACCAAGCGGACAACACCGGGTTGGCCGGGCGTCAAACACCCGTTGAACCGTAGGACATCACGACGCTGAATGGCGCCGGACCACACTCAGGCGGTAAGGGCCAGCCCAGGAGAACTGAGCGTTCTTTGCTGAAGCAATTGACGGTCAAGAACATCAATGTGCCCGCGACTGTATTTGATGACCCCGGCCTGCTGCAGTTTGAGTGCGGCGGCCGTAACGCCTTCACGGCGTACACCAAGCAGATTGGCGAGCAATTCCTGCGTCATGGTCATGGCTGCGGAAGGCAATCGCTCCAGGCCCAGCAGCAGGCGGCGGCACATCAATTGGTCAATGGAATGGTAGCGGTTGCAGGCAGCCGTTTGCGCTACTTGACCCATCAGCGCTTGCGTGTACCGCAGCAACATCATCAAGATCGGGCCGGGTCGGGCCATCTCGTCCTTGACGGCCTGTGCGCGCATGCGAAAACCTTGCCCCGCGCTCTGTACCACCGCTTCGTTGGGCGTTGAGTTGCCACCCATGAACACTGAAATGCCCACAATCCCGTCGTTTCCGACCACGGCAATTTCAGTGGAGGCGCCATCCTGTGTCATGTACAACAGGGAAACGATCGCCGTGGTAGGAAAGTAGACGTGGGTTGGCGTGCGCCCGGCTTCGCACAGCACCTGGCCAAGGGGCAAGTCGACCAGTTCGAGCAACGGCTGCCAGCGGCCGATCTCGGCAGCTGGCAGGCCCGCGAGCAGTTGATTCTGGAGCGGGTTGGGGTTCGCGTTTTGATTGGGGCAGTGGGTAACAGGCATGAGACTCTCGCTGGGAAGTTTGAGTCCTCATGATCAGCCAGCGCCGCGATTGCGGCTATCGGCGGCAACCGATTCAGGATGTAAGTACGCTCCTACAAAAAACTCGCCGGCCGTTTTTTGTGGGCCAAGCCGCGCCGGGCAACGCTATTGCGCCAGCCGCGCGGGCAGAAGCCGGTCGTATTCCTTCTTCACCACGGCATAACACTCACAGGTGCGCCGCTCCAAGCCTGGGCGGTCCAGCACCGAGATGCGGCCACGCGAGTAACGGATGAGACCGAGTTGTTGCAATTTGAGCGCACCTTCCGTTACACCTTCACGGCGCACGCCCAGCATGTTCGCGATCAACCCCTGCGTCATTGCCAGTTCGCTTCCCTGCAGCCGGTCAAGGCTCAGCAACAACCAGCGACACAGTTGCTGGTCCAGCGAGTGGTGGCGATTGCAAACTGCCGTTTGCGCCATCTGCGTGATCAGGGCCTGCGTGTAACGCAACAAAACGTGCATCACTGGACCGACATGGTTGAATTCCTCCTTGATGACATGCGCTGGCAACATGTAACACTTGCCCGCGCTTTGCACCACGGCCCGGCTGGGTGTGGATTCACCACCCATGAAAAGCGAGATCCCCAGGATGCCCTCATTGCCCACGACGGCGATTTCGGCTGATGCCCCGTTTTCCATTACGTACAACAGGGAGACGATCGCTGTCACCGGGAAGTAAACGTGTGACAAGGTGATACCTGGCTCGTAAAGAACTTCTCCCAGCTTGAGTTCCACCTCCACGAGCAGGGGTGACCAGCGCGCCCAATCCGATTCCGGCAATGCGGCTAGCAACCCATTGTTTTTGGGATTGGATTGGGTTTTGGCAGTGGCTTCGGCAGTGGCCGCAAGTGACATGATGGTCTCCATGAAGCGGGTCAGTCGTCAACATCTGCGACTGGCCCGAACCTCTGGCCTCAAATATAGGCAATTTTGGCGTGCACCTATGTGCGTTGGCGCACAGCCAAAACGCACCGGCGATGCGATCCTACAGGCTTTTCCAGGATCAATCGGCACCTCGTCTGACAGACAGACTTCGCCAATTGCCTGAACATCGGCGCAACGCGATTGCAACACCTGCTTTTCGTTTTTTCCCATCTGTTTTCCCCAAAGGTGCAATCCAGCATGACCAGCAAGAACATTTCCAGCTCACGGTGGACCACCGCTTCCCTGAGCGACCCTGCAGACACCTCCCCCATGGAATTGTCTGCTTTAGGGGAACATCTGAACCATTGCAGGACCGCACACCGGCGGTTGTTTGCGGTGCGTTGTGCCGCCGACGTGGTCAATGGCTTTGTGTCTGCCCGTTTTGTAACAAGCCTGCTGGTACTGGCGATTCTGATGGGCGCGGGTGCACTGATCCTTTAAGCGATGGCGCAGAACCGGCTGCTCCATCTGGTTCCGGGCGCACCCCAGGCGTTGTGCCAGATCCTGAACGGTGCACGTGGTCCGGTGCAGGCGCCCATACGATCAGAAATTTTCGGGTTGCAACGGTTCGCCCAGCACGGTCGTAGCCTGGGTGCAACACATCGCGCAGCCAGAGGCAACCCTTGGCTCGCCAATTTTTTCCCGCGCCTTCGAAGCAACATCCGCACCCTGCGGGAAGCCCATAGCTACATCAACCAGCAGGCGCTCACTGGATACGACATCAGCCCCGCCGCCGAGTGGCTGCTTGACAACTTCCACCTGATCGAATCGCAAACCGGCGAAATCCACCAGGGCTTGCCACGCAGCTATTTCCGCACCCTGCCGATACTGCAAGACGAACCTTTGGCTGGGCTTCCGCGTGTTTATGGCATAGCGTGGGCCTTTGTGGCCCACACGGACAGCGCCTTTGACGAGGATTTGTACGTGCGCTTCTTGACCGCCTACCAGGAAACCCGCGAGTTGAACCTCAGCGAACTCTGGGCGATGCCGACAACCCTTCGTGTTGTGTTGGTTGAAAATTTGAGGCGCCTGGCCGAACGGGTTGCGACCAACAAGGCGGCCCGCGAGATTGCCAACCTGTGTTGCGACAAAATCGAAACTTTCTCCCTTATGCAGCGCGATGGTTTGCTCAGCCAGCTCAAGCTGCGGGGTGTGGCCAACGTGTTTCTCGCGCAGGTGGCGCTTCGTCTAAGTGACCGGTCGGCGGCCACTGGCGGAACGTTTTATGCCCTGAACCTTGACTGGGTATATGCCACCCTGCCCGACCTGGCCGGCGTTCAGGCGCAACAACCACTTGACCAGGCTGCCGACAACCTCAGCCTGAGCAACGCAGTGAAATCCCTTCGGGCAATCGGCGCTGCGGACTGGCCAGATATCGTCGATAAAAGCAACGCATTGATGCGACTCATGCTGACCTGGCCCCTATTCAAGGCCGAGAACACCGCGACGCGTGACCAGACGCTTCACGGCATCGAAAAACTGTCCCGCCGCACAGGCCTGCGGGAGGAGGAGGTGGCGCAAGCCATGCTGGCGCGGATTCGCGGCGCAGTGGCCATCGATGACCCGGGTGCCATGGCAAGCCACTGGTTGACCGGTCCAGGGTGTCCCGCGTTGTTGGCGTCACTCGGTGAGCGCACGCCATTCCTCGCGGCTGTGAAGGGCCGGTTTCAGGCGTTGGCACTAACCGCCTATCTTGGTGTATTGCTGTTGGGCACCGCTGCAGTTGTTGCTTCGATCCTTATGCACCCGGGTTCAGGCATCAAGCCTTCGCCGCTGGGCGGTTTTGGCCTCCTGGCCATTGTGTTGATGCTGTTCCCGGCTTCGGAAGCCGTGGTCGCCGTGATCAACCGGCTCATCAGTGAGTCGGTGCGCCCTGAGCACTTGCCCCGGCTTGCGCTGGCGGACGGCCTGCAGCAGGAACACCGGGTGATGGTGGCCATTCCGGGCATGCTCGCCAGCCGGGCCAATGCCCATAACCTGAGCCACCGCCTGCTGATGCATTACCTCGCCAACCCGGAACGCCATGCGCAGTTTGCACTGCTGACAGATTGGGTCGACGCTGAGACACAAGTATTGGACAACGACAAGGCATTGCTCGACGAAGCAATCCAGCAGATAGCCGCACTCAATCTTCGTTACCCGGCTGAGGCAGGTGCCCCGCCGCGCTTCTTGCTGCTGCACCGGCAGCGCACTTTCAGCCAGACCGAGCAGGCCTGGATTGGATGGGAGCGCAAGCGCGGAAAACTGGAACAGCTTGTGCAGGCCTTGGCGCTGGGTGGCGGCCATCCGTTCCTGGAGCTGGGCGAGTCGTCGCGCATCGCGCCGCACACACACTACGTCCTCACGCTGGACAGCGACACCCAACTGCCGCCAGGCAACCTTCGCGAATTGCTGGCCATTGCGTCACACCCCCAGAACCAACCTCGTCTGGACCTGGCCTCACGCACTGTAGTTTCAGGTTACGGAATTTTGCAGCCGCGTGTGGTCACACCGCTGCCAGGCGCCAACCAGCTGACAGTCTTTCACTGGCTGTTTTCGGGGCAACCTGGCGTTGACGCCTACAGTGCGGCCTCCTCGGAGGTTTACCAGGACGTTTTTGGCGAAGGCAGCTTTGCCGGAAAGGGACTTCTGCATGTCCAGACCCTGCACAAGCTCCTGTCTGGCCGGCTGCCTGCGGACAGCGTGCTGAGCCATGATCTTTTCGAAGGTTCGCTGGTGCGGTGCGCTGCAGTAACCGACGTGCCGGTGATTGAAGACGAGCCGTTCCATCCGGACGTGGCCGCTGCGCGTGCCCACCGGTGGATCCGGGGAGATTGGCAACTGCTCCCGTTTCTTTTGAATCCGGGTGCGTTTCCCGTCCGCGCGGTCAACCGCTGGAAGATGTTCGACAACCTGCGCCGTTCACTCGTGGCACCCGTATCGCTGGTCTTGCTGGTACTGTCGTTGGGCGGGTATGTGTTGTCGCCCTGGGCAGCATTGGCGCTGGTGATGGCGGCGTTTTGCGCCGGCCCTGTGTTGGGAGCGCTGGCTGCCTTTTCACCTGGCAGAGCAGACCTGGTTCGGGCTCATTTTTACCGCCTCGCGGCCATCGATCTGGTACGCGCCACCGGCGCGGGTTTGTGGTGGATGACCCAGTTGTTGCGGCAGTCTGTCATGGCGCTGGACGCCATTTGGCGCGCTTGCTACCGCATGTTGATCAGTCGGCGCAAGCTGTTGCAGTGGACCACGGCAGAAACCGCGCAAGCGCGCGCATCGACCGACCTCGCCGTCCTGGTCCAGCGGCAATGGCCGGTGTCGCTCGTGGCACTTTTATTGCTGGTATTGTTGCTCGCCAATGGATCACCGTACCCCTTGCTGTCCGCGGCCGTCTGCCTGTGTTGGGCCGCATCTGCCGGCTGGATCTGGTGGTTCAGCAAACCCCTGCGTGGCCAACAGGGCGGGAAACTGAGCCAGGCCGATCGTGACTATCTGGCAACGCTCGCGCACGACACCTGGGGACTGTTTGAGCGCTGCATCGGGCCCGAGGACAACTATCTGCCGCCGGACAATCTGCAGATCACCCCGCATGAGATGGTGGCTCACCGGACTTCTCCGACGAACATTGGCCTGTATTTGCTGAGTGTCACCTGCGCGGAAGCGTTTGGCTGGATCAGACCTGACCAAACGATTGATCGCATCGAGGCCACCCTGGCAACACTCGCAAAAATGCAGCGCCACCGCGGCCACTTCCTGAACTGGTATGACACCCAGACTCTGGCGCCGTTGTTGCCGATGTACGTATCAACCGTGGACAGCGGCAACCTCAGTGGCCACCTCCTGGCCGTGGCGCAGGCCTGCACGGCGCTGGCCAACAAGTCCACCACGCCGCCAGACGGGGCGCAGGCGCAGCGCCTTCGAAAATTGGCGCAGGAATGCACCACGCTGGCCTGGGCGCCTGACTACAAACTGCTCTTCCACCCGGATCGCCACCTCTTCCATATTGGTTTTCGGGTGGCAGAGCAACAGCTGGACGAATCCTATTACGATTTGATGGCATCCGAGGCGCGTCTGACCAGTTTGCTGGCCATCGCCAAAGGCGACGTGCCGGTCCGGCATTGGGCCGCACTGGGAAGGCCGTTCTTTTCCAGGAGCTCGCGCGTCGGCCTGCGGTCCTGGTCGGGCTCGATGTTTGAATACCTGATGCCCACGCTGGTGCTGGATGAGCCGCAAGGCAGCGTATTGTGCAGCGCAGGCCAGGTCGCACTGGCCGAGCAGATCGCCTACGGCGTGCAGCAGGAAGTCCCTTGGGGTTTTTCAGAATCGGCCTATGCGGCAAGAGACCACACGCTGGCGTACCAGTATGCACCGCAAGGTGCACCGGGGCTGGCGTTGCGCCGCGCACCGCCTGACGAACTGGTGGTGGCGCCTTACGCCACCGCGCTGGCCGCGCAACTCGCGCCCGCAGCTGCCGTTCTGAATTTCAGGGAACTGCAGACGCTGTCCGCCCGCGGACAGTACGGGTTCTTCGAGGCACTTGATTTCTCGCGAGGAAGGCAGTCCGAAAAAAGCCGTTATGAACCCGTCTGTGCTTTCATGGCACACCACCAGGGCATGACCATCGTTGCACTGGCCAATGTGCTTCTGGATGGGATCGCGCAACGCTGGGGAATGGCCGACCCGCACATCGAAGCGGTCTCCTCCCTTTTGCAGGAAAGGGTGCCCCGGGGAATCTCCAGGCTGTCTTCGGCACCGCCCCAGGCAACGCCGCTGGCGTTGCAGCGGCGCGCGCCAGCGTTGCTGCGCGAAACGCTGCCCGGTGCCAACGCCATTGAGCCCACCCATATGTTGTCCAACGGGCGTTACAACGTGACCCTTCGCGCCAATGGTGCGGGCTGGAGCCGATGGGGCCGAGCCGGTGTCACCCGGTGGCGTGACGACGCTTTGCGGGACGCCTGCGGCTGGTTCTTCTACCTGCGCAAGCCCGGTCCGGGTGCCCCGGTTCATTCGATCACCCAGCATCCGGCACCGGACCGCCACGCCCACTACAAAAGCGTATTCCACTCGGACCGGGTCTCTTTTGAGGCTCAGTGGCGCAAGTTGCAGTCGCAGGTGACGGTGTGGATCAGCCCGGAGGATGACATCGAATTCCGCCAGGTGGAGCTGCGCAATTTGAGTGATGACGCGGTGGAAATGGAACTCATCTCCGCCTTTGAAGTGACCATGGCTGAGCCGGCCTCCGATGAAGCCCATCCTGCGTTCAGCAACCTGTTTGTGGACGCCCATTGGCTGCCGGGCCATCAGGCGCTGGTTTACAAGCGGACCCCCCGACTGCCCAGCGAACGCAACATGCACATGGCGCATTTTCTGGTTGAAACACAAACCGATGCCGCGCAACTGTCCATCCAGGTCGATCGCCAGCTCTGGCTGGGCCGCAACCGCGCGGCCAGCCAACCGCGTGCCGCTCTGGAACCGGTCCCGTCGTCTGCAGCGTCGCTGCCCGGCACTGACCCGACGGCGCACCGGGTCGCGCTGGTCACGGGGCTTGACCCGGTGAGTGTTCTGGCCGTCAAGCTACGCATTGCGGCCAATGCCACAGTGCAGCTGACCTTTGCCACCGCAGCCTCCGACACAGCGGCCACCCTGCATGCGGTGATGGACAAATACCGGCAGAAGTCCCATGTGCAGCGCGCGTCCTTGATGTCGGCCACGCTGACTGGCATCCGGCTGCGTGCGCTGGGCCTGGGCGCGGAGAATTTCGCGGCGATCCAGTCGCTGACAACGGCCCTGACCAGCAGCCTGACCCACCCCTACGCGCAGCCAGACCGTTTTGCCGGTGCGACTGCACCAACCTGCGACCGGCGTTTGTTGTGGCGCCTGGGCATCTCCGGAGACCGGCCGATCCTGTTGGTGTCGGCTTCGGTGGCCCAGAGCCTGGGTTTGTTGCGTGCGCTCAGCCAGGCGCTGCGGGTCTGGTCATGGGGCGGCATTGCCTGCGATTTGGTCGTCCTCAATGCCGAACCCGTGTCTTACCTGATGGCCTTGCAGCGGGAAATTGCCGCACTGCGCGATGCACACAACGCGGGCAGCGCCGCACAACCCGGCGCGCCCTGCACGGCCCTGCACGTGTTGCGCGCGAGTGAACTGTCGGGCGATGAACGGTCCACCCTTCAGCGGCTCGCGCGTCTGAAGGTTACTGCCGACGGCCGCCCTTTGGTGCGTCACGTGCGCGACTGGATTGCCCTGCACGAAGAAGCCTTTGAACGCCGCCACGCCACGTCCCGGTCGCCGGTACCGCCAGCCCGGGGACTGGTGGCTGACAGCCAGCAGGCCATCGGAAAATTTGACGCAGCTTCGGGAGAATTCCGCTTCTCAACCGGTTCTGGCAAGAAGCCGCTTCGCCCCTGGATCAACGTCATCGCCAACCCGGATTTCGGTTGCCAGATATCCGAGGCGGGTTGCGGCTATACCTGGGCGGCCAACAGCCGCATGAACCAGCTGACGGCCTGGTCCAACGACCCGGTGGGCAATCCGCCGTCCGAATGGTTTCTGATTCAGGACCTCAATACCCACCTGGCCTGGAGTGTCTCGCCCAATGCCTGGGGTGTTGGCGACGCCGAATACACCGTGGCGCATGGCCAGGGTTACAGCAGCATGCGCCACCAGCGTGGCGACTTGACGGTGGTGGCCAGTTGGTGTGTGGATGCGCAAACCAGCGTCAAACACATCAACCTGCAAATCACCAACCGGGGAAGCCGCAGCGCACGCTTGCGGGTGGCCGGTATCGCCGAGTGGGTGATGGGCGCCAACCGGCTTGACCGCAGGACCTTGACAACCGCCCGGCTTTCCCAAAGCATGGGCGGACCGAAATTGATGGGCGTGTTGTGTACCCAGGATGACCGCTCAGGCGGGTTTGGCAATGGCACAGCGTTTTTCGCCCTCGCAGGTGCGCCCGACGGTCAGGACGACTGGACCTGCGACCGGCGCGAGTTGTTCGACGCCCGCGGCGTCCTGGTTCTGCCGGACCACCTGGGTCAACAAAGTGGGGCCGGGCTCGACCCTTGCGCCGCCCTGTCATGCCGGGTGGATTTGGAGGCGGGTCAAACCATTGAGAAAACCTTCCTGCTCGGATATGCCCAGAGTCCAGACGCCGCCAAAACATTGGCGGCACAAGCCGCACAGGCGTCGCCCGAGGAACGCACCGACGGCGTACGGCGCCACTGGGACGAGTTGCTCGGAGCCACCACCGTAGCCACGCCAGACCCGCTTTTTGACGCGATGGTCAACCGCTGGCTACTGTACCAAGCCGTGGCATGCCGCCTGTGGGCCAAAGCCGGCTTCTACCAGGCCGGCGGTGCCACCGGCTACCGAGACCAGCTGCAGGATGCGATGGCCATGGCCTGGGCCAGCCCCGGCATGTTGCGCAGCCAGATCCTGGCCCACGCAGCGCGGCAATTTCCCGAGGGAGACGTGCAGCACTGGTGGCACACGCCCCTTGGTGCGGGTGTGCGCACACGGTTCACCGACGATTTATTGTGGTTGCCGCATGCACTGGTGCATTATTTGCGCGCCACCGCCGACACCACCCTTGCCGACGAGCTTGTGCCGTTTATCGAAGGCCCGGCCATTGCCGAAGGTGCCGAAGATGCCTACTACATTCCGGCTGTCAGCAACCAGCTTGCCACGGTCTACGAACACTGCGCCCGCACCATTGACCGCAGCCTGCATGTGGGCGTGAATGGGCTGCCCCTGATGGGTGGCGGTGACTGGAACGACGGTATGAACCGCGTGGGCATTGAGGGGCGCGGCGAGTCGGTCTGGCTGGGCTGGTTCCTGTGTGATCTCGTGGCGGGTTTCGCGCCGCTGGCCCACGGGCGTGGCGAGCGCGCGCGGGCCCAACGCTGGGAACTGGCCGCAAAGGGCTGGCAAGCCGCCCTCCTGGGTGCCGGATGGGACGGGCAATGGTTCAGGCGCGCCTTCTTTGACAGTGGCGAAGTACTGGGCTCCGTGGTAAATGCCGAAGGCCGCATCGACCTGATCGCGCAGGCCTGGGCCGTGTTGTCGCAGGTTGCGCCAACGTCCCTGCAAGGCCTGGCACTGGGCGCGGTGGAGAAACACCTGGTGACCCCTGAAGACGGGTTGATCCGCCTGATCAACCCGCCGCTGGTGCATGCCAGCCCCAGCGCCGGCTACATACAAGCCTACCCGCCAGGCGTGAGGGAAAACGGCGGCCAATATTCGCATGCCGGCGTCTGGGCCATGATGGCGCAAGCGCGCTTTGCCGTGAACAACCAGCTGGCTGGCGTGGAAAATGACGTTGACCTGCCCTACCGCTACTTCACCTATTTGAGTCCCGCACACCGGTCTGCACACCCGACGCGCGGCCCGGTCTATGGCATCGAGCCCTACGTGATGGCGGGAGACGTTTGCAGCCAGCCGCCCTATGTGGGGCGCGGTGGCTGGAGCTGGTACACCGGCGCTGCAGCCTGGCTGCACCGTGGTGCCATTGAGTCGATCTTCGGGTTGCGCCAGGATGCGCAGACCCTATCGTTTGCGCCCTGCCTTCCCTCGCACTGGCCGGGAGCCGAAATCACCCTGCGCCGCGACGGCCGCAGCTGGCGCTTCATTTTCACCCGCGCCACTGCCACCGAGGCGCTCGCCGCTTACGCCAGCTTGAACGCCCGTTTGCTGCCGGTTGGGCAGAACCTGAACTGGACCTCGCTGCCCGGTTCGAGCTGCTTCATCGTTCCTCTGCCACCACCTTTAAAACTGTAACGCCATGCGACAGGGGCGAGGGGTGCGGCAATGTCCTACACCGACAGTGGAAACCCTCCGATGGCCCGCTTGGCGAGCGGCTTTTAAAGTTGCTTCACAGCGGGTGCAGGGTTTGCACTTAGCCAACCCAGACATGAAAGACCGCCCTGATGATTACCAAAGACCACAACAAAGACCACAGCAAAGTGCAGCCCATCCGGCCCGCGGCGCACCGTAAACTGGAACTGGACCAGGAAGCCATTGACACTGTCAAGAGCATTCTGGACGGCAACTCCATGTTGCCGGGCGACGATGCCGACCGCCAGGACATCATCAAGCTGCTCAACGACTCGCTGGCGACTGAGTTGGTGTGCGTGTTGCGCTACAAACGGCACCACTTCACTGCCAATGGCCTGGCTTCACCCAAAATTGCCGAAGAATTTCTGGTGCATGCCAACGAAGAATCGGCCCACGCTGACCGCATTGCCAAGCGCATCGTGCAGCTTGGCGGCTCGCCCGACTTCTCACCCGACTCCCTGATGGCGCGCAGCCACGCCGCCTACGACGACTCGGCTGACCTCAAGAGCATGATCCAGGCCAACCTCACGGCCGAACTCGTGGCCATTGAGGCCTACGGCCAGATGGTGAAGCTGATCGGCAACAAGGACACCACCACGCGGCGCCTTGTCGAAGACATTCTGGGCGACGAGCAGGAACATGCGGACGAACTCAAGGGTTGGCTCACCAACACGGGCGCCTCATGACCATTTCCGCAAGAGCGCCTCCCGCGCGCGTCCATCCGGGCAAAACCAGCCCGATCATTTTCATTTATTCATTTTTCAACCGAAGGAGTTACGTATGAACTGGGATCAAATTCAAGGCAACTGGAAACAAGTCACTGGCAAGGCCAAAGAGCAATGGGGCAAACTGACCGACGACGATCTTGACATCGTCGCCGGGCGGCGCGACCAGCTCGCCGGCAAGATCCAGGAGCGTTATGGCGTGGGCAAGGAAGACGCCGAAAAACAGCTGGCCGAGTGGGAACGCAAGGCCTCTGACAGCTGGTTCACCAAAGACAAGGTCTGACCAGACGCTGAAACCGCAACCACCAGGAGAACCACCATGTTGCACTACGCCGTTGTATTTTTCGTCATCGCCCTGATTGCCGCTGTGTTCGGGTTTGGTGGCATTGCCGCCAGTGCGGTGGAGATCGGAAAGATCCTCTTTCTGGTGTTTGCCGTTTTGGCGGCCATAAGTTTCATCGTCAGCCTCGTGCGCAAAAACTGACGTTCACGCCTTCGCGTGACGGGCCGGGCGGGCCGTGAACTTCCAACGCTATAAGATTGGGAGTCCACGAACCGCCCGGCCTTTTTCATGAAATTCGCGACCTGGAACATCAATTCACTCACCGTCCGGCTGCCCCAGGTGCTCGACTGGCTCAACGCCCAGGCCCGGGGAGGCGCGCCCGTTGACGTGCTGGCGCTGCAGGAGCTGAAACTCACCGACGACAAGTTCCCGCACGAAGCGTTCAGCCAGATCGGGTACCACGCCCAGTGTTTTGGCCAGAAGACCTACAACGGTGTGGCCCTGCTCACACGCCGCCCGGTGGTTGAGGTGGTGCGGAACATCCCCGGTTTTGACGACGACATGGCGCGCGTCATCACAGCCACCGTGCCTGCGGACGCCGCGGCCAACACAGGCCCGGTACGCGTGATTGGCGCCTACTTCCCCAACGGCCAGGAGCCCGGAAGCGAAAAGTTCGAATACAAGATGAACTGGCTCAGGGGGCTGCGCACCTGGGTCCGGCAGGAGCTTGCGGCAAACCCGAACCTGGTGCTCATGGGCGACTACAACATCACCTTTGACGACGCTGACGTGTGGGACCCGATTGCCCTGTTTGAAACCATCCACTGCACCGAGGAAGAGCGCTACCACCTGCGCGCCTTGGTGGCGCTGGGTTTGAGCGACGCCCACCGGCTCTTCGCGCAGGCACCCAAAAGTTATTCGTGGTGGGACTACCGCGACTTCGGCTTCAAGCGCAACAAGGGTTTGCGCATTGACCACATCCTGGTGAGCCCGGCCCTGAAGGCGCGCGCGCGCAGCTGCATGATCGACAAGGCGCCGCGCAAAAACGACCGGCCCAGTGACCACGCGCCGGTCGTGTTGGCCATCGACTGAGCCGTGATTCGATCAACAATTACCTTGCATATTAACAAAATTGGTAATTTGTTAACATGGGTGTTAATTGTTGTCGATTTTTTCCGTTCCAGGCAAGATTTTGAGATTTTTAGGCAGCGAAGTCACGTATTATATGGATAGTTTACTATTAATAGTATAGCAAACGCTTCGCCATCATTCGAGTCCCAGTTCCTGGATCTTGCGCGTGATGGTGTTGCGCCCGATGCCGAGTTTTTGAGCCGCCTCGATGCGCCTGCCTTTTGTATTGGCCAGCGCGGTGAGGATCAACTTGGCTTCAAAGCGGCGCGTGAGCACGTCCCAGACATCGGTTTGTCCATTGGCCAGGAGCGTCATGGCCTCTACCTGCAAACCCAGCTCCCAGGCGGCCGGGCTGTCGCTGCCCGGGTTTTCCGCGGCCAGCCTGGTGGAAGCTGCGACCACGGGCTCAGCCCGATCGGCCAGCCCTGCCAGCAGCACGTCCTGCTGTGTGTCACCGGCCATGGATGCGGGTGCGAACCCAGGTGACGCAGCAACTTGCGCGTGAAGATCTGCACGTGAATCAGCCCGAGTGTCGGTGCGTGTATCTGGCTGCGTGGCCGTGTCGCCGGGCAGCACGTTTACAGCAGGTTGCGCGGCCACGTGGTCTGGCGCGGTCAGCGGCGCGCCCTGCAATACCTCGGGCGGCAAGTCCTTGGGTTCCACCAGTTGCGCCGGTGCCATCACGGTGAGCCAGTGGCAGATGTTTTCGAGCTGGCGCACATTCCCGGGAAAAGCGAAGTTGCTCAGGGTGGCCAGCGCAGCATCTGAAATGCGTTTGGGCTCCACACCCAGCTGAGTGGCGCTTTGCACCAGGAAATGGCGCGTCAGCATTGGGATGTCGTCCCGGCGCTCGCGCAGCGCGGGCAGGCGCAGGCGGATCACGTTGAGGCGGTGGAACAGGTCTTCGCGGAAGGCGCCGTCTTTGACGCGCTGCTCCAGGTCCTGGTGGGTGGCTGCGATCACCCGCACATTGGTCTTGATCGCCGTGTGGCCGCCTACCCGGTAAAAGTGGCCGTCGGAGAGCACCCGCAAAAGCCGCGTTTGCAGGTCAAACGGCATGTCGCCAATTTCGTCGAGAAACAGTGTGCCGCCGTCAGCCTGCTCAAAGCGGCCCCGGCGCATGGTCTGCGCGCCGGTGAAGGCGCCGCGCTCGTGGCCGAAGAGTTCACTCTCCAGCAAATCCTTTGGAATCGCCGCCGTGTTGATGGCGACAAACGGGCCATTGGTGCCTTTTGCCGCGGCATCGCCGCGCGGCGAGTGTTTGTGCAGCGCGCGCGCCACCAGTTCCTTGCCGGAGCCGGATTCGCCCGTGATCATTACCGTGACATGGCTTTGGCTCAGGCGCCCGATGGCGCGGAACACGTCCTGCATGGCAGCGGCCTGGCCGAGCATCTCGGGCGAGGCGAGCTGGCGCTCTTCAGCGACTGACTCACGCTGGCTCTCATCGACAGCGCGGCGGATCAGCTCGACCGCCTTGGGCAGGTCAAACGGTTTGGCCAGGTACTCGAAGGCGCCGCCCTGAAAAGCCGA
This sequence comes from Rhodoferax sp., assembly GCA_031397915.1. Taxonomy (GTDB): domain Bacteria; phylum Pseudomonadota; class Gammaproteobacteria; order Burkholderiales; family Burkholderiaceae_C; genus JANYCG01. The sequence continues at coordinate 12,649 of JANNMM010000138.1, read as the reverse complement.
GACGGCGCTGTCGAGGTCGGAAAACGCCGTCATCACAATCACCGGCAGGCCGGGCATTTTGGCTTTGACCTTGTCGAGCAAGTCCAGGCCGGAGCCACCCGGCATGCGGATGTCGCTCACCAGGATTTGGGGCAGGTCGTCATCGCTGGCAGTGGCCAGCGCCAGCAGCACGTCTTTGGGGTTGGTAAAACTGCGCGTGGGCAGGTTTTCGCGCAGGAGCGCTTTTTCGAGCACGAAGCGGATCGACTGGTCGTCGTCCACTATCCAGATCGGCTTCATGAGTGTGCGCAACCCTTCTTTGGCGTCCCGGCCACTCTCATGGCAGCGGGATGAGTATCTGAAAATCCGTCCGGCCAGGCAGGCTGTCGCATTCGATCGTGCCGTGATGCTGTTGCACAAATGTCTGCGCCAGCGTCAGGCCCAGCCCCGAGCCGCCTTCGCGCCCCGAGACCAGCGGGTAAAAAATCCTCTCCCTGATCTCCTCCGGCACGCCTGGTCCGTTGTCGATGACATGCAATTCCAATGCCAACCGGTAACGCTGCTTGCCAAAGGTGATTTGGCGCGCCACGCGGGTCCGGAAAGTGATCACCGCCGGGTCGCCCGGTGCATTGGCGGCCATTTGGGGCGCCAGTGCCTGACAGGCGTTGTGGGCGATGTTGAGCACGGTCTGGATGAGTTGCTCGCGGTCGCCACGAAACTCGGGGATCGAGGTGTCGTAATCGCGCACCACGCGCAGGCCCTTGGGAAACTCGGCCAGTATCAGGGAGCGCACGCGTTCACACACCTCGTGCACGTTCACGTCGCCCACCAGGTGCGGCCGCCGGTGGGGCGCCAGCAGGCGGTCGACCAGAGCCTGCAGGCGGTCCGCCTCGCGGATGATGACCTGCGTGTATTCGGTCATCTCGCGCGAACCGAGCTCCATTTCCAGCAGCTGCGCCGCGCCGCGGATGCCGCCCAGCGGATTTTTGATCTCATGCGCCAGGTTGCGGATCAGTTCTTTGTTGGCATTGGCCTGGTCCACCAGGCGCTCTTCGCGGTCTTGCCGGGCCTGCTGCTCCAGCGGCAACATCTCGATGACGATCACCTGCGGCATGTCGGTCTGGGTGACGATCACATGCACCAAGATGGGCTCGTGGGCCGGCCGACGCAGCCAGGCGTCATACCGCAGCGCCGCAAATTCGTTGCCTCCGGCACCCTGCAGGGCGTTGTCCAGGATGTGCGGTTCGGTGAAGTTGGGCCCAAAGGGCGCGCCTTCGATGGCGCGGCGCGAAATGCCCAAGGCGTCTTCCAGCGCCGCGTTGGCAAACAACACCGTGCCGGTGCCCCCCACCACGGCCACCAGGGTGGCCAGGGAGTCGAAGGCGTGGAAAGGGCTCGCGGCAGGCGCCAGCGGCAGGGATGCGGTCTTTTTCAAGCCGCCCATTTTGCCCGAGTGGCGCGGCTTATTTGAGCAGGGGGCCGCTGGTCGACGGCGCACTCGATGCGCTGGCACGGCCCAGCTCGCGGCGAATGCCGGCGACATCGTTTTCAACCCGCTGCAGGTTGGTTTTGAGTTCGGCAACGCGGTCGAGGTATTTTTGGTAATTGCGGGCTTCGTCACCGCGTCTTTCCGGATCGCCATTGTTGTATTCAAGCGCCAGTTCCTGGCGGCGCGCTTCTGCTTTTCGGAGCTCGGCCTCCAGAATCACGCGGGCGTCGGAGTCCCGCGCGCGTTGGTCGCCCGAGTCCACACGCTGGTTGGGCTGGGAAGAAGGCGGAGAAGTTGCAACCCTGACCGGCGCGCCCGGAGCGGTACCGGCCTGGTTTTGCGGTCGCGTTCCTTCAACGATGGTGACGTTGCCACCCTCGAGCACCTTGCAGTTCTGCGCACGGGGGTCTTCCTTGGGCGTCTGCGTGTAATGGTTGTTGTCGCACCGGTAGACAGGCTTGGGCACCTGCGCCTGGGCGAAGGAAGCCAGAAGGAGGAGCGCGAACGCGGGAACAGTCAGGGTCGGTTTCATGGGGAATCGCAAGTATGCGCCATTTGCGAAAAATATCAAAGCCAAGCCCCTACCGAAGGACAAGGCAAGAAAAAACGGCCCATGGGCCGTTTTTCGTCATCTCGACGGCCCGAAGGCCGCTTTTTCTCGCCACACTGCCGTGGATTACAGGCTGTAATACATGTCGAATTCAATCGGGTGGGTGGTCATGCGCATGCGCGTGACTTCGCCCATCTTCAACTCGATGTAGGCGTCAATCATGCTGTCGGTGAACACGCCGCCTTTGGTCAGGAAGCTTCGGCCTTTGTCCAGATACTCCAGCGCCTGTTCGAGGCTGTGGCAGACGGTTGGCACTTTGGCATCTTCCTCGGGTGGCAGATGGTAGAGGTCTTTGGTGGCTGCTTCGCCCGGGTGGATTTTGTTTTCCACACCGTCCAGGCCCGCCATCATCAAGGAAGCGAAACACAAGTAAGGGTTGGCCAAGGGATCGGGGAAACGCGCTTCAATGCGGCGCGCCTTGTCGCTGGCCACATACGGAATGCGGATCGAGGCCGAGCGGTTGCGCGCGCTGTAGGCGAGTTTCACCGGCGCCTCGTAGCCGGGCACCAGGCGCTTGTAGCTGTTGGTGCCTGGGTTGGTAATGGCGTTGAGCGCGCGAGCGTGTTTGATGATGCCGCCGATGTAATACAGCGCGAAATCAGACAAGCCTGCGTAACCGTTGCCGGCAAACAGGTTTTTGCCGTCTTTCCAGATCGACTGGTGCACGTGCATGCCGGAGCCGTTGTCGCCGACCAGGGGCTTGGGCATGAAGGTGGCGGTTTTGCCGTAGCTGTTGGCCACGTTCCAAACCACGTATTTGAGAATCTGCGTCCAGTCGGCGCGTTGCACCAGCGTGCTGAAGCGCGTGCCAATCTCGTTCTGGCCTGCGCCGCCCACCTCGTGGTGGAACACCTCTACCGGCACACCCATGGATTCAAGAATGGTCGACATTTCAGCGCGCAGGTCTTGCATGCTGTCCACCGGGGGCACCGGGAAATAACCACCCTTGACGGTGGGACGGTGGCCACGGTTGCCGCCTTCAATTTTCTTGGAGGAGTTCCACGGGGCTTCGTATTCGTCGATCTTGACGAAGCAGCCCGACATGTCAGCGCCCCAGCGGATGTCGTCAAAAATAAAGAACTCTGGCTCGGGACCGAAGTAGGCGGTGTCGCCCATGCCCGAGGCCTTGAGGTAGGCTTCGGCGCGCTTGGCGATGGAGCGCGGGTCGCGGTCATAGGCTTTGCCGTCACCGGGCTCCAGCACGTCGCAGGTCAACAGGATCGTGGTGTCTTCGAAAAACGGGTCGATGTTGGCGGTGTTGGGATCAGGCATCAACAACATGTCGGAGGCTTCAATGCCCTTCCAGCCGGCGATGGACGAACCGTCAAAGGCGTGGCCTGCAGAGAATTTTTCTTCGTCAAAATGCGACACAGGCACGGTCACGTGCTGCTCTTTGCCACGGGTGTCAGTGAAACGGAAGTCAACAAACTTGACCTCGTTCTCTTTCACCATTTTCATCACGTCTGCGACGGTCTTGGCCATCAAATACTCCTGTTGAATGGATTTGTTAAGGAAACCAGTTTTGGATTGAATGCAGTTTTTATGCCATCACGGAAGGGCAATCTTTTCTGCCAAACCGCGCATTTTGCCCGAATTTTGTTGTCGTATTCGGCTGACGGTCGGCCAGTTTTGGGGCGCAGCGGCGATTGCTTGGAAGTAAGACCCGATTAAATATTGCACCAATTTAGTGCCTACATATTAAATGCACCGAAAAAATGCGCCGCCGCGCAGCACTATCGCACCAATTCGGGACCCAGACGCGCATTGAATTTTTTCAGGCCTTTGAGCAAAGCCGGGTAGGCACGCGCTATCAGTTCGGGCTCACCTTTGACACCCAATTCGATGTGGCGGCCGTGCTGCGGATGGTCGACACTGGGCAGACTGAACACCTTGGCGCCAGCGAAGTCGCGCTCGATGTCCTCCATCAGTGGTGTCAAGGTGGCTTCCATGGCACCAAAGACGATGACCGATTTTTCGATCCAAGCGGCATGTTGGTGAAGGTGCGGATAAATACTGTCTAAAACCCATTCCATCATGGGCCAGGCCATGACCGGAAAGCCCGGAACGAAGTGGACAGAGCCCACGCTGAACCCGGCAATCTTGTTGTAGGGGTTGGGAATGATCTCGGCGCCGACTGGAAACACCCCCATGTTCAGACGGTGGATGTTGTCCTCACGGTCGGGCTCATACGGCAGCCCTTGCTCCTGCGCGATGTCTTTCATGCGCGAGCGGATCAGCTCGGCAGCTTGTGGGTTCAGGGCCAGTTCAACGCCCAGCGCCTTTGCCGCGCACTGGCGCGTGTGGTCGTCGGGCGTGGCGCCAATGCCGCCGGTGGAGAACACCACGTCACCCGACGCAAAGGCGCGCGCCAGAGCGGCTTGGATGCGCGCGGGCGCGTCGCCCACATACTCCGCCCAGGCCAGTTGCAAGCCGCGCGCCTGCAACAGCTCGATGGCCTTGGGCAAGTGTTTATCGGCCCGTTTGCCGGAGAGGATTTCATCACCAATGATGATCAGGCCAAAGTTTTGGGTCATGCGGATTGCGTGCTCAGTTCATCATGGGCGGGGGCGGATTTCGGTCGGGGCCGTCTGCTTTGGGCAACTGCGGTGGTGCGCCGGGCACGGGCGGGGCGTCAATCACCATTTGGTCTGAAGCGCGCCGTGCCGGAACAATGGCCGCTTCGGCGTCGTTTTTGGCCCTGAGTTCCTGCAAAGCCGCCAGGGTGTAATGCGCAAACCACAAAGACGAAAACGCGAAAACGAGGGTATAGATCCAGATCGCAAACGGCACCAAGATCGGCGCCATGGCGATGAACAAGGCGCCAGAAGCCCACAACACACTGGGCGCTGCGCCCAAATAGCCGCTGATGACACCAATGCCCAACAGCCAGCCCCGGCGCTCCTTGAAAATTTGCCGTCGCTCGTCTGCGCTGGCATGTTCAACCAATGCGTCATAAGACAAGACGCGGTAGGTGAGCCAGCCCCAGATCAGGGGCGGCAAAACCAGGATCAAGGGCGGTATCAGCCACAGCGGTATCGACACACACAGGGCAATGATGGCCAGCAAGGTGGAACCGAGCGACCACGCAACGCTGGTCACAACTGACCCGCCCTTTTTGCGCTCAAGTGTCGGAAACCGCCGCTCTGCCACCAATGACACCATGGCCGGGGTCATCATCCAGGCCACAAACAGCAAGGAGCCAATGGCGATCACGGGAATAGCCAGAAACAAGACGATGATGGGTGCCAGCACCACCCGCAGGTTCGCCAGGCCAAAACGCTCGAGCCAGCCAAGCAAGGTGGTGACCAGCTCAAATCCTTCCAGGTGCGTGCGCACCGCCACCAGCGCGTCATCCCAAAAAAGGTAACCCAGCCCCAAAGCAAGCGCCGCCATGATGACCAGCGGCAGAATGGACAAGGCAATCACCCGGGGATGCAGACAATACAGCGCGGCGCGCCAGAAGGCGTCAAGAAGTTTGCTCATGGCTGCAAGGATAACTGCTTGAAACGCGCCCACGCTCACGATTGGCGCGGTCAGGCTAAGCCTGCCAGGCGCTTGAGCCCCAACCATTGCTGCTGAACGAATCCGCGTCCGTAATTGCGCAAACCATGCGGGCCCGGTTCGACCTGGTCGCGTACACCGGTGGGGTGGTACTGGCGCGCAAAATTGGCAGTGCCGAAAAGCATGTCCCACCAGGGCAGCAAAACGCCGAAGTTCGCGCCACCCAGAACCGTCTGCCCGCGCCGCTGCGATTCGTGGCCGATGCCAATGCTGTGGTGCATGCGGTGGAATCGCGGGCTGATCCACAGGCGCTCGCCCACCTGGCCAAACCAAATTCGCACGTTGGCGTGCTGGAAACTTTCCGACAACTGTGTGAACGCGACGATCGCCACAAATTGCGCAGGCGCCACGCCGACCAGTTGTGCTGCGACCACGATGATCACATCGCGCAACACATCGTCGAGCAGATGATTGCGGTTGTCGCTCCACATTGTCATTTGGCGTTGCGAGTGGTGCAGCGAATGCAGGCGCCACCACCATTCGAAACCGTGCTGGCCCCGGTGGATCCAGTAGTCCAGAAAATCAAACAGCAAAAGGTACATCAAGAAGCTCACCAGGGCCAGGTCTGTAACGCCCGGCCAAAGGGCGTCGAGCTGCCAGACGCCCAGCCCCGCCACGCGCAGGCTGCCAAACAGGGTGTCGATGAGCGGCTGAATCGTAAAAAACAGCAACAAACGAAACGCGCCCAGTCTGTGAATCAGTGTGTAAAACATATCGGTGCGAATGGCAGCGCGGTCTGTGACCGCCTCGACCGGCCACGCGCGTTGCAATGGCGCGATTACGGCAACCAACACCGCCAGTTGCAGCAGGCCCACCAACAGCCAGCCCGTGGCCGCATAGCCGTCTTCAAGCAAATTGCCAAAACCCAGAGAAAACAGCAAGGGCTGCACCACCGACTCAAACAGACCTTGTTGCAATTTCTCGTACCAGTCCACAGTCTGGCTGCCTGCGGACAAGATCGCAGGCGTGAAAAAGGTGCCGACCGAGGCTTCCATGGGCGAATTCAGCGTGCCGATCCGATCCAGGCCTGGTAGTCCGGGTGCTGGCGAAGCGTGGCGAAACAAAAGCCCTTGTCTTTCAGCCCGACAAGCAGCGGCTCGAGCACGGCGGGCGCCCAAGGGTCTTTGCGAGACCATATACCGAGGTGCGCCACCAAAATGTCGCCCGCCTTGATGTCCCTGAGCGCTTTTTGCAGCAACGCCTCGTTGGAGAACTTTTCACTGGGCAGCTCGTCGCCCAGAAACCCCGCTGGCGCCCATCCCACATGTTCGTAACCACACTCCCGGGCAGTCGCCAACAAACGCGGTGAGGTTTTGCCACCCGGCGCCCGGAACAGCGGCAACGGCTTCTTGCCGGTGTGGTCGCCTACGCGTTCTGCGGCATAGGCGATTTGTTCGCAGTATTTTTTTGCATTCCAGGTGAAATCGCGTCCTTCAAACGCGCCGCTGCTGGGCTGGATGCGGAACTTCGGCTCGACTCCCTTGACGTCACCGCGCCAATACACGTGATCATAGGTATGTGACGCAAATTCGTGTCCCTCGGCGGCGCGCGCTTTCCACCAAGGTGCCCAGTGGTTGCCCAGGCTGCCGTCTCCCGTCTGTGTGCGCTCGTTTGCGGCGAAAAAGGTGACCTTGACGTTATGGCGTTTCAGCACCTCGGCGATCAATGGTGCCGTGCCCATGTGGCCAGTGTCGAACGTCAGGTAAAGCGGTTTGTCGCAAACCTGCGCATGCAGCAGCCCGCAAGAACCTGCCAGAAAAGCACAAGCCCCTAACTTTTGCAGAGCAACCGAGCGCGGGGAAAATTCGCTAGAAGCGCGGCGCATGATCCAGTGTCCAGACGCCATGCGGCGATTTTCCGACGTTCACCTGGCGTACCAGCGCCTTGGTGGTGGTATCAATGACGCTGAGCTTCCTTGCCCAGCGCGAAGTCACGTAAATCAGCTTGCCATCGGCCGAGACGTCCATGCAATCGGGTCCACCGGGCGCCACGTAGCTGTCAACCACCGTCATGGATTGGTAGTCAATTTTGCTGATCGTATTGGCCACGCGGTTGCTCACATACACATGCCGCTTGTCGCCAGCGGCGCGAAACGCATGTGCCCCAGCGCCAGTTGGCAATAGTTTGACCAAGGACGGTTGCGCGCCAGAGAGGTTCCAGATCTCGACGCCGTGACCACCGGTCAGGCCGACCAGCAGGAATTTGTCGTCCGGCGTCACGAATACGTCGGCGGGCGTCGCACCGGTCTTGCCTCGCCATTTGAGGGTCTGGCTGGCCAGGTCGATGCTGATGATTTCGTCGCTGTCCTGCATGGACGCGTAAACCGTGGTGCTTTTCGTGTCGATCCACAAATGGCTTGGCGTTTTGCCCGTGGCAATGCGTTTGGCCAGCGTGATGTTGGCACCATCCCAACGGTAGATGTCGATGTGGTTAAGCCGGTTGGCAGCCGTGACAAACCACTTCATGTCCGGCGAAAACCGAAGGTGATACGGGTCTGCGATCGAGTGCAATGTGCGTTGCACCTCTGCCGTTTTCGGGTCAACGAAGGTCAGGGAGTTGCCGGATGCGTTGGCGATGATCAAGGACTTCTCGTCCGGCGTGAGGTACAGGTGGTGGGGCTCTTTGCCGGTAGGTATGCGCCGTGTCTCAGTCCAGGTGACCGGGTCGATCACGCTGATGGTGGCGTCCAGGGAGTTGAGGACAAACAGGGGTCTGGCCAGGCCCGCCTGCGCGAATACCAACCATGACGCAAGCACACCAAATGCGGCAATGATTACTGCCCGAAATGCAGTCAAATACGAGATTGAAAACTTCACACAAAACCACTCTGGAGCTAACCGTCTAGTGTACCCGCGCCTTTGGCGACACCGTTGGTTGCGCTCTGCACATGCCGTAACATGAATCCATGGAAAAGATTGCGAACAACGGCGTCAACCTGGAGATTCAACGCATCGCTGCTACAGAGGGCAAATCAACGTGCGCCCCAATCGTCTTCCTCCATGAGGGCCTGGGTTCCGTTGCCCTTTGGCGCGATTGGCCGGCCAGTGTCTGCAAAACGACCGGGCGCGCAGGCTGTGTGTATTCGCGCAGGGGGTATGGATGGTCTGACGCAGTTATTGATGTGCGGGGGCCTTCCAGAAAAGTAGCGGGTTTGCGCGCAGGTCGACTTCGACCTGATTACATGCACGAGGAGGCCTGGCAAGTTTTGCCTGAGCTGCTTCACGCCCTGCAGATTGAAAAACCGGTTTTGATCGGTCATTCTGATGGCGGGAGCATTGCGCTGTTGCACGCCAGCCGGTTTGCCGTTTCCGGTGTGGTGGTGTTGGCGCCCCATGTGCTTGTAGAGGATGTGGCCATTGCATCGATCACGCAGGCCAGGATCGCGTACGAGAGTGGTGACTTACGCGCCCGACTCGCGCCCTACCACGCCGATGTGGATGGCGCGTTTTGGCAGTGGAACGATGTTTGGCTGTCGAAGGGTTTTCGCAACTTTGACATCCGCGAGGAATGCAAAACCATTGCAGCACCTGTCCTGGCCATCCAGGGCTATGACGACCCGTATGGCACGATGTTTCAAGTTGACGAAATTGCTAGGGTCACCGTGCTCGGTGGCACTGACGTCTTGCACAACAAACCCGTAGAACTGCTGAAAATCGAAGCCTGCCGACATTCACCGCACCGGGATCAAACCGAGAAGACGACGCAGGCCATCGCGCAGTTCCTGCAAAATCTGCCGTGACGGCAAGCCTTGTCTTGAAGGTCAGGTTGCGGGAGAAAGTCTGGCGAGGTCCGATTCACTGAGCCAACGCCACTGCCCCGGCAACAGGTCGTCAGGCAATGCCAGTGCGCCAATGCGCGAGCGGTGCAGGGCTTCGACCCGGTTTCCAACCGCCGCCAGCATGCGTTTGACCTGGTGGTATTTGCCTTCGGTGAGCGTCAGGCGCAGGTGCAGGCGCCCGCCTTCAGGTTCCGCTATTTCGCAGGCAGCAGCACGCACGGGTTTTGGGTCATCCTCCAGCACCACACCTTCGAGCAGGCGCTGGACCTGCTTGTCCTCCAATGGGTGTTTTGCCGTGATCTCATAGATCTTGGGCACATGCTTTTTGGGCGAGTTCATGCGGTGGATGAACTGGCCGTCGTCGCTCAGGAGCAGCAGTCCGGTGGTGTCCTGATCGAGCCGACCGACGGCCTGCACGCCCTGCACGGCCGACTTTTGCGGCCGCAGGCGCAGTGGCGAAGGCAACAAGGTGTAAATGCTCGGCCAGGTCGAGGGCTTTTGCGAACATTCGGTGCCCGCCGGTTTGTGCAGCATCAAATAGGCTTTTTCGCGGTATTCCCAGGCCACGCCCTGGACGCGAAACCTCAGGTCTTTTGCGACATATTCAGCGGCAGATTCTTGCTGTTTGACGGGGTTTTGGGCTTCTGCTGATTCATAGACCTCTACCAGGCCCTGTTGAATCAACCCGGCACACACACGCCGCGTGCCAAAACCCTGCGAGTAGAGAATGTCCTGAAGTTGCAAAACCGTAACCTGCCGCAGCGTCAGTTGAAGCGCTTCGAAGAAACGGTGTCCTGGTCAAACTGGTCCATCGCGTCCTGAGTCATCGGGTCTTGTGACCAGGCCGCCAGGCTGGCTGGCGGCAGTGTGACAGCGGCGGCGCCCAGCGCCATCAGTCTGGCCATCACGTCGGGAGATTTGATACTGGCGGCCAGAAGCAGCGGGCCAGGCGCTTCGGCGTCGTCCTGCGCCGCAACACAGGCCTCCATCAGCGCCCACACGTCGCGACCCTGCGCTTGCAGGCGCCCTACATACGGCGCGACAAAATCAACGTCCAGCGACTGCGCCCACAAGAGCTGAACCGGGTTGGACAAGGCAGTCAGCAAAATCGGCTGGTCTTCCTGTTTCAGCGCCTGAATGCAGGGCAACCAGTCAGGGTGGCAAGGCAATTTGATAGTAAGTGCCACCCCATACCGTGCGGCTGCCGGTCGCAGGGCGTCCAGCCAGTGCAAGGCCTGTGACGGGTCGCCGCTGGGCAACTGCAGCATCAGCTCGGGCATGGCGTGTTCGCCGGCGGCCCGAACCAGGTCCAGATAAGTCGGCAGATTCACAGCCAACCCCGCTTGAAAAATGAGGCTTGGGTTGGTCGTGACCCCTTGAATGGGCGGGCAGCCGGGCATCGGCCGCCAACTGCTCGCCACCGCAGAGTCGAGGTAAATTTTCATCAACCGGAAGTTACACCAAATCCTGCTTCAGGAAAATATCCTTCAGCGGGAAAAACTGCTTGTGTAAGGGCAGCAGCGACGCGCCTAAAGCCCGGGCGTGCGCACCGGCCTGACCAGCTACGATACCGGGCCGGTTCAGTCCCTCGAAGTTGTACCCCGCCAGCCTGGCACGAGTGGCCTCGATCAGCGCATTGATCAGGGACCGGCTCAGCGAGCCATCAATCACGGCAGCATCCAGGTCGAGAATCGCGGTCGCGCTGACGATCGCCATGGCCAGGAAACGACTGGCTTGCTCCAGCCACGGCGTGGTGATGGCGGCAAAGGCCGGCTCCATGATTGTGTCGTCCAGCACCTTCAGGGCGTCAAAACCCGCCGCTTCCAGCGATTGTTCAAGCTGCCAGCCCGAAGCCAGCTGCAGCAACTGATCGGGCCGCTTTGCGCTTGCCGCAGCACCCTCAGACAAACCCATCGGCAGCGAACCAATGGCGCCTGCATTGCCCGTTGGACCAGCCATGATGTGGCCTGCCAACACCAGGCCGCCGCCCACGAAGGTGCCTACAAACACATACAGAAAGTTGCTGATCGACTGGCCGTGGCCTTGCAGCATTTCAGCCATGCAAGCCGACGTGGTGTCTTTGGCAAACGCCACCGGCAACGGCGTCAGAGCCTGCACTTCGGCCAGGAGGTCAATCGGCTCCCAGCGCTGCAAGGCGGCACCCGCCTCGCCACCCAGAAGATCAGGCCACTTGTGCAGAAACAGGGGGGCCGTCAGTCCAATACCAACCATGCGCTGCCATTTGGCGCACATCAGCCCCTCCATTTCAGCCAGAGCCTGCCGAATGTGGCTCAACACCACCTGAGGGTCCGGAAACGGGTAATTGAACTGCAGTTGATGGCGGGGCTGGCCAAGAAAATCCGACACCAGTACCTCCAGACTGCGCCGTCCGACCTGCAGGCCCAAACTGAACGCGCCTTCCGGATTGAGCGCCAGCGGCACCGACGGCTGGCCAATCTTGCCGCGAATTCGGTCTTGCTTGACCAGCAGGCCATCTGCTTCGAGCCGATTGACAATGATCGACACGGTTTGCGTGGACAGCTGTGTAAGCCGTGCGAGATCGGCCTTGGGGATTGCGCCATGCAGGCGCACCGCCTGCAACACGATACGCTCATTGAACTGGCGCATGCCGTTGTGGTTTGAGCCGCGCATCAGTCGCGGGTCGCGGACAAAAGCGTGGGCGGCGTTCAATTCAGGATCACACCTTTGGCAAACAGGGCGTTGCCATATGCGGAGGCTTCACCGGTTTGCACGATCAGGCTTGCCGCACGCACACGGTCATAAAAAGCAAAACGTTCGACGTGTTCGATTTTGTCTGCGGCGAGGCCGCCCTTGTCCCGGTGCCCCAAGAGGTCCACCAGCGCCTGTTGAACCAGCGTACGGTAGTCTGGCTCGGCTTTGCACACGTGCATATACGCAGCGGGCTGGTCAACGGATTCATCCAGTGGAAAAACCGACAAGACCGCCTGGCTCACGCGCAGCAGCGTCAAGCCGGGCATTCGCACCAAGGGTTTGCCTTGGGCCAGAAAATCCGCCGTGAAATTGGCGTCCACCACTGCCACCCACTCCCCATGGCCCATGGCACACAGGTGCATCAGCAGTTCGGGTGTCAGGATCGGGTCAATGCCTTTGAGCATCAGGCCGCCTCCGCCATCACCTGACCTGGCAGACTCGCATGCGCCAGTTTCTCCGGATCTATGGCACCCGTGATCAGACCCACGATCTCCTGGGG
>JANNMM010000127.1:0-6684 GCA_031397915.1 Rhodoferax sp. | reverse complement strand
TTGTGCTTCTTGATGAACGTGTCAAAGCTGCAATCTTCGCCCACGTGGGTGAATTCCACGCCCGGCACGTCGTAGGGTGTGGCGCCTTGCTCTTTGGCCACACGCATCACATCGGCAGTGGGCACATACAAAAACTCGGGCGTTTTGTCGATGAAGCGGGCGACCAGCCAGGGGCAGGCGATGCGGTCGATCTTCGGGCGTTCGCGGGTGATCCATTTCATGATGTTCTCTCCTGTTTCGCAAGGGTGACGACGGGCAGGGCCGATTTGCGCCATTTCTCGATGCCGCCGACCAGGTGCCGTGCGTCACGCCCGAGCGCCCGCAGGCAGGCCGCCAGTGCCTGGCTGAGCTCATGCCCGTAGGCGCAATACACGACAACGGGTTGGCCTGGGGCGGTGGCGGCCACGGCGTCTTTCCACTCCAGCCAGGCAGCCGGGTTGTGCCACTGGCCGCCACTGATTTCGTCGGCCTCCGCAGCCCGTTTGATGTCGCGCCGCACATCGATGAGCACATGCTCAAAACCGGCTTTGCGCCACAGCGCGAGTTCGTTGACGTTTATGTCGCTCATGTCATTCTCCTGGTGGTTGTGAACGTGGGGGTGGGGCTGTGTGTGAAACCGCGTGCGGGTGCGAGGCAGGGAGGAAGCGTGCAGGTACGCTTCGGCTTGGGTGACCAGCCGGCGCTCCACAGAATTCAGGCGGCCCGGTGGTCGCCGCGCGTAGAGGACGGCGCGCGCTTCACAAGCCTGCATCAGCCTGCGTGCTGATTTGCGCCACAACAACAGCAACAAAATGAACAGGGGCATGGTGGTCTCCTTCGCATCTCTGTTGGTGTCGTCAGGTCAAAAGTTTCCAGGCCAAACCTGCAGCAGCGCAGGCGGCGATCAAGCGGATCACGCCGACTTTGTATTTGAAAAGGGCCACTGCGGCAGCCGTGGTGATCACGACAGACGGCCAGTCAATGCCGCCCAGAAGCCCGGCAATCCCGCCACCCGCAAGGCCCTTGGGCCACCACACGTGGTAGGCGAAGAAGAGCGCCAGGTTGACGATCACGCCAACGACTGCCGCCGTGATGGCAGTGAGCGGCGCGGTGAATTTCAGGTTGCCGTGGGTTGTTTCGATGAACGGGCCACCCGCCAGGATGAAAATGAAAGACGGCAGAAAGGTGAAATACGTCACCACCGTGGCGGCGGCGGCGCCGGCGAGAAACAGCGAGTCAGGGCCGAAGATCTGTCTGGACCAGCCGCCTACAAAACCCACGAAGGCGACCACCATGATCAGCGGGCCGGGTGTGGTTTCGCCCAGCGCCAGGCCGTCGATCATTTGCGGGCCGGTGAGCCACTGGTGGTGCTCCACCGCGCCTTGGTAGACATAAGGCAAAACCGCGTACGCGCCGCCAAAAGTAAGCAGCGCGGCCTTGGTGAAAAACCAGGCCATCTGGCTCAACACGCCGTCCAGGCCAACCGCTGCGACCAGCAACGCAAAGGCGGCGCCCCAAAGCGCCAGACCGATGGCGATGATCTTGAACAAATGGGTGCGGCTGAACAAGGCATGCGCGGGCGTGGGTGTGTCGTCGTCAATCAACGCCGGTCCATAGGTTTTGACGGCTGCGCCATGCCCGCCGCCCACGGCAAATACCCCGGGTTTGAAACGGCCACCGAGGTAGCCGATGGCGGCGGCGCACAAGACGATCAACGGGAAGGGTACGTCCAGCGCGAAGATGGCTACAAACGCGCCTGCGGCAATTGCCCAGAGCCAGTTGTTTTTGAGCGCGCGGCTGCCAATGCGGTGCGCCGCGTGCAGGACCAGTGCCGTGACCGCCGGCTTGATGCCGTAGAAGATGCCTGCAACGACCGGCAGTGAACCAAAGGCCAGATAAATCCAAGACAGCGTGATCAAAATGAACAGCGAAGGCAGCACAAAGAGTGTGCCCGCCACGATGCCGCCCCAGGTGCGGTGCATCAGCCAGCCGATGTAGATGGCCAGTTGTTGCGCCTCGGGCCCTGGCAGCAGCATGCAGTAGTTGAGCGCGTGCAAAAAGCGCTTTTCGCTGATCCAGCGTTTTTGCTCCACGAGCTCGGTGTGCATGATGGCGATTTGCCCGGCTGGCCCACCGAAGCTGATGAAGCCCAAGCGCAGCCAGTACCAGAAGGCGGTGGCGAAACTCACGGGGGTCGGGGCTTCTGTGGATGACGCCGTGTTTGGGATGGTGCTTGAGTTGTTCATGGTTTGTTTTCACCAGAAGGCGCGGCGCGGCCAGCGTTGGCATACAGCGCGTCAAACACAGCGCCTGTGGCCTGGATCAATGCGTCGTCATTCGCATGCACTTCGCGCAGTCCTCCGAGCACGGCCTCCAGGCCGGCGGCCTGGTCGGCAGGGATGCCGCCCACGTCAAGGTAATGCACGACTTTCGCGATGTGCTGGAGCCGCGCGTCTGCGTCCAGGCCAAAACTGGCCATCAGCACCTCGAACGTGACGCGTTGGCCAATATGGGTGAAACGCGCGCCGTCGTAGTCGAAACCCAAAGCGGTTTTGGGCACCTTTGCCGGGTCATCGAGCCAGACGAACTGCGCTTTTGGGTCGATGAAACGCTGGATCAACCAGGCCGAGGCGAGGCGGTCCACCCACGGGCGGGCGCGGGTGGCCCAGCGTTTACCCTGGAATTTGACGGGGTCCAGCCGCAGGATATTGGACAGGGTGGCGGCCACGGTGGGGGTGGGTTCACCTTTGGAGAAACGCGCGTCAAAGGTTTGGCGCAGGAGGGCCAGCAGAGAGTCGTCGCCCTGGCCCGTTGGCCCCGGCCTGGGGTAGTAGTCTGTTCGCCGGATCTCCTGCAAGGCCTCTCCCAGCGTTCGCAGGCGTTTGCGAGCCTCGGTTTCTGAAAGCGTTTGGCAGGTAGCAAAGGCCAGTTTCACCGATTCTGTCCAGGCCGCGTAGGCCTCGGCGCGGTCAAACTGGGCAAGAACTTCCAGCTCTTGTTCTTTGCCTTTGGGCGACAACGCCATCACCGACGCGCTGCCGCCATGTTGCCCCACCTCGGTCGCCAGCGCCTCCAGCACCGCGACTTCGCTGGCGGGCAACACATACGCGCCATCCCGCAGGGCGACACAACCCAGGGCCTTGAGCGCACGCCAGATGCGCAGGCGCACCGCGTTGGGTTGCGTGGGAAGTGTGACGAGTAAGAGAGACCACATATGTATCAACTATTTCCAATTATGTAGTAAATATATCAACAAATTTAAGGTTGTCAAGCCCCTGAAATGCCCTGGGCGATCACGCGGGGCTGTTCAGAGTTGGCTTCGGTCCTTTGCCAAGACATAAAATCATGGGTTATGCAAAACACCCAACCCTCCCCCCAACCGTCCGTCAAACCGCATTGCCCCAATTTCTCATCCGGACCCTGCGCCAAGCGCCCTGGCTATGACGTGAGCAAGCTCCAGCTCGACACCTTGGGCCGCTCGCACCGCTCAGCGCTGGGCAAAAAGGCGCTGGCCTTGTGTTGCACGGAGACCGCCCGCATTCTCGGACTGCCCGCCGGTTACCGCGTTGCGGTGGTGCCGGGCTCGGACACCGGCGCCATCGAAATGGCGATGTGGTCGATGCTGGGCGCGCGCGGCGTGGACGTGCTGGAGTGGGAATCCTTCAGCGCCGGCTGGGTGACCGACATCGTCAAACAGTTGAAATTGCCCAACACCAATGTGCGCAAGGCTGACTACGGCGACATCACCGATTTCTCGGCGGTGGACTTCAACAACGACGTGGTGTTTGTGTGGAACGGCACCACCTCGGGCGTGAAAGTGCCCAATGGCGACTGGATTCCCGCAGACCGAAAAGGCCTCACGATTTGCGACGCCACCTCGGCTGTGTTCGCCATGGAGATGCCCTGGGACAAACTCGACGTGGTGACCTACTCGTGGCAAAAAGTGCTGGGTGGCGAGGGCGGCCACGGCATGTTGATCCTCTCGCCGCGTGCCGTAGAGCGAATCGAGGCGTACAGCCCGGCCTGGCCGCTGCCCAAGGTGTTCCGCATGAAGTCGGGTGGCAAGTTGAATGAAGGTTTGTTCAAGGGTGAGACGATCAACACACCGTCGATGTTGTGTGTGTCGGATTACCTGGACGCGCTGAAGTGGGCCGAGAGCATTGGTGGCGTCAAAGGCACGGTTCAAAGAAGTGAAGCCAATCTGAAGGTGATCGAAGATTTTGTCGCTGCGAACGACTGGATCTCGTTTCTCGCCAAAACCAAAGCTACGCGCTCCAACACCAGCGTTTGCCTGTCGGTGAAAGCGACTGAAGAGCAGGTCAAAAAAATGACCAAACTGCTCGAGGCTGAAAAAGTGGCCTACGACATCGGCTCCTACAAAGACGCGCCCGCCGGTCTGCGCATCTGGTGCGGTGCCACGGTGGAGCAGGCTGACTTGAAGGCCCTGATGCCGTGGCTGACCTGGGCGTACCTCGAGGTGACCACCCCAGTGGCCGCGTGAAGGTCGCCATGTACAAAATCAGAACCTACAACCAGATCTCGGTCAAAGGCCTGGAGCGTTTTCCGCGCCAGGGTTACGAAGTGGGCAGCGACATCGGCAGCCCCGATGCATTTCTGCTGCGCAGCCAGAAGCTGCAGGGCGTGGAAGTGCCCAAGTCACTGCTCGCCGTTGCGCGCGCCGGCGCGGGTGTCAACAACGTTCCGGTGGTCGACTACGGCAAGCTCGGAATCGTCGCGTTCAACACGCCCGGTGCCAATGCCAACGCCGTCAAAGAACTCGTGATGGCGGGCATGCTGCTGGCCACGCGCGGCATTTTGCCCGGCATGACGTATGTGAACTCGCTCACCGACATGAGCGACGCTGCGGCGATGGCGGCTTTGCTGGAAAAAGAAAAATCCCGCTTCGCCGGTGGCGAGATCAAGGGCAAAACACTGGGTATCGTCGGCCTCGGCGCCATCGGTTCCATGGTCGCTGAAATGGCCTTGGCAATGGGCATGAAAGTGGTGGGCTTTGACCCGGCCCTATCGATCGACGCGGCCTGGCGGCTCTCCAACGAAGTGCAGCGTGCCGAGAACCTGCTGGCGCTGATGGCGCGCTCTGACTACGTGAGCCTGCACGTGCCCGCGATGGACGCGACCAAACACATGATCAACGAGGCCGCGCTGGCGGCCATGAAGCCGGGCGCGGTGTTGCTCAACTTCGCGCGCGAAACGATTGTGGATTCTGCGGCGGCGCTCAATAGCCTTGCGGCTGGAAGACTCGGCAAATACGTCTGCGATTTTCCCGAGCCCGCGATGCTGGGCAACGCGAATGTGATCGCCATGCCGCACATCGGCGCCAGCACCGAAGAATCCGAAGAAAACTGCGCCGTGATGGCGGCCAATCAGTTGATGGATTACCTGGAAAACGGCAACATCACCAACTCGGTGAACTTTCCGGCCGTGAGCATGGGCCGCACGCCAGGCGCCGGGCGCATCACCTTCTCCAACGACAACGTCTCGGGCGTGCTCGGCCACGTGCTGGGCGTACTGGCTGAGCGAAAAGTCAACGTGCTCGACATGGTGAACAAAAGCCGTGGCGAACTGGCCTTCAATATCATTGACGTGGAGGGCGTGCCGGGGGCCGATGTGGTTGGCGCCATTGAGGCGGTGGAACACGTCATCCGGGTGCGGGTTATTTGAAAGTACTCATTGCCGGCGGCGGCATTGGCGGTTTGGCGGCTGCGCTGGCCTGCTCGCGCGCGGGGTGCGACGCCAAGGTATTTGAGAAGACGCCATCGTTTGAACCGATTGGCGCGGGCGTCCAGCTCGGCCCCAATGTCACGCGTATCCTGCACGGCTGGGGGTTGGGCGAAGCGCTAAAGGCGCTTGCATTTGCGCCCAATAATTTGCGTGTTATGGATGCCGCAAGCGGCCGTCAGCTTGGGCAACTGCGCCTGGGCGAAGCGGCATTGCAGCGTTACGGCGCCCCCTACCTGACCATCCACCGCGCCGACCTTCACGAACTATTGCTCAAGGCATTGGGGCAGTATGTGGCCTGCACGGTGCAAACGGGCAGGGCGATTGAGTCGTTTACGCCAGGCGATGGGGGTATCAGTGTCGCGCTCTCAGGTGGCAGCACATACAGTGGCGATCTTCTGGTCGGCGCCGATGGTCTCTGGAGCCGCGTGCGCCAGCAATTGCTGGCTGACGGCCCGCCGCAGCGCACTGGGCATGTCGCACTGCGCGCGCTGGTGCCGCAACAGCACCTGCCACAGTCGCTTCGCAGCAAAGACATCAGCGTCTGGCTGGGGCCCCGGATGCACATCGTGCAGTACCCGGTGCGCGGCGGTGAATGGCTGAACCTGGTGCTCATCGTTGAAGGCCAGGGCGGGGATTCGCCCGACGGCTGGAACCAGTCGTTTGACCTGGAACTGCTGCGTCAACAAATGCACCGCCTGTGCGAGCCGCTGCAAAACACATTGCAGGCCGTTGAGACCTGTCAGGCCTGGCAGTCTTGGCCGTTGTGCCGGCGCGAGCCCATGCAGGGCGCGCGTGAACAGGCGCAGGGCCGCGTGGCGCTGCTGGGCGATGCCGCCCACCCGATGTTGCCGTATATGGCACAAGGTGCAGGCATGGCGATTGAAGATGCGGCTTGCCTGGCCGGTGGCCTGGCCCGCATGCCGCAAGACGTCCCGCTGGCCCTCAGTGAGTACGCCACTGCGC